>CAMDPK010000018.1 GCA_945904015.1 Candidatus Kuenenia stuttgartensis | reverse complement strand
TCCGTGTTTGACATTAGTCCCAAGGGAAGGAGACGCTGCGTTATGAACTGGATCAAGACTTTGACCGCCGTGGTCGCAACTCTGGGGTTGGGCAGCGTGGCGCAAGCCGGCCTGTTCGACTCTTGCTGTGGAACAGCGAAATCAAGCTGCTGCACATCGACCTGTCAGCCCTCGTGCTGCAAACCAACGATCGCTCGGCCATGTTGCCCGACGGTCCACACCTATCAACGAGCTTGCTCGACGTTGACGAATCCGTGCTGCAAGCCAAGCTGCTGCGGCCATGACGCGTCAGGTTGCTGCAAGAAAGGCTGCGATCCGAGCTGTGCTGCCCCAGGCAATGCCTGCGGCAACAACGGATGTGCTCCAGTGTGTGCGGCTCCGGCCGCTGCGTGTGCCAACAATTGTGCTCCGAACTGTGCGGCTCCCTGTGGTCCGAAGTGCGCTCCGGCGTGCGCTGCACCCGCAGCGTGTGCTCCGGCGTGTGCGGCTCCGGCTGGTGCCTGTGCCAACAACTGTGCTCCGAACTGTGCGGCTCCTTGTGGTCCGAAGGCGTGCTGCGCTCCCGCAGCGTGTGGTCCTAGCTGCGCCGCTCCTTGCGGCAATGCCTGCGGCAACAACGCCAACGCTTGCTGTGGCAAAAATGCCAATAGCTGCTGCGGCAACACCTGCTGCGAGGATCACTCGGCGGACATCGCCTGCTTGATCTACAAGTCTCAAACGTCTTGCTATGCCAAGGATCGCCGCAAAGCGCTCGACCGCTTGGGCGACAAGTATAGCTGCGTCTGCAACCCAGAAATTATGTCCGCGTTCATCTACGGTCTGAATGACTGCGACGAACGAGTTCGCTGGGAAGCGGCCGACGAGATTGGCGATCAGCTCCGCAAGAATCCTTGCTGCTGCTCGTGCGAAATCGTCACCGCGTTGACGGCTGCCTTGGGCGATTGCGACCGTGGCGTTCGTCGTCAAGCGGAAGAGGGTCTGCGTGCTTGTGGCTATCAAGTGGTCGATGGCTGCTGTGGTGACAAAGGCTGCTGCAACACTGGTTGCGGTGCGAACGCCTGCGGTGCTACCGGTGCGGCTCCGGCTCCGGCTCCTGAGGCTGCCCCGGCTCCGGCCCCGGCTCCTCCGACCGAACCCAAGGCCTACTTCCCGTCCCGTTTGAACAACCCGACGTCGAAGAAGACCAGCAAGCTCGGCAACCTGTTTGGACTGCGTAGCTAACCTGACGAGCCGGCTTCAAGGCAGGCTCACCTGACAACTCGGTTTTCATGACCCCCGGAGCAATCCGGGGGTCTTTTTGTTTTGGCGAACAGCAGATTGATGATTGGCTATTGGTCATTGGCTATCCGCGAAGAATCATCAATAGCCAATAGCCAACGACCAATCACCAATGCAGCTCCTATTGTCCTTGGCAAACGGCGACCGACCGAAGACAAACCACCGCATGGGCTATCGCAATCTCCAAGCATGTGTCGCCGACCTTGAGCGATCGAAACAACTCATTCGGATCGACGCTGAAGTCGATCCGCGTTTGGAAGTCGCCGAAATTCAACGTCGCGTTTATCAAGCCGGCGGCCCAGCGCTGCTTTTCACACGCGCGAAAGGCTCTCGCTTCCCGCTGCTCGCAAATTTGTTTGGCTCGATCGAACGAACTCGCTTCCTGTTTCGAGACACACTCGATGCCGTGCGGCGACTGGTCGAGCTGAAAATCGACCCGATGGCGTTTGCCAAGCATCCGTGGCGCTATCGCGGAGCACCATTCACCGCGTTGCACACGCTGCCGAAGTTCGTCTCGCGCGGCCCGGTGCTCGCCAACGAGACGACGATTGACCAACTGCCCCAGATCGTCAACTGGCCGAACGACGGCGGAGCATTCATCACGCTGCCGCAGGTCTACACCGAAGCCGCCGACCGACCCGGCTGGCAGCACTCCAACCTCGGCATGTATCGCGTTCAACTCTCCGGCGGACAATATCAGCCCAACCAAGAGATCGGCCTGCACTACCAAATTCATCGCAGCATCGGTGTCCATCACGCTGCCGCGATCCGCCGAGGCGAGCCATTCCGAGTCAATATCTTCGTCGGCGGTCCGCCGGCGATGACACTGTCTGCTGTCATGCCGTTGCCGGAACGGATGAGCGAACTCACATTCGCTGGCGCACTCGGCGGCCGACGAGTACGAATGATTCGCAGGGCAGGGGGGCTGCCAATCGCTGCCGAAGCCGACTTCTGCATCGTCGGTACCGTCGATCCGAACGGTCTCAAGCCGGAAGGCCCATTCGGCGATCATCTGGGGTACTACAGCCTGGCGCACGACTTCCCCGTTTTGCGAGTTGAAAAGGTCTTTCACCGCGACGGTGCGATCTGGCCGTTCACGGTCGTTGGCCGACCGCCTCAAGAAGACACGAGCTTCGGCGCGATCATTCACGAGATCACCGGCCCGATCATCCCGACGGTCATTGCCGGAGTGAAAGCCGTCCACGCCGTCGACGCCGCCGGAGTGCATCCGTTGTTGCTCGCGATCGGCAGCGAGCGATACGTCCCGTATGCCTCGGTTCGCAAGCCGCAAGAGTTATTGACGTGTGCCAACGCAATCCTCGGCCAAGGGCAATTGTCGCTGGCAAAGTATCTCTGCATCGTGGCGGGCGAGGACGATCCACAGCTCGACATCCACGACATCCCGCGGTTCCTTCGCCACCTGTTGGAGCGCGTCGATTGGCGCACCGATCTGCATTTCCAAACGCAGACGACGATCGACACGCTCGACTACACCGGCCACGGCTTCAACGCCGGTTCAAAGCTGGTGATCGCTGCGGCGGGGCCGTCACGTCGCGAGTTGCCGACCGCCGTCCCCACTGAATTGTCATTGCCGAACGGCTTCCGCGACCCGCGCTTCGCCATGCCCGGCGTGCTGGTGATCGCCGCTCCCACATTCGACACGCGATTCGGCGCGAGTGACGGAGAGCAAGAGCGATCCATCGGTCAGTTCCTTCGACACTTCGACGTCAACTCGCCGATCAACGCCTTCCCGCTCATCACGTTGGTCGATGACAGCGAGTTCTCCGCGCGGACGATCAACAACTGGCTGTGGACGACATTCACTCGCTCGAACCCGGCCGCTGACATCACCGGACTCGGCGCGTTCGTGCATCAAAAGCATTGGGGCTGCCGAGGCTCGCTCATCATCGACGCCCGCAGCAAGCCGCATCACGCCCCGCCACTGATCGAAGACCCGGACGTCACTCGCAAAGTCGATGCGCTGTTCGCCAACAACGGCCCGCTGCGAGGGATGTGATGCTGGTTGATCGTCACTGAATGAAGCACTTGACTCGGAAAATGCGCTCGCGTGGGGCTGTTCGCACCAAAGAGTCACCTTGAAATCAAACGCTCGATGGAACAGGATTTCCGAACTCCCGTTTCCGAGTCTGAGAGGTGCTTGATGCCGTCCGCCACTTGTTCAGGACCGATGCGCCGGCGCGAGTTTCTTCGCTTCGGGCTGACCGGCTTCGCGGGTTTGACGCTCCCGGCTTTGTACCGGTTGCGAGCCGATGCCGCTGATGACCAGACCGGCGAGCGAACGGCTCTCATTGTTGTCTGGCTGCACGGAGGCGCGAGTCATTTAGAGACGTACGATCCAAAACCGCTGGCGCCCAGCGAGTATCGCGGGCCGTACTCGCCGATCGCCACCAGCGTCCCCGGCTTGCAGTATTCCGAGTTGCTCCCTCGGCAAGCGGCGATTGCCGACAAGTGCGTGGTGCTGAAGTCACTGGTTCACACCGGCTCGTGCCATGACGACGGGCCGCAGCAGATTTTCACGGGGCATCCGTTTCAGGGGCGACGACTGGCACCGGATCACCCAGACCTGCTGACGATCGCGAACTACCTCCGCCGCGATCCGACGCGAACGATCCCCAACTATGTCGGTGTCGGTCCGATTCCGTACTTGGGATCGGCCTACCTGGGACCGGCTTACGGCCCCTTCGCCGTGCATGGCGATCCGAACACGCCGAAGTTCGAGGTTCCTAACATTGGGCTGAAGGATCAGGCTCAGCAAGCTCGATTGGCCGGACGGATCGACCTTCGTCGCAGCTTCGACAACCTCCGCCGCGACCTCGACAAGATCGGCAATATGGCGGCGATGGATACCTTTGAGACGCAAGCTTGGAACCTGCTCACGCGACCGGACACCGCCCTCGCGTTCGATCTCTCGAAGGAGTCCGACGCCTGCCGCGATCGTTATGGCCGCAACCATTGGGGACAACAGTGCCTGATGGCCCGGCGATTGGTGGAATCGGGCGTCGAGCTGGTCGGCGTGACGCTCAACGGCGAGCTGTGTGGCCGAGTCCAAAATTGGGATGACCACGCCGTGAACCATCATGTCTTCGACGGCATGAAGTACCGCACGCCGTTCTTCGATCAAGCCGCCACCGCATTGATCGAAGACCTGCACGAGCGAAGTCTCGACCGCCGTGTGATGGTCGTAATCGGCGGCGACTTCGGCCGCACTCCGAAGATAAGCTACGCCGCCAGCTCCGGCGGCGGAATCGCGAGCGGTCCCACCGGAACCATGCAGCCGGGACGAGATCATTGGCCCAACGCCATGTCCTTCGTCTTCAGCGGCGGCGGCATCACCCCCGGCCAAGTCATCGGAGCCACCGACCTCCGCGGCGAACACGCCACCGACCGCCGAGTTGGCGTCCAAGATTTCGTCGCCACGCTCTACCAACACCTCGGCATCGACGCCCAAAACATCTCCCTGCAAGACTTCTCTGGCCGCCCCATTCCCATCCTCCAAACCGGCCGACCGATTCCAGAATTGACCCGCTCGTAGGACGGCCGCCTCCCGCCATCCGAGTTCAAGTTCGAAGAGCCGCCGATCACAGGCCGGTCGACGGTACGCCACCCGCGCCGAGTCGATGCGCTGTTCGCCAACAACGGCTCACTGCACGGCCTTTGGTGAATCACTCTTTCGCGGGCTTCGCTTGCTTTTGGATCAACAGCGATGCCACTGCGTCGGTCGCTGCGGCTCCGTCTTTCGCGCCGAGACCGGCAAGATTCGTGACGGCCATGACCGCGAAGCCTCGTTTGGGGGCGATCCAAACAACCGAGTACCACATCGTGTTGCTGCCGTTGTGCATCAACACCGAGCCGTCCGCCCAAGGGCGTTCGAGAATGATCCAACCCAGAGCGTAGCCCGTCTTGTCGTCGATCGGCTGCGGTGCATGCAGTCGATGAAAGGACTCGGCTGTGAGCAACTTGCAGTCGCCACGAGCCGCTTGCAGGTGCAGCGCGATGAACTTTGACCAATCACGCAACGAGCAATGCACGGTCCCCGCCGGACCAAGACCGCGCGGGTTGTCGGCTCCTTTGCCCGGCTTCATCGCGAACCCAAACGCGTTGTGCCCGCGAGGCTGATCGACTTTGTCGGCCGAGCCGGGTGCTCCAAAGCCGGCCGACTTCATTCCGAGCGGCTCGAAGAGCAGTTCGCGCATCAGCGTTTCCCAATCCTTGTTGGCCGCTCGTTCGGCCATCAGCCCGGCCAGCATGAAACCGGCATTCGAGTATTCCCACTTCGATCCAGGAGCCGCAGCCGGTGCCGACTTGAGCCACCCACCGCTCAGCAACATCTCACGAGCGTCTCGGCTCCCGTCATGCCCCACCAACTTCAACCACAGCGGCAACGGAGGAATCGACGGCAAGCTCGCGCGATGCGACAACAGTTGCACCAAAGTCACGTCACGCCATTCGGCATGAATCGGCTCGGCCTGATCCGTGAAGACGTCGCCAACCTTCGAGTCCCACTTCAACTTCCCTTGCTCGACCAACCGAGCACACAGCGTCGCCGTCATCGCCTTCGTACACGAACCGAGATGCCACAGATCATCCAACTCGACCTTCGCCTCGTCCCCGCGCGCCCGAATCCCTGCCGCCCCCAACTTTGTCAGCCGCTCCCCTTCAATTACCGCTGCCGCCAACGCCGGAACCTTGTGCTTCTCGACCAACGGCATGAGCAACTCGGAGACGTCTTGCGGTTGGTCGGCAGCGGTCATTCGCGTGAACGAAACGATCGACATCGCAATGATCGCGACGAATTTGCAATGCTGTGCCATCAATGATCTCACTTCGTTCGCGTTATTGGAGTTCAAGAGCAAATTTGAGAGCTTGCTCGACATCAACCAGTTTCGTCGAAGAGAGCGTGGTGATGCGACTGCGGAAGAGATTTTTCGGAACGGTGATGAGCACGTCGCAGTTGATGACGCAGCTCTTTGGCATCCCGTCGGCGGGAGTGAGCGGGACTTCGCTCGCGATGCCTCGTGCTGTCCGAGTGATTTGAGCGACGACGAGTTGATTCCGTGCGGTAACAGCCGCCGAACGAGTGATGATCAACACCGGGCGTGTGCCAATTGGCTGCTCCAAATCCGCCCACCAGACTTCGCCGCGCGTCATGGTTTCTGATCCTCGGCGTTCCAATCTTCCGCATCAAACGCCGTTGCGGCCATCTTCACCGAGGCTTCCGCCCAGGCGTCGTCATCTTCCGTCTCAGGCAGCGCGAAGAAATCGAGGTAGTCCGACAGAATCCGCTGGGCCAACAACGCCGCATCCTCGCCTTGACTCCGAGCCAACTCGTCGAGGTGCCGCTCACGCGCGGGATCCAATTCAATCGTCACCATGCTCACACCGTTTCTGTCGTGGTTGGCCTGCCCACTGCGGGAAGCTGGCCTGAACTCGTTCCATAATAGTCGGCGAGTTCCCGCCCAAGCCAATCACATTTCTGAATGGATGGCCAGACAACGGCCGACTGCTCTGCGAAGACGCGCGACTCTCCGGCGAGGATGTCCTGCCGGGATTTGAATGCCGAGTCGCCGAACTCTTCACGGAGGGCCGGCTCCTGTCCTCCGTGTTCGGGAACGAAGAAACGCGAATCGCAGGACGGCCGAGGGCGGCCATCCGATACATCGCGTTCATGGTTGGTCGTCGATTGATCGGAGGCGGTTCCAGTCACGGCAAATCGAAACAATCAAACAAACGGAGAGCACACCATGTCCACCAACGACGAGTACGGTTCCTAAATGCTTAACGAAAAGATCAAGCAAGGACGCGAAGCCCCAAAAGAATAATGGAAAGAGCGGGATCACCGGAACAACGCTTACATGGCCTCTTTGCTCTCTTGGAATACCCTTTCGGACATCTTCAGCGGCACGTTCCATCATTGCTGCGACTGCCCACAGCATCCAAACGACAAAGAGACCGACCAGAAGTTGCCATGATGAAAGCACAGTAACACCTTCACGCGATGATCTCGCGAATCAGATTACCGAACTCAATCTCCAACCGCTTGTGGCCCGGCACTTGGAGCGAGTGTGGGTTGAGGCCGAGTTGAGTCAGCACGGTGGTGTGGATGTCGGTGACGTCGTGGCGGTGGTCGGCGGCATGGAAGTCACTCTAACGTCAAGTTCATCGCGTCATAATCCACCACCAATCGTCGCCCCAGCATCAGCCGGACTCCCAACAAGATGTTCTGGCCGGAACTGGCGCAGACTTCGACTTCTTGAAGTTCGCCGAACCAATCGAGCCAGGCGATGAAACTTTCGATTTCGGCTTCACGGCCATCGGCCAGAGTCGTTTGGATGACGGCAGATTCACGGAGCCCAAGGTGATGAATTTGATCTCTGGGCAGAACCAAGTCGCCCGTAAAGCCAGTATCTACCCAGACGTTGATCCGAGTTGCAGAACCGTCGGGCGCATTGCGAACGTCAATCGGCAACAACGCACGGCCGTGTGAATCGACGACACCGTTCATCATTCGAACCAGCCAATCTGCATTGCGGACTTGTGGCCGACCCGCATGAGGTAGCTGCGGCGGCCGGGTTGCATCGCTCTCGCTTGCCGACTCGCATCGACCATGGTCAGCCCCAGGTAGTACGTCCGCGAAATTGGCTCGATGGCGACAAATTCGTCTCGATGGTCGGCCTCTAATGTCTGCCGAAGTTCCGATTCGTAGAACTCTTTCGCTTGACGGGCGATCTCTTCAATTTCCAAGACTTCAGCCATGATTGGTCTCCGTTGTTGCGAGCTGATTTTATGTAGCCATCATCGCTCCGCGTGATGAGCCGAACGTCATTCGACAGTCTTTTGTCGGTTGATATCAAACGACGATCGACTCGTCACGCGGAGCGATGACGGCGACATACTACGCGATGATTTCGCCAATTGGTTTCCCAAACTCGATCTCCAGCCGCTTATGGCCGGGCACTTCGAGCGTGTGTGGGTTGAGGCCGAGTTGGGTGAGCACGGTGGCGTGGATGTCGGTGACGTAGTGGCGGTGTTCGGCGGCGTGGAAGCCGATTTCGTCGGTAGCTCCGTGAGCGAGGCCCCCTTTCAGGCCGCCGCCGGCGAGCCAACAGGAGAAGCCGTAGGGGTGATGGTCGCGGCCTTTTGCGCCTTCTTCGCCGGGAGTGCGGCCGAATTCGGTGGCCCAGACGACGATGGTTTCGTCGAGCAGGCCGCGCTGCTTGAGGTCGCGCAGCAGGCCGCCGATCGGTTGATCGACCATCGGGCTGAGCTTGCCGTGGTTGTCCTTCAAGTTGGCGTGCGCGTCCCACGAGCCGCCACCTCCGCCGCCGTGATAAAGCTGCACGAAGCGGACGCCGCGTTCGACCAACCGCCGCGCGAGCAGACAGGTTTCCCCGAACGGTTTCGAGACCGGGTTGTTCAAACCGTAGAGGTCACTTGTTGACGCGGTCTCGCCAGACAGCTTGAAGACTTCGGGGATCGACGTCTGCATGCGGAAGGCGAGTTCATACGATTTCATCCGCGCTCGCACGGCCGTGTCTTCGGGATGTTTCGCGGCGGACAAGCCGTTGAGCTCGCGGAGCAACTCGAACTCGGCGGCTTGCTCTTCTTGAAAGACTTCCGGGCCTGGCGAGGCGTAGGGCAGGGGGAGGTTCGCGTCGAACTTCAGATGCACGGCGTTGTGCTCCGGGCCGAGATACGCCCCGTTCTGAGCACCCTTGCCGCCGCAGCAGACTCCGGGAGGATCGCCGATCGCGACAAAGCTCGGCAGTTCGTCGTTGAGCGAACCCAAGCCGTAATGCGCCCACGAGCCGACGCTGGGATGATAGCCGTCGAAGATGTGATGCCCGGTGTGCATCTCGTACTGCGCGGCGTGATCGTTGTCGGTACACCAGCACGAGCGGACGACGGCGATGTCGTCGATCATCGAACCGACGTGCGGCCACCAGTCGCTGATCTCGATGCCGCTCTCGCCGTGCGGCCGATAGCCGATCTGCATCGGATAAATCTTGGCCATCAACTTGCGTGGCCCGCCCGCGAAGTCGCGCACGTTCTTCCGGTAGAAGGGGGACTTCAGCACCGCATCGGCGGCCGGTGACTCTTCGATCGTCAGTCCCGCGTATTTATTGAGTGCTGGTTTTGGGTCGAACGACTCGACGTGACTCACCCCTCCGCCCATGAAGAGCCAAATGACGCTCTTGGCTTTCGGCTGACGGTGCGGCCGACCGTCGATGACTTCTTTCGCAGAAGCGTCGTTCGCGCGAACGACACCATCGCGGTGCAGCATGGCTCCCATCGCCAGGCCGGTGAAGCCGAGGCCGCAATCGGCCAGAACGCTGCGGCGAGTCCGACGGCAGGGGAAGGGATCGCGAGTCGTGGGCACAGTCAGGCTCCTGATTGGTCTCTGAATTTGCTGGGCGGGAAAGGGCAGGGGAGTGAGGTTAGCTCGTTGCACCGGTGACACAAGTCGGATTTCTGGCGGCCGATGTGGTGAGTTTCTGGCGGCGGAATCGAGTCTTTGCTCGAACGACGTCTGTTTTTCGCGTGTGCTTCGGTGAGCCGGGCGGCGTCAGCCCCCGGACGAATGTGATCCGAACTGTCCGGGGGCTGACGCCGCCCAGCTCACCAAATTGGCTGCGGCTTCGTCGCTTGATCGAAAATTCAAATTCTTTGTGCGACTCGCGGAGGGGCTGCGTTGATAGAGGTGTGAGACACAACGACGCGAGACACCAACAAGTGGCTCGCAGGTCGATTCGACCTGGCTGGCGAAAACGACCGACCCAACCAACCATCAGCCTCAAAAGGGATCATGCCATGAACGCTCCACGAAATCTCGCCGTCATTCACTTCACGAAAGTCGAAATCGAGCAAGCTCAGAAGATGCATCGACGCATCCGCGAAGCTCTGTCACGCGGCCGCAACGTCGTGCTGATCTGCGATGCTCCGATGATTCGTCGGATGGAACGGCTGACGTTTGCGTGCCTCAGCATCCGTGAATTGCCCGGCCGGTTCGCGATCGTTGCACAGGACGCGGATCAGTTCGCCGACACGATGCCGGGACATTTGCAAGACCGGTTGCAGGTCTTCGCGTCGCAAGACGAAGCCTTCGACTGGCTCGATCCGAATCCGGAGGACGCGGACGGGACGTTGCTGGAACTGTCGATGAATTAGGCAACGGATTGGCAACATCGGGTCGGTGGTTGATCGAGTCAGCCTGAATGGCTGATGTACGATGGCGGGTCAGAGCCTACTCCGCACCGACCAGCGCTCGAGCTTCGGCAATCATTCGTCGCAGTTCCGGGCCGTCTTTGGAGAAGTCATTGGGCGGATCAACGACCAAGCGAAGCACGCTGCGAGCGGCCTCTTTCTCGTCGAGTTGCCACAGCGTCATGGCCAGCATCGAGTAATAGATCGACATCACTTCGGGCGGTCTCTTCTTCAGACCGAACGCGACGTCCAATTCTTTGCGAGCGGCAGCCGCATCTTTCGGCAGGGCCTTGAAGGCCAACGCCAGTTGATCGAGCGTGCCACGTTTTTCGGTCGCCTGTTCCAGTTGAATCGCCCTCAGCAAGTGTTCGCGAGCCGCCGCGAATTCACCCGCATAGTACAGCGCGGTCCCCAGCGTGTGAGCGTAGTACGGGTGCTCGGGAACAAGCTCGACCGCTCGCCGAGCCAGGCTGACGGACTTCTTGTGATCGCGAAGCGACGGGTCGGCAATGACGGTCAACTTCCAGGCGGCGCCGTTCAGGAGACGTGCCTCCTCGTCCGGTTTCAGCGCTGTGGTGAGCGTCAACGCGGCGACGGCGGCTTGCAGCGCCGATTTGGCCAGCGATGTGGCTTGAGCCTTCTGGCCATCCTCCCAGAGTTGAGCGGCACAGTGATCGAGCCAGTCCGCGACCTTGTCGACGACGTACTGGTCTTTTGGAAATTTCTGAAACGCGATCTGCAGACGTGCCGCCAGGCGTTGCTGCAAAGGTTTGCCAATCTCCGTGTTGTTCGCGGCCAGGCAGACGTTCAATTGTTCGATCATGGCTCCGATGGTAATTCGCTGGTACTCGTAGATGTCCGGGAAGTCGTCCGCCAGCGACTGCGTGAGTGTCACCGCTTGCTGATGCTGAGCAATGGCTTCGTCATAGTGCTTGGCCGCCCGTTCGATTTCCCCTTGGCTGGTGTGGAGCCGGGCCAAGAACGAACGATGGAAGACATCTTTCGGAAACTTTTGAAAGAGTGCCTTGCGAAGTGCGAACGCTTCGCGAAACGCGGCTTCGGCCGGTTCGACGCGCCCCAGTCGGCGCAGCAGCGTCGAATAGTCGTGCAGTACCAGCGCCAGTTCGTTTTGCGCACCCAGGTGGTCAGGCAACCTCTTCAGGACGTCGCGAAGAATGGTGATCGCCTCGTCATAGCGAACCAGCGCGTCGAGCGGTCGCCCCAAGTGGATCAGGATGATGCACTCATTGGTGAGAGCATTCGCCTTGCTGGTCAATATCCCGGAATTGCCGGGGTACTTTTCCAGCACGGCATCGATGGCAACCGCGTACCGCCGCAGCGACTCCAAGGATTCGTTTGGTCGGTCGCTGTCTTTGTAGAGGATAGCCAGATTCCAGTAGACGGTGGTCGCTCGGTAATTCAGATCGGGGTCGCTGGGACTCAATTGAATCTCCGACTCCACCAATTCGGCGGATTGTTTCAGCAGCTTCTCGGACTCGTCGTACTCACGCAGGCTCTTGCGAATCTCACCCGCACTCACCAACGCCGAGATCCGTCGCCGACGCAACGTCGAATTCGTCCCTTGCTCTTTAGCCAGCTCGTCATACAGCCGGAGCGTTTCGTCCAGCAGTCGTTTGCTGGTGGCTTGCTGGCCCGGTTGGCTGCGGAGCGACGTGCCGAGGTCCGCCAGCGATTTAATGGTGGTCATGGTCCGATCAAAACTGGCTTCGGCTTGGGCCTGAGCTTGGACGGCCCGCGTTCGTTCCGCTTCGGCGACTTGCCGTTGCTGCT
This sequence comes from Candidatus Kuenenia stuttgartensis, assembly GCA_945904015.1. Taxonomy (GTDB): domain Bacteria; phylum Planctomycetota; class Planctomycetia; order Planctomycetales; family Planctomycetaceae; genus SXKJ01. The sequence continues at coordinate 52,621 of CAMDPK010000018.1, read as the reverse complement.
CCGCATTCCTCTGAGCTTCCTCGGCCAGCGTTCGTTGTTCCTCGGCGTTCAAACGCTCCTGGAGCGCGATCTTCGCCTGCTCTTCCGCTTTGATCTGTTGAGTCTCGGCAAATCGGCGTTGATGATCGGCTCGCTGGCTGTCGATGATCGCGGACGCTTCGTTCTGATTCGCGCGTTGCGCTTCTCGCAAGATGCCGACCGCTCCGACAACAGTCAGCAGCACGGTGAGCAACGACAGCGACGAGACGGCCGGATAGCGACGGACCCATTTCCAGCCACGCTCAAACGACCCGGCTGGGCGAGCGGTGATCGTGTCACCGTCTTGCACTCGTCGCAGGTCATCCGCCAGCGCGGCGGCGGTCGGATAGCGGCGATCGGGGAGCTTCTCCAAACATTTCAAGCAGATCGTTTCGATGTCGCGTGGCACGCGCGGCTGCAGTTGTCTCGGCGGGACTGCCTCAGTCGTGCGGACTTGTTCGAGCGTGTCGAACAACGACGAACCTCGGAATGGCGGCCGGCCGGTCAGCAGTTCGTACAAGATCGCGCCGAGCGAATAAATATCCTGAGCCGGACTGACATCATCGACGGTCCCGGCGGCCTGTTCGGGAGCCATGTAGCTCGGCGTGCCGATGACTTGGCCGGTCGCCGTCAGATCACTCCGGCTGCCAAGCACGCGCGCGAGACCAAAGTCACTGATCTTGGTTTGCGGTTCGTAGCCACGCTCGCCAGAGCGTGGGTTGGATGGATCGCTGTCCCCCGCTCTGGCGAGCGTGGCGATGCTCGGCGGCGTGATCTCGCCGACAGGGATCGTCGTGCTCGATTGCATGCTCACCGGCCGTTCGGTCAACAGCACGTTCGCTGGCTTGAGATCGCGATGCACGACGCCTCGCTCGTGCGCGTACTGCGTCGTGCGTGCGAGTTGCTCGATGATTCGCGCGGCTTCCAGCGGGGGGAGCGGGCGACCGTTGAGCCACTCATGCAGCGTGCCGCCGGCGACGTATTCCAGCGAGAGAAATGGCAGTCCGCGATGCTCGCCGACTTCGTGAATCTGCACGATCCCTGGATGCTGCAACTGCGCGACCGCACGAGCTTCCTGCTGGACGCGGGCGAGCACCTCTTTGCTGGCGACACCACCGGCCAACAGCATCTTCAGCGCGACGACCCGATTCAGGATTTGCTGCTTCGCACGGAACACGACCGCCATGCCGCCGCGGCCGATCTCTTCGAGCAACTCGTAACCAGGTGGCGGCTCGACCGGCCGCGAGTCACGCGACTTTCGTGGCCAATGCGACTTTTTCCGCTCGCCGCTGTCCCCCAGATCGGTGGACGACGGAGCCGGACGCTCTTGCCCGTCTTCGCCCGTCATCGTCCGCGCTTGATCCGCGAATGCCGAATCGAGTTCTTCGTCCCAGCCATCGTCCTCGATCGCGCCGTGAACCGCGAACAGTCGTTGCAGCCGATCGACATGCTGCGGAAATCGCGCGGTGAAATCCTCCAGCTTCGGCTTCTCGCCGAACTCTTCGCGGATCAGTACCTCGTGGTAGATCAGGTCGAGCAGTTGCTCTTCGTTCTTCGCGAGTTGCTCGAAAGCGGAACCGAGTTGTTCAACGCCGATGCGTTTGCCGCTCTTCCAGCGCGTTCGCAACTCACCGGCGAGCATCTCGATCTGGTCGGACAGTGACGCCGACAAGCTGTCGATGTTCTCGCGAATGACGATCGGCTGCGACGGTGTTGGGGAAGGGGAGTGTGAGTCAGACATGCGACTGCTCCAGTCCAAGCTCCTCGGCGACTCGATCGAGCGCCCGCGTGAGCCTCATGCGGACGGCGTTGGCTTGGTCGCCGGTCTCGGCCGCGATTTGATTCCAGTCGAGACCTTCGGCTCGCTGTTCCATCAGTTTCAATTCTTCGGGAGCCAGTCGGCTGCGGACCTGATCGAGCAGTTCGCGGCTGATCAAAACGGAGGCGGGCCCCGGTTCATTCGAGGCGAACTGCATTTGCTGGCCGTCCTCCCCTTCGATCGACACGTCGCGCCGGCCGTCACGCCGATCCGCCTGCGAACGCCGAGCCCAGTCGATCACACGGTTGCGAGCCATCGTGACCAACAGCTTGAGCAGCTCTTCGGGAGTTTGAATGTCGTACTGCCCGGCGGCGGTGCGCACAAAAAAACCCGCCAGCACCGACTGGCAGATGTCGATCGAGTCAACGAGCCGTCGCAGCCGAGCATCCGTCAGGCGGACGCGGATCGCTCGCCGGAGTTCCGGTTCGTAGGTCCGCACCAACTCCTCGGCGGCCGCCGCGTCTCCGCCACGAACACGGCTGAGCATTTCTCCAACAGGTGTCGCACTCATCCGATTGCCTCCGGCCATTGCCATCCATTGAGCTGCAATAATCTCCCGCGAAAGCAGCGGCCGAGTCTAATCGTTGCCAGGCGGCGAATCGACCACTTGGAACGGTTTCCGTCCGATGGAACGCTCCGTTGTTCGGATCAAACGGCGAAAACGAAAACTTTTTCGGAATCTTTGTGCGACTCGTGCCGCAGTTGCGTTAGACCTGTCAAACCCGTGCCGCGAGACGACCTGGTCGACGCGCCGCTGTCGTTCTGTTGGATCATTGCCGAGGTTGGAGCCTGTCATGTCGGTTGGAAAGCGATTGCTGTTGTCGTTCGGATTGGGCCTCGTGGGTTATGTGGTCGGACTATTCGGCGGCCTCGGTTTGGTGAGCCTCTTGTCGAGCAACCAACATGATCGTTCGATGGAGGCGGCGATGACGGGGGCGTTCGTCGTCGGCCCGCTCACCGGTCTGCTGTTCGCGGTCGTCACCTTCGTCCGGGCAAAATGAAGACCAAAACCAACCAACAACGTGACGCAACGACCGACCGTGGACGATTCGGCCTGGTGTTTCGCGAACGGTTCCTGGAATGGCAACCGGGGCAACGTATTCACTTGCACCGCGATCCAATGGGAATTTTCAAAGTCATCTTTGGATCGGTGATTGCGGGATTGGTCATGGGGGTGATCTTCGGCTTGATTCCGGCGTTTATGATCTTTGGAGAGGAGGCGGAGCGTTTTTTCTTCCCGATTTACCTGGTGGTCTCCGGAACGCTGGGGCTTGGACTGGCAATCTGGACGGGGCTTGACGGTCGCCGCCGCGACTCCGTGATCGACTGGGAACGCGGACGCTTTCACACGCAAGTTGGCTGGGTCACTCGCGATTATTCGCTCGAAAAGGTTTACGAAATGTCGCTGACCATCGAGAAGCCAAACCCGAAACCGAAAGATCCCGAAGCGGAGGACAATCCCTCGGTGACCTATGCCGCTCGCATCCTGATCCACGCGGGACGCAAAACCTACATCCTGCTGCAGACCGAGTTCGTCCGGGATGACCAACACGCGATGCGATCGAAACTGACACCGGTCATCGAACAACTGGCGGAAGCTCTGCAAGTTTCGTGGTCGGAAAGGTAGGTCAGCGAATCGTCACGAACTCGTGATAGTTCAGCAGGACATGCACGAGGTTCTCGCGGGCACGCAATCGCGGGTCTGTCGCCGGAGCGAGCGAGCTGTTCAACCCCGTTGTCGTCCGCGTCTGTTTGGCCGGATCAGCCAGCGCTGCGGTCTGCCTCTGCAAGAATGCTTCAGTCTTCGCCAGTTCATCGGCATTCGGACTTCGGCTGAGAACGCGTTCAAATGCGGAACGCAAGAAGTCGGCATCGCTGGTCAGCGCCGTGCCGGCCTGAGCCTGTGACAAAGTCCGAGCCAGATTGCGCGACTGCATCAGCGCGAGCGAACTGTTGGCAAGCGCCAGCGCCTGCTGAGGCATGATGCTGTCGGTTCGCTCGAAGCACTCGGCGGCCGAGGGACCGTCAAAGAGTTCCAGCATCGTGGCCTGATCGTCAGGCGTGTGTCGGAAATAAAGACTGCGGCGCGGCGTCGTGTCGGCCGCCGCCGGTTCGAGTTCGACGCCGCCGAACGATCGGTCGAGTCCCTCAGTCAGAGACCACAACGTGTCGCGCACGACCTCGGCTTCCATGCGGCGCACGTTGGATCGCCAGTAGAAACGGTTGTCGGGATCGGAGGAGAGGGGCGAGGGGTGAGTGGCGAGGGGCGAGAGATCGGGACTCCTGTCTTGCTCGCCCCTCGCCCCTCGTCCCTCGCCACTCGACCTGCGATACGTCGCGCTGGTGACAATCAGGCGATGCAGTTGCTTCATGCTCCAGCCGGATTCGATGAATTCGACGGCCAGCCAATCGAGCAGGGCAGGGTGCGTTGGCGGTTTCCCGTTGAGTCCGAAGTTGGCAACGCTCGGCACGAGGGCCGAGCCGAAGTGGCGTTTCCAAACATGATTGACGGCGACGCGAGCGGTGAGCGGGTTGTCTTTGTTCGTTAGCCAATTGGCCAGCGCGAGTCGTCGGCCTGTGCTGGTGATGGGATAGGTCGGGCCGAGCGGCGTGTAGGTCGTGTCGTCTTTCGCGGCGTTGGTTTTCGCGGCATCGACTGCGGCGCGAGCAGCGGTGAGTTTGGACTCGGCGGCTTTGCGGGCTTCTTCGGATTTGGAGTTTGAGATTTGAGATTTCAAATTTGAGATTTCAAATTGGACGTTGCCGAGTTGTTGTTCGGCACGCAGCGCCTCGAGTTCCGCTTTCGCGAGCGTGACGAGTCGTTCGGCGCGGCTGGCCGCAGTAGACCGGACGCCTACGTCCGGTCTCTCGGACGTAGGCGTCCGAGCTACATGCTTCTCGACGTCGGCGGCGACTCGCGCTTCGATGGCCACTGCTTCCGCACGAGCAACCTCGATCGACTTCGCCGCAAGCGCAGCTTCCGATTCCGCCGTTCGCAAGGCAAGTCGTAGCTCTTCGTCGGTTGGCTCAAACGGGACGATCTTCAAGGAATGAAACTCAGCGACGCCCGCGTGACACCACAGCGCGAAACGCCCAGGTTGGCGAGGCGTCGGCATCGCGTAGGTCAGCTTCAACTCGCCGTTGAGCCAGATCTTCAACTCTTGGCCGCGAGCGGTGATTTCCAGGGTCGTGTCTTCGTTGACCTTCACGACCGCCGGAACGATGCCGGCGTTGGGATAGGCTTCGGCTCCGTTGCGGCGGTGAAACGCTTGCACGGCGGAGTTGCCGGTACCAAGGGACGTGTAGACGGCTTGTGCGTCTTTGAGTTCGACCATGTCGAAGAACAAACCGACCGATCCGATCGAACCACCCAGCAGCGTGCGGTATTTCAGAGTCGCTTTGAAATCCTGCGGATGATTCCTCAGCGTCGCGATCGTGACGAAATGGCCGGGCGATTTCAGCTTGAGCTTCTGATCTTCGAACGTCCAATCACCGCTGAGGATTTTCCAGACCTCTTTGTTGTGCGTGGCGAAAATGTCGTCGAGAAACGGCGTCACCGTATCCGTACCGCGACCGTTAGGGAGCGGCCCCGTTGTGTCGCCCTGGCCACTCCCTAACGGTCGTGGTACTGCTGACTCCAACTTCTTCTTGGCAGTTTCGACGGCGGCTTGTTTCTTGGCGACATCCGCTTCCGCTTGCGTGATGGCGGTCTTCGCGTTGTCGATCAACTCCTGTCGGCGGTCTGCGCGAAGATCGGGGTAGAACGCTTCGAGCGGAAGCGTGATCGGTTCGATGGGTGACAGCGGCAGATTCAAGACGCTCGGCACACCGGGAGCGAGCGGCTTGTCGGTCACGGGATTCTTTTCGTTGCCGCGATCCAGGAGATACGTCGGCACGGCGAGATCGGCGTCGAAGACGAAATCGTCGCCGTCTTTCAGCTTGTGTCCGGGCGGCGCACCGGCCGGCCAATTGCCGGTAATTAGGTCGCTCTTGCCGGCGAGTTGATCGGTGCGGACGTTGAGCGGCTCGAAGAATGCTCGCAGACGAAAGTACTCTTCTTGAGCCAGCGGGTCGTACTTGTGGTCGTGGCAGCGGCAGCACTTGAAGGTCAGACCGAGAAACGCCGCGCTCGTGAACTCGACGGTGTCGTGTAGCCAGACGTTGCGATTGAAGACGTAGTAGTTGCGGCCGAGGAAGCCGGTGGCTCGGCCGATGTCGCGATTGCCGGGAGCGATCTCGTCCGCCGCGAGCATCTCGACGATCATGCGGTCATAGCCCTTGTCGGCGGCAAGCGACTCGATGATCCAGTCACGCCAGCGCCAGATGTGCCGGCGCGAGTTGCGGAGTTCGTTGCCGCCGCGGCTGCCGTACCAATCGCTGTACCGCCAGATGTCCATCCAATGCCGAGCCCAGCGTCGTGCGTGCTCCGGAGATTCGAGTAGTCGATCGACGACACGCTCGTAAGCGTCGGGTTCGTCATCATTCAAGAAATCATGCAACTCCGCAGATGTTGGCGGCAGGCCGATGAGGTCGATGAAGACTCGCCGCAGCAACGTCGCCTTGTCGGCTTCGGGCAGGGGTGTGAGGTCGCGCGATTGCTGTTCGGCGACGGTAAACAGGTCGATCGGATTTTCGATTTTTGATTTTTGATTTTCGATTAGAGCGGAGGAATTTGAGATTTGAGATTTGAGATTTGGAATTTGGGATTTCACGGGCTTCTTGAACGCCCAGTGGTCGCGTGGGTCGGCGACGGGTTCGTCAGCGGGGGCTTTCGCTCCGGCGTCGATCCAGCGGCGGAGGATTTCAATCTGCTCCGGCTTGAGCGGTTCGCCTTCGACGGGCATCTTCGTGCGGCCGTTCTCGCCGAGGATGGCTTCGATCAACACGCTCTTGGCGCTGTCGCCGACCACGATGGCTGGGCCGCTGTCACCCCCTTTGAGCGCGAACTTTGCTGTGTCGAGCCGGAAGTTGCCCCGCTGTCGCAAGCCGCCATGACAGGCCACGCACTTGGCGGCCAGCAGCGGTTTCACTTCTGTGAGGTAATCGATCTCTGCGGCTTCGGCCGTCACGGCGAGTCCACACAACAACGACGCGGAGCAGAGCAGAATTCGCATCGCAGGGCCTCGCGGGCAGGGTGGGTTCGGCGGAGCGGCAGTGTAACTCGGACTTCGAACGCGGAATACCGCTTGCCAAGATTACTCGGTCGGATCACGCGGCACGAAACGCAATTCGGCGTTTTGGTATTCCTTCGTCTCCAGCAGTTTGAGCACTTGATCCACAAACGGGAACTTCTGCTCGGCGAGATGCTCCTTCGTGTAGAGCTTGGCGAAGAAGGCGGCTCGGTCAGGCACCGATCGTGCCCCGTGGTTGCCCACTTTGTCGAGCAGCACATTGTTCTGCCGCATCAACTCGATCACCGCTTTGTGACGGCGGTCGATTTCCTCAGTGATGATCTGTTTGAGTCGTTCGTTCGACGGCTCTTCCTGCGGCTCCAGAGTCCGTTCGATCACCGGCAAGTGCTTGAGCAAATGGTGAAGCAGCAGCATCGCTCGCGGGTCCAGGCTCACGGCGACATGATCGAACTCGTGTCGCAGAATTGAGCCTTGCCAGACGTCCGGTGACTTGAACGAAGCCGGCAGCCGGATCAAGTGCGTCAGCTCAATCTTCTGTTCCAACTTCGCGACAGTGAGCCTCACTTGCCAGCGGTCGTTCTTTCGCGACTTCACCAGGCCGTATTTGAACGTGTGCTCCAGCCGCACATGGAAGTCGGCCCAACCTCGCGCGGCCTTCACGAACTCCGGGTCGGAGTCGTAGACGACTTTGACTTTGCCGTCGGCGATCAATCGCTTGAGTTCCGTCGGCGCGTCGTCGTCCGAAATTGGCTCGCGCGTCGTGGAGGCTGGCGTCTTGTCCGTGAGCGCATTGGGCTGCTCGCAAAAACCGACATGGAGTTCGCCAACAACAAACCAACTCAGCAACAGCAACACGGCTGGCCAATTTGTCGGTCTGCGAATTTTGTATCGGTGGCTGCCAAACCTAGCACGACGCGTCAGCGAGTGGTCTTTCGTGGATGACCACTCGCTGGCGCGTCGTGCTGGGATAAGGTGTCGGGGGATCATTTGGCGAGCATCATGCGAGCGACTCGCTCCAATCGTGAATCCGGTTCGTCGGGAGCCAGGTCGGTCAGGCACGTCGGCAACCACGCAGGTTTCGAAACCTTGTTGTCGGGCAGAGCGGTCAACTTCGGAAGTTTGATCTCGGTCTCCGAATCTCCGAAGTCCGACGCATCGGTGATTCGCAAAAACAAGCGTTTGTTGCTGATGAGTTTCGAGAGTTCTCCAGCGAACTCGGCGCTCAGGCCCAGCCAGAGGATCAGATTCGGATCGGAACGCAGCGCGAGACCTTGCTCGCCCGTCGTCGCGACGAACTCCGCGAAGTCCGACTGCAATTGCGGGATCGTCACGCCGTCGTGAGTCCGGACGTATTCGAGCAGTGCCGCCGGCACGTCACCGTTCTGGGCGGGAATTTTCCATTCCTCATTGGTTTCCTCCGGTTCCAATTCGGTCGGATCGAATGCGAACGGCTTGTCCTCAAGGGAATGCTCGTCGCCGGCGGCTTCGGCTTTCTGCCGCTGCTCGGCTTCCAGCATTTGCAGTACGCGGCTATCGGGTGTCGCCGGTCGGCAGCGGCCTTTTGCCCATTCGCGAAGCTGGAAAATCTTCTCTTCCATCGTGACCGACAGCGGTACGGTTTCCTCGCGAGCTTTTTCCAACGCCGCCTGCGTGATGCCGTCGGTGCTGCCGTAGGTCTCGACCATCGCGGCCAGGACGACCTGTTCCAGCTCGGCACCGCTGTAGCCTTCGCTTCGTTCCGCGAGCTTCGCGATGTCGAACGCTGCCGGATCGAATGCACGCTTGCGGAGATGAATCTCCAAAATCTGCTTGCGTTCGTGGTAGTTCGGCAGATCGACGAAGAAGAGTTCATCGAAGCGACCGCGCCGCAACATTTCGGGAGGCAGGCCAGTCACGCTGTTGGCCGTCGCGACGACGAACACCGGAGCCGGGTTCTCCTGCATCCAGGTCAGGAAGCGGCCCATGATGCGGACCATCGTCGAGTCCGATCCCGCCTCGCCATTCGCACCCGCGAAGCCCTTTTCGATTTCGTCGAGCCAGAGCACGGCGGGCGCGATCATCTCCATCAGTGCCAGCACGTCGCGCATGTTTTTCTCGGACTGCCCCTTGTCGCCGCTGAGCAGCGTCGCGACATCCAGTCGCACCAGCGGAAACGCCAGCATCTTGGCGATCGCTCGCGCCGTGAGACTCTTGCCGCAACCTTGCACGCCCAACAGCAACACTCCCTTCGGAGCCGGAATCCCTTTCTTCCTCGCCGTTTCACTGAACGCCAGCGATCTCTTCGCGACCCAATCCTTCAAGCCGTCCAGCCCGCCGATGTCTTTGACTCCCTCGGTCAGCTCTTGAAATTCGAGCATCTCCGAGCCTTGCACCATGACCTTCTTCTCGCCGATGAGCTGCGAGTAAATCTCCTCGTCGATCTCGCTCCGGCCGAGAAACGCTCGTTGGAAAGACTTCCTCGCCTGAGCCGCCGTCAGCCCCAGCATCGTGCGGACCAGTCGCTCTTCCTGTTCCGGAGTGACCGACAGTGGGGCAGGGCGGTGCGCGTTATCGGACGCCAGCACCCCTTTCAATTCCGTGTGCAGTTCGTCGAGACCCGGCAGCGGTAAATCAAACTTCAACGCATCTTTTTGCAACTCGACCGGAATCTCCGTCTCCGGCCCCATGAACAGCAGCGTCTTGTTCTGCTCGATGAGCACCGGCACCAGATCCCGCAACTGCCGCACGATGTGCGGATCAACCAGATGCGGATGAAAATCTTTGAGCAAGAACAACTGCTCGCTCGCGAAGTCGGGCACATGCCGCAGAAACTCCGCCGCGTCGATCATCGCCGACGCATTCCCATTGAGCGACGGCTGCGCCCCACGAGTCACCGTCCACGTCACTAACCCGCGATCCATCTCAGTCGCCAGCGCCGCCAACTCCGCCTCCCAACGCTCTTCCTCCCACGTCGAGAGAAACATCATCGAGAAGTGCGACAGGATGCGCGACTTGAGTTGTGCGAGTGTGTCCGCGGTAGCCATGCCGACATCTTATCTCGCCGCGACGGAATCAAAAGTCAATCGTGTTGGCTCGGCGCGGGTCTTCCGATCACTCCGCTACAAGACCGACAGTCTCATCAATCTGTATCAATCGCTCAAAATATCGCTGATCAAGGGAAACCTACGCGGCAAAGCCAGGAGACATGTGCCAAGCGTAGGCAGCCACTGATTGCGAGAAACATGCTCGTCCGATAGCGTGACTCGCAGCATTGCAACACTTCGGCAAACATCTGCCGTACATATTCTGTCGAGTACCTGTTAGGTCTCAAAGGTTTCCGACAATGGCGATTCAAGATTTCAACGGTAAGACCTTCGTTGCGTTCGCCGATATCGCCGGGTTCAAGTCGATGATGAAAGACAAACAAAGAGGGCCAGAATCGCTGGACGCTTTGTATTCTTCCGGCTATCGGGCCATTAAGGATCAGGAACTGGACACCCCACATGTCGAAGGACTTTTCGTTTCTGACTGCGGAGTTCTTTTCGTGCGTGATGGCTGCGACGAGTTAGCGAAATTAGAGTCTCTCTTAACCGTAATTGAGCAATTGAACAAATTTTGTTTCGAGCGAGCAGTCTTGTTGACAACCTCTGTTGCGTGGGGTGATTTCTCGTACCGTCAACGTATTGAAATCCAGGGAATTGAGAAAGCGCCTGTCTGTGGGGACGCTTATGTGGAGGCATTTAGAGACAACGAAAGTGATGAGTCGAAACTGTATCCGACTGAATGCCGCGTCGTGAAAGACCATCTTCCGCCCAAAGTTGCTGAGATGCTCGGCAGTCGTGTGGGACGAATCGGCTCACGTTCGCGTGAAGCCGAAAAGCACTACTACTTTGAGTGGATGCGACCGTGCAATCTTGCAGGCGACTCCAGCAAGTGAATTTGGTCGTTCGCCGCTATTTCGTTTTGATTTTCGTTATCACCTGCGAACTCCATGACTGATACCGATTAAATATACTCAGTATCGGTTCTGTTCGATTGGCAAGCAGCTATCGCGGTTTCTTGTTGCTATGCACTTTTTGCTTGTGCTTGCCGATTCTACCACGGCGAACAAGAACTCCGCAGACATCACATGTGACCATCGGCTTTTTTTTGCGAGCCGTATTTTGCTTGTGGCCAACCAACAATACAGAGTCAATCGCACGACGCAATAACTCGGCGCGTTCTTGAAGCTCCTCAGAAGTGCGGTGGCGAATGCCATCGTTTCCTTTTCGTCTGACTCCATCGATCGTTTCTAACCATCCGGATTTGGTCAGCTTCTCAACCAACTCGTCGTCAATTTCGATCCATTGTTCACGCCCCATTTCTCGAATTTCGGCTCTATTGGTGTAGAGCCAATCTTCACCATAAGGATGTACTTGCCAAGTGTTCGGCCGAGTTCCATCATCAAACCAACCAATTTCATCAAACAGCGAGTCACTGATTGGCGAACATCCTTCACGGACAAAACAGTGGCCGTCTTTTGCAATGTGAAGTGTCGGCACGCTGTTACCCTTTGATCGAGAGTTAACCTGCGATGTAACAAATATCTTCCTTGCAAGTAAATTTGAAGCTAACAAGCCGGTCACAATGCCCCGAACTTCGTTGGGAACTTGAGTAGCATTGGCCGGCAGGAGCCGGCCCTACTTCGTTTTGATCTGCTTCATCACCGCTTCGTCGAGCGGTCGCAGGCCCTCGTCCGGTTTGATGGCGTAGAAGCCGACGTGGTAGTGGGCGATCTTGCCGTCAGGGCCGATGACGACCCACAGCGGGAGTTTGGCTCCCAGCTTACGCGGGTCGCCGAACTTGGTGACGAGCGTGCCGTCGTCGGTCGCGATCGGGTAGCCGAGGTTCATGAACTCACGCAGCTTGCGAACCGAACGGAGCGCGCCGGTCGTCTTGGCGGGATCAGCGAACGATTCGTTCGTCGCGACGCCGATGACCTCGATGCCGTATCGCTTACGCTTGTTCGACAAGAAGTCGAGATAGCCGACTTGGCCGTAGGGTTCGGTGAGCGGATCGCTGTCGTAGTCCCAGAAGTGCAGCACGACGATCTTGCCGGCGAGGTCTTTTGAGTTGATCGTTTTCTTTTCCAGCGTCGTCAATTCAAAGGCAGGGGAGGGCTGGCCGACGAACTTTTTCGAGACGTTCGAGACGTCGTCGGCTCGTTGCGTTTGAGATTTCACATCGCGGCTGATGACGGCGGCCAGCGGTGCGAGCGGCGTCCCTTCGGCAGATGTTTGCAACGAGTCGATCACCTTCTTTGCGGCGGCGATTTGAGTGTCGCTCAACTCAGCCTTGGTCTCACCGTCCGGACGGTTCATCTGAGATTTCAAGGCGACCAGAGTTTCAAACGGCTTTTGAATCTTGGCCAAGGCGGCGGCGTCCAGTGGCTTGACGGATTCCAGTTCGAGCTTCAATTGGAACTCGTCGCCACGGCCCATGAAGACTTGCTGCTCGGCGGCGACCAACAGCGTGTGGTCTGCCTTCGAGATCCACAGCCGTTGCTTGCGGCCGTTGTTCGTTGAGACGCGCACCACGAGGCACTCGCGATCCTTGATCTTTTTTGTCCCTTCAGCCAACTCGTAGGAGTGCTGGCCGGAGACCCAATCGCCGTCGGCATCTTCGCTGAGTTGTTCGGGATGCTCGAAGAAAGGCTGCCGAATCGCGATCGGGTTCAGGTGCCCTTCGTGCTCGGCGAGCAACCGGATCGTCGCGTCATTGGCCGGCTTGTTTTTGGCGTTGAGCTCCAGCATGCCAAATCGTTCCGGCCACGCCCAGCTTCCACCGCCCCGTTCATCGGTCATGTACGTGACCTTCGTCCCCTCGGCCTGCCGGGAAGCGACGGCCAAGAGCGTGAATTTCTTGTACGGCTGCTCGGTCGCGGTGCGAGTCACTCGCGCCAGCGTGCCGGTGTATCGCAGTTCCATTCCCGGTGCGTCGCCGAGCACATCGGCTCCCGAAGACAGCAACGCGGTCACGAGCATCAATTGGCTGACAGCAAGCACGGCGAACTCCTGAGTTCGTGGCACAGGCGGTTCGCCTGTGATGTCTAGAAGGCCAGCAGGCGAGCCGCCTGCTCTACGGTGGTCGCGGATTGTTGCGGTTGACCTGCCGAGTCACAAGCTGCCAACTTGCGGTAGCAGAAGGGGCAACCATACCTTGTGACGAACAGAGCAGGGGGGCACATCGCAAATTGCCTCCCACCGAACGCACGTCCGGAGAGTTCATCGTGGCCGACGACAAAAAAACACCCGCCGCCGAAGACAACAAGATCGACCACTATGTCCGGCTGGGGACGATCGCGATGGGCAAGCACGCCCAGGTCTTGGAGGTTCAGGAAGAGAACACCACGAACCGCTTCGCCATGAAGGTGCTGCTGTCCGAAGCGATGAAGGATCCCGAACAAGTTGCGATCTTGAAGTACGAGGGCAAGGTCGCGCAGTCGCTGGACCATCCCAACCTCATCAAGTGGTTCGCGACGGTGAATCGCAAGACCAACATCTATCTGATTCTGGAACTCTTCAAATCTCCGAACCTCAAGTCCAACATCCTGATGGACATCGTGGGCGTGCACACCCGGCTGCGCAAACTCATTGAATGTACCTGCCAAGCCCTGAACCACATGCACGAGAGGGGTTGGGTGCATCTCGATGTGAAGCCGGACAACATTCTGATGAGCCGCGCCTCGGAAGTGAGAGTCATTGATTTCTCGCTTTCCGAAAGAATCAAAGGCGCGTTGGGAAAGATGTTCGGCGGAAAGAAGGACATCGGCGGCACGCTGACGTACATCGCTCCGGAGACAATCCGCAAGGAAGCACCGTCGCCCGCGACCGATATCTACAGTCTGGGCATCACGCTCTACGAATGCCTGACCGGCACGATTCCGTTCAAGGGAAGCACGCCCAAAGATTTGCTGATGAAACACCTGACGGCGGTCCCCGTTCCGCCTTCCGATCTCAACAAGAATGTCACTCCAGAGATGGACCGCATGGTGTTGCGAATGCTCGCCAAGAAGACGAAGGACCGGCAAAAGAATATGCAGGAGGTGATGTCCGAGTTTCGGAACGTTCAGCCCTTCAAAGAAGACCCCGAAAAGCTGCGCGATCAGAGACTCGCCGAGGAAAAAGCGTCAGAAGGCCAACAGAGTCTCGGCAAACGGCTCGACAGCCGCACCGATCACACGCGATCCGAAAAGGCCAAGGTCGATCCGGAATTCGCCAAACAAGTCGCCGCCTCCGCCGCCGCGGCAAACACCCCGCCACAACCAAAGTCCGGCAAGCCCGAACCCGTGAAGTCCAAGCTGGCCGCCAAGCCACAACCTGCCCCAGCCGTCCCTCAACCGTCGATGCCCATTCCGATGGCTCCCGGATTCGCGCCGCAGATGCCGTTCATGCCCATGCCACAAATGATGCCCGGTCAGTTCGCACCGATGCCGGGTTATGGCTATCCGGGGATGCCGCAACAGATGCCGGGCTATCCGCCCGGGGCAGGGATGATGCCGGGCATGATGCCCATGCCGATGCACCCGGCCGCCATGATGCCGCAACAGGGAATGCCGATGCCCGGAATGCCCGGCGTTCCACAGCAGATGATGCCGCCGCAGATGGCTCCGCCGAACCAGCCACAGCCGGATCCGGGACAACCAACGGCACCAGCACCAGCTCCGGCACGCCTCATTCCCGGATCATTCCTGCATCCCGGTCAAAGGCCAGAGCCGCCACCGTCTGCGAAAGACGTGGATGACTTGCCGATGATGGAAGAGTTGCCGGACGTCCTGTGAGACTTGCGCGCTTCGCGACTCAACGTGAGCTTCGCCTTGCAAAACGAAAACGAGTTTGCGACCGTCCCGCCTTCCTTCGCGAGCATCACTTCAGAGGCACCCATGTCTGCGGACAACGCGAACAACTCCAGCGACGATGACCAAACTCCGGCGGGTGACGAGTACTTGCCGTCGGAGAGCAATCGCCCGAACCCCACGAACCGCATCCCGCATCCGTTCGAGAAGCCGATCGTCGAACTCGAGCAACAACTTGCGAAGCTGGAATCGCAGCCGAATCCGCCGCCAAATATCAAAGAGGCGATTCGCAGTCTGCGGCTGGAGATCGCGCGGCTCACTCGTGAAATTTTCAGCCACCTCGACCCCGCCGACGTCGTCAAGCTGGCCCGTGACAGTCACCGGCCGCAGACGCTCGACTACCTCGAGCTGATCTTCGACGAATTCATCGAACTGCACGGCGATCACGCCTACCGCGACGATCGAGCCATCCTCACCGGCTTCGCCAAGATCGACGACCAAAAAGTGATGTTCGTCGGCCAGCAGAAGGGGCGAAACCTCAAGGAACGCACCGAGCACAACTACGGCATGGCGCACCCGGAGGGCTATCGCAAGGCGCTGCAAAAGATGCAGCTCGCCGCCAAATACAAAATGCCGATCATCAGTTTCATCGACACCGGCGGAGCATGGCCCGGACCCGAAGCCGAAGAGCGAGGTCAGTCCTACGCCATCGCCTACAACCTCCGCGAGATGGCTCGCATCAACACGCCGATCGTCTGCACGGTGATCGGGGAGGGTGGCTCCGGCGGAGCGCTCGGCATCGCGATCGGCGACTACATCGCGATGTTGCAGTTTGCGTACTACTCGGTCATCAGCCCCGAAGGCTGCGCCGGCATCCTCTGGAAAAATTCCAAGCACGCCCCCCTTGCCGCGCGAGCCTTGCGGTTCACGTCCAAAGATCTGCTCGGTTTGGGTGTCATCGACGAGATCATCCCCGAACCGCTCGGCGGAGCACATCGCGACCATCGCCGCATGGCCATGACGCTGAAGATGTCGCTGCTCCGCGCGCTTCGCCAACTGGAGTCGGTCCCACGCGACCAGATCACTCAGCGCCGCTACGACAAGTTCCGCAAGATGGGCCAGTTCGAAGAAGCCGCCACGGCGTGAGCAATCCCATGTCCGACCAACGACTCGCTCCTGCAACGCTCGCGGCCCAAGGACTCGGCCTGATCGAGCCGGTCACGAAAGCCGTCGTGCAACCGATCCACGTCTCGACAACGTTCGAGCGAGATGCCGACAACGAGTATTCCTCTGGCCGCTGTTATTCGCGAGCCGACAATCCGACGTTCGACCAAGTTGAGGCGACACTGGCCGCGCTGGAGCAGGGGACCGACGCCCTCGTTTTCGCCTCCGGCATGGCCGCCGCGACCGCCTGCTTCCAAGCACTCGACCCCGGCGACCACGTCATTGCTCCGACGGTCATGTACTGGGCACTCCGCAACTGGCTGATGACGTTCGCCCAGCGCTGGGGACTCGAAGTGTCATTGGTCGATACGACCAACCTCGACGAACTCCGCGCGGCGATCCGGCCAAACAAAACGAAACTCGTTTGGTTGGAGACCCCGTCGAATCCACTCTGGCATGTGACTGACATCGCCGCGGCTGCCGAGATCGCGCATCAAGTCGGAGCGTTGTTGGCCATCGATTCGACTGTCGCCGCGTCCGTCTTCACACAGCCGCTGTCGCTGGGAGCCGACCTCGTCATGCACGCCGCGACGAAATACCTCAACGGCCACTCCGACCTCGTCGCCGGAGCACTCATCGCCGGCCCGACGCTCTGCGCCGCCGGACACACGCTGAACGTAGACCGGACGCCCACGTCCGGTCAGCCCAACAGTTGTCCGGACGTAGGCGTCCGGCCTACGAACCTCTTCGCCCGCCTCGCCGCCGAACCCGACAGCTATTGGAAACGCATCCGCACGATCCGCTCGCAAGGTGGCGGAGTGCTCGGCTCGTTCGAGGCCTGGCTGCTGATGCGCGGCCTGCGAACGCTCCACCCGCGAGTCCGCTGGGCCGCCGCGTCCGCTCAAAGTCTCGCCGAGCGACTCGCCGAACATCCCGCCGTCGCCGAAGTCCTGTATCCGGGCCTGCCAAGTTTCGCTGGCCACGAAGTCGCTTGCCGGCAGATGCGCGGCGGTTTCGGAGCGATGCTCTCGATCCGCGTCAAAGGCGGAGAACTCAACACCATCGCCACCGCCGCCAAGGTCCAACTTTGGAAGCGGGCGACGTCGCTGGGTGGCGTTGAAAGCCTGCTCGAACATCGAGCCAGCATCGAAGGTGTCGGCTCGCCATGTCCACCCGACTTGCTCCGCCTGTCAGTCGGGATCGAAGACTCGGACGATCTCTTCGCAGACCTCGATCAAGCTTTGCGAGCGGCGGCGAAGTAGCCCGTCGCCGAGGTCGGTGGCCAAGGATCACTGCGCTCGGCGCAGGTCTCCTGACCTCGCCGCTGAAGCTGACCGACGGTCTCCAACCCAACTCCCCCGCGAATCCCTGCGATATCAGCAACGTCCGATAATGTCTGTTATGTTGAAATTCGCCTACGGAAAACGCCGGGAAATCGGCTGTTTTCGTTCGGCCGAAGGCTGATTGTCTTAAGCCGACAGCCGTTATCTCACCCTCTGCCCTACGCAAGTCACCGAGTTCAAAACTGCTTGTGGCTGTCGATCAGCAACGTCACCGGCCCGTCGTTGACCAACTCGACATCCATGTGAGTTTGAAACCGCCCGGTCTGAACTTCGATCCCTTGGCCGCGCACCTCAGCGCAGAAGGCCCGGTACAACTCGTCCGCCAATTCCGGCCGAGCAGCCTGGATGAAACTCGGCCGCCGGCCCTTGCGGCAGTCGCCCAGCAAAGTGAATTGGCTGACAACCAGCATCGCGCCGCCAACCTCAGCTAAGCCCAGATTCATTTTGCCATCAGCATCCTCAAAGATTCGCAGCCCCGAAATCTTCTGAGCCATGAAAACGACTTCGTCCTGGCCGTCGCCGTCTTCGACTCCGAGAAGCACCAAGAATCCGCGCTCGATCCGGCCGACAACTTCGCCAGCCACCGTCACCGACGTGCGGGAAACTCGCTGCACGACTGCTCGCATAATATGCCTCGATTACCAACGCCCTCGACGCCGCTCTTTCGCGGGCAGAACTTCCAAACACGTCGTCCACCAGCCGGTGAGGATCGTCTCGATGAACTCGTCCGGCAAGCGTTCGTCGCGCATCTCGCGAGCAAGTCGTTCGTGATCGCAGGCCACCGGCACGAACTCCACTTCCCAGGGCAGTGGAGATCGCCCTGCTCTACCAGTTCTCAAAAATGTGTACCAGACGTTCGTCGTCCCATCGTTTTCCGGCCGACCGAGCACGCCGACGTTGATGAACGCGCGATTGCTTGAAAAAGTTGGGATTGCTCGAACCGGGGCTAGCGCCCTGCGGCTGATCCGATTTGCGGAACAGTTCCTAGCATCCCATGTTCGTTGCCAATGCAGCCCCGTGTGAGTTCCCAAGATCACATCGCACTCGAAGTCGTCGCACAGCTTCGCGAGGAACTGAGTGCTCGTCGTCGATTGCCAGAGGAACTCATTCGTGCGCCGCGGGCTGCCGTGACACAGCAACAATCGCACGCCGTCAATCTCCAATCGCTGCTGAGACGGTAGCGAGCGCATCCATGCGCGATGCTCGTCGCTCGTGTGAGCCAGCGTGTAGTCGTAGCTGAGCTGCGCGAAATAGTTGTCTCGCGGATCGGTGTAGCCGCACTGGCAGTCGTTCATGCCGTGGCCGATGCTGTGATCGTAGTTGCCCTGCACGACCGAAATGTTGTTGTTGCGAATCACTTCGCAAGTGCGATCGGGATGCGGACCGAACGCGCCGAGATCGCCGAGGCACCACATGGCATCGACGCTCCTGCTCCGCGCGTCGGCGATGGCAGCCGCCAGTGCGATGTGGTTGTTGTAGATGCCTCCGAAGAATGCGATTCGCATCGGGCGAGGTCTTTCGTCTTTCATTCACGTTCGGCGTGAGGCATGGCCGGTAACAGCGATCGCAAATGCCGATCGTGGAGTGTTACCAACAAACTCTGTGAGGTGATCGCCCCGACCAACGCCAGGAACATATCCCAATGTGTGTCCCACTGGTCGCCTTGTGTGGCCAGAAACGCATCGGCGGCGGAACCCAGCGCGATGGCGGACCACCATTCGATCATCTCGAAGAACGAGCTGAACGCGAGGCACGCGCAGACGACCAGAAAGAAAAGCCAGCGTCCGGCCACCAGCGGGCTGCTGCGAAGCAAGACCTCGCGTACCAGGATCGCTGGCACAAAGCCTTGCACGAAGTGGCCCAGGCGGTCGTAGTGATTTCGCGACAGATCGAACAAGTCTTGCACCCACTGGCCGACCGGCACGCGAGCGTACGTGTAATGCCCGCCGAGAATCAAAATCAGCGCGTGCAGGAACAGCAAGCGGTACAGCAGCGGCGTGAGTGGAAACGCCTGCCGCGTCGTCACCAACAGCGGCAGGCCGAGCAGCACCCATGACACTTCCAGCCACCACGTCAGTTCGTCGTGCGGATGAACGCCAGACACCACGAGAGCCACAATCGTCAGCAGCACCAACATCAATCGCTCGGAAAACATTTCCAAAAATCAGACTCCTGC
This sequence comes from Candidatus Kuenenia stuttgartensis, assembly GCA_945904015.1. Taxonomy (GTDB): domain Bacteria; phylum Planctomycetota; class Planctomycetia; order Planctomycetales; family Planctomycetaceae; genus SXKJ01. Next base: position 33,156 of record CAMDPK010000018.1, on the reverse strand, counting down.
GGCTGAGTGATTCGTACAGATCGCTCCGTATTGATAGCAGGTCATGCACGCTCCGTGCGACAGTGCGAAGCCCTGCTGAGCGTCGAGCAACGAATCACCCAGGATCGCAGCGGGCGAGTCGATCAAGATCGGGCAGACCGCGATGCCTCGGTCAGTCACGACGCGGCTGTGTTGGCAGATGAGCTGCGACGTGTCGAAGCCTACAAGCATTTCCGAGGTCACCCGATCCGACGCCGCGTAGCCGCAGGTCCGATTCGCTTCCGCTCCGAGCAGCAATCGCGGGAGCACTTTCAATCGCGGCCGGTCGTAGCCGTGTTGATGCAGCACGCCACGGAACTGGCCGAGCACCGCTCCGTCTTCAGATTCGTCCCAGACGCGAGTCATCGTGATGATCGGCAGGAAGCCGAACTCCACGAGCAGCTCAACGCCTTGCATTGCTCGTTCAAACGTGCGCGAACCGCGAATTGGATCGTTCAATTCTGCCGTCGGACCGTCGATCGAGACGCGGAACTCCAGCGAGTAGAGACTCCCCTGCTCCGCCGCCCGCAGCCGTTCGAGCCATTCGGGTTTCAAGACGGTCCCGTTCGTCAGCACCGTCGCCGGGCCGAAGTCGAGCGTCCGTTCGAGGATTGTCACCAAGTCGGGATTCAGGAACGGCTCGCCGCCGGTGAAGTAGAACTCTTTGACGCCCCACTCAACCGATTCGAGCAACCGCCGCTCGACTTCGTCGAACGACAGGAATCCAAACGAATCGTTGTGCGGACTGCACGAGATGAAGCAATGCGTGCAAGTCAGATTGCAGCGCGTGCCGGCCACCTGAAACCACAACTCGTCCAGCGAGCCGAGTTTCACAATCGGCAGTCTTTCGGCATTTGTAACCGGGTGCATTCGTCCTGCCCTCATCCGTACCGCGACCGTCAGAGAGCGGCCATCTGCAAGGGCCGCTCCCTGACGGTCGCGGTACGGCTATCGATTCATTGAAGTGAGCACCTCACGCACTTGCTCGATGCCGACACGCAACAGGAAGTTGGAATTCCGGCCGTAGCTCTTCGAACCGAGGATAAAAAAGTTCGGCTCCGGGTTCTTGAGCACGTCGCATCCGTGACTCGTCTGAGCTAAACAATCGAACGAAGTCTCGCCCAGCAACTTTGCCGCCAGCTTGATTGGCCCCTGAGTCGCGTAGCACTCATGGACGTGCAGTTCTTCGTAGATCGAGCGATCGGGACGATAGCCGACGGTCGCGATGATGCGATCGACGGTGAGTCCCGAAGGTCGATTGCTCCCCTGCCCCGCCGCTCGTGACCAGTCGAGTTCGATCTCGAAACCGTCGACGTCGCGGCAGGATTGAATGGGCCGCAGGCTCTTGATCGAAACGTCGGAAAACCACACGACCGGATGATTCCTGGCCTCTAGTGAGGACGCCCTCGTGAAATGCCCGATCGCCGCCAACTCGTTGGCCTTCGTGGCGAGCAGATCTCGCTCGATGAGCGGATCGTTGGGAACTCGCGCAATTGGCCCGGACGACTCGATTGGATTCGGCGGTGAGTTCGCCAACCACAGCACCTTCGTCCGAGGAGCCTGCCGGGCAAGCTCTGCCAAGGCTACGACGCTGGTCGCGGCGGAGAATCCAGAGCCAACGACCAACGTGATGAGATTGCCAAATTCGTCCGCGCGAATCACTGGCAGACGGTAATGGGCCTCCGTCAATCCGTCACGCTCTCCCTGGCACGGCATCCCTCCGTTGCCGAACCAATTGTGATGCGGGTAAGTGCCCGAGCAGTCGAGCACCACGTCCGCCAGCACGACCTGCTCGTCGAGGTGATGAGTTTCGAGTTCGTGTCGCACTCGCACCGCTTGGGTAGACTCGTCATCGATGTTGTGCGTGCCGTCCGCAAAGGGATCGCTGATGACGGAGTGCGAAAATGTGCGTCGTTCAATCAGCAGTTGAAACGGCTCCGCACCTCGATCCGGTGCCCCGATGCCGTCGGACTTCCGAAAGTGTCGGCGGCTGATGGATCGCACTTGGCTTTGCTCGTGAATCCGACCCGCAAGTTCGGGAAGCTGGCTCAGCGGAATCAAATACTCGTCGGCGAACTCACGCCCGGTGAGCAGTACATTGTCACACGGCAACGCATCGGGGCCGAGCCAATTCGCCAGCGACGCCCTGCCCCACTCGGATGAGTTCATGCCGAACGGGCTGAAGAGCCGGACGTGTCCCCAATCGAGGATGTTCTCGGCGACGCGGCCTTTCTCGAAGACCTGCACTTCGTGGCCGAGTTGCCTCGCGAGCAACGCGGCTTCAAGTCCGATCGGGCCAGCTCCGATGATGGCGATGCGAGACATGGGGGAATGGCAAGTTGTTAGTGACGAGGGGCGAATTGGAACAGTGCATTCGGAGTGAGCATCACTTGTCTTTCGTGTGGTCCCGATACTCTTTGGCATACGCTTCGTCGTCGCGCAGCGAGCGTTTCATCTCAGCCAACGTGTGGCGGATGCGATCGACCGTGTCGAACACCGGCTTCGAGACGCGGCGAACGATTTGTTGCGGACTGAACTCTTCCAATTCCTTGAGCGTGTTGACTCGCAGGAACTCGAAGATCTGCCGAGCGTGATAGTCGTCCTTGAAGAGCATGTAGAGCTTCTCTTCCTGTGTGACCAGCGGCCGGCCAAGCGAAACTTCCGGCACCTTCACAGCTTTGCGTGCTACTGGTTTCTTGGTCGCGGGCAATTTCTTGGGAGCGGCTTTGCCCTTGATCGCCTTTTTGTACTTCACGGACTTCGCGGGGACTTTGGGCTTGGGTTTCTTGGCGGATATTTTCTTCTTGGCCATGTCAGACCCTTTCAACTTCGGAATGAATCAACTCAACACGACTCGGCGATCAGGTACCGCTTCACAAATTCCTCGTTGAGCGTGACGCCGAGGCCGGGGCGGTCGGGGACTCGGATGAGGCCGTCCTTGTCGGCTTGGACTCGTTCGAGCGTCAAGTCGTTCCGCATGGGGACGTCTTCGACGCAGTCCTCGAAGATGAACGCGTCACGGCAGGTGCTCAGCCAGTGCAGGCTGGCGGCGACGGTCAGCGGGCTGGTGTAACAGTGATTGCAAAGTCGTGCTCCGATTTCTTCGACGCGTTGGCGGATGTAGCTGGCGTCGGTGAAGCCGTTGCGCGAGAGATCGACTTGGTACACGTCGAGCGCGTGCTGATCGATGAGCGGGCGAAACGATTCGCGGCCGCACTCCCCTTCCCCGGCGGCGATCGGCACCGGCGAGCGGTCGCGCAGCCAGCGATAGCCTTCGACGTCCGCTTGACGCAGCGGTTCTTCAAGCCACTCGATGTTGTAATCAGCGAACTTGTGAGCACGTCGCAACGCAGTGCGAGCATCCCACACGCATCCCGCGTCGATCAGCAATGTCGCGCCGTCACCCAGTCCTTTGCGAGCGCCACGCACGAGGTCGATATCGACCGCTTCGGATGTCCCCATCGGTTCCCATCCGAATTTGACGGCGCGATAACCCGTTTCGATCCAGCGGCGGCCGATGTCGGCCGTCGCCTCGCCGTCGCGGCCGAACAGGATCGAGGCGTATGCCGGGATCTCTTTGTGAAACGCTCCGCCGAGCAGTCGGTGAATCGGCTGGCCGAAGGCTTTGCCTTTCAAGTCCCACAACGCCATATCCACGGCAGCCATCGCCGAGACCGTGACGCTCGTGCGTCCGAAATACATCGTTTTGCGATTCATCTTCTGCCACAGCCGCTCGGCTTCGAGCGGATTCTCGCCAATCAAAATCTGCCGCAGTCCGCACGCGATATTGTGACTGAACGGCGCGTCGATGATTGCCTTCACGACTTCCGGCGATGAATCTGCCTCGCCGATCCCTTCGAGTCCGTCGTCCGTGCGAACTCGCACGAGCACGACATCTTGACAACTAGCGGTCTTCGCCACGACGGACTCGCAGCGCAAAACTTGGCAGACAATTTCAGTGATCTTCATCAGCGGCTCCTCAGGAAGGTGAATGTGGTTGTTCCAAGTTCCTCAAACCGTGAGCGATTCGCAAGTCTCGTTGGTGTCGCCAGCACGACGCGCCAGCGAGTGGTCTTCGCGAAGCAACCACTCGCTGGCGCGTCGTGCTGGGACAACGGGCTTCGCTTTGGGTGTTGTTGGGTGATATCTTGACGCCGTCTCGGTTGAGGTCCGTTGATTGGCTTGAGGTGTCGCTCATGTTTCGTCCGTCGCGGTTGTTGGTTCTTGTCGGTCTTCTCCTGTCGCCGTTCAGTTTGGCGGTTGCGGAGTCACCGACGGTTGACTTTGAGCTCGACGTCCAGCCGATCTTCACGAAGTTCGGCTGCAACGCCGGAGCATGTCACGGCAAGCAACGTGGGCAGAATGGATTTCAGTTGTCGCTGTTGGCGTTCGATCCAGATTTCGACTTCGACACGCTGACCAAGGAATCGCGTGGTCGGCGGTTGTCGCAGTCACAACCTGAGCAAAGTTTGTTGTTGCTCAAGCCGATCGGGGCCGTCCCGCATGGCGGAGGCAAGCGGTTGGAGCCAAGCGGAGCGGACTTCGCGACGTTGCGGAATTGGGTTCTGGCGGGGACTCCGCGAGCGATTGCGAACGCTCCCAAGCTGGAGCGGATCAGCGTCGAACCGAGCGACGCGGTGCTCGGCGCGAACAGCCAGAAGCCGCTGAAGGTGGTGGCTCACTATTCCAACGGGACGACGCGCGAGGTGACTCGGCTGTCGCAGTTTCAGTCGAACGAGTCGGCCATCGCGGCAGTCAACGACAGCGGCATGATCTCGACAAACACCATCACCGGCGAGTCGGCGGTGATGGCTCGGTACATGAACATGATCGCGGTCTGCACGGTCTCGATGCCGTTGGCGAACGAAGTGTCGAAGGAGACTTATGAAAAACTCCCTCGCAAGAATCTGATCGACGAACAGGTCTGGCAGAAGCTCGCGCGCCTGCGTCTCACGCCGTCTGAACCCGCGCCCGACCACACGTTCCTGCGGCGAGTCTTCATCGACATCATTGGCCGAGCGCCGACCGCTGACGAAGCCAAACAGTTCCTCGACGATCCGTCACCGAACAAGCGTGAGGCTCTCGTCGATCACCTGTTGGTTCAACCAGACTACGCCGAGCATTGGGCGAACAAGTGGGCGGACTTGCTGCGGCCGAATCCGTATCACGTCGGCATCAAGTCGGTGCTGAACTACGACGCTTGGATTCGGGACGCCTTCCGCAAGAACAAGCCGTATGACCAATTCGTCCGCGAACTGGTCTCCGCGAAGGGCGGCACTTGGCGGAACGGCAGCACGAATATGTTCCGCGACAAACGGCAACCGGAAGAGTTGACCACGATCGTCAGCCAGTTGTTCCTCGGCATCCGGCTGGAGTGCGCGAAGTGTCATCACCACCCGTTCGAGAAATGGGCGCAGGACGATTTCTATTCTTTCGCCGCGTACTTCAGCCGCATCGGCCGCAAAGGGACCGGCATCTCGGCCCCGATCAGCGGCTCGGAAGAGTTCATCTTCACAGGCGGCAAAGACCGACCGGTCACGCATCCGCAGACTCAGAAGGCGATGGAGCCGCGTCCGCTGTTCGGCAACTCCCCTGCCCTGCCACCGGAGACCGATCCGCGCGACGTCCTGGCCGCGTGGATCACGTCGCGCGACAACTCGTTCTTCGCGCAGGTGATGGTCAACCGAATCTGGACAGACCTGATGGAGCGCGGACTCGTCGAGCCAGTGGATGACCTGCGAGCCTCCAACCCGCCGAGCAACGGCCCGCTGCTGGAGGCTCTGGCCGCCGACTTTCGCGACAACGGCTACGACATCAAGAAGCTGATCCGCCGCATCACCACCTCGCACGTTTACGGGCTGAGCAGCGTTCCGAACGATCGCAACACCTCCGACACGCGAAACTATTCGCGGCATTACCGCCAGCGACTGCGCGGCGAAGTGCTGCTCGATTCGATTAGTCAGATTACCGGCACGACGGACACGTTCGCCGCCGCCGCTCCCGGCACACGAGCCAAAGAACTCTGGACCGTGCGCATCGAGTCGCTGTTCCTCGACGCCTTCGGCCGCCCCGACGAGAACCAAGACCCACCCTGCGAACGGACGTCCGAACCGACCGTTGTGCAAGTTCTGCATCTGATGAACTCGGAGAATCTGTACTCGAAAGTGACGACCGATAACGGCGTCGCGGCTCAGTTGGCAAAGACCGAACTCACACCGGTGGCGGTTGTCGAAAGCCTGTACCTGACGATCTACTCGCGCCGCCCGACCGAAGCGGAATCCAAAACCGCTGTCGCGCTCTTCGAGGCTGAAGGAGCCGTCCGCAGACAAGTCATCGAAGACTTGATGTGGGCGTTGCTCAACACTCCGGAGTTCGTGTTCAAGGATTGAAAGTAGTTCGGACGCCTACGTCCGAACATCACCCCGGACGTAGGCGTCCGGGCTACGCATCGAGAACACAGCCATGCTGAGCATCGGCCGAATGCGAACTCGCGAATGCCGAGGTTGGACTCGGCGAGAGTTGCTTCACGCAGGGATGTTGTCGGCAGTCGGCGTGAATCTGGCGGACGTGCTGCGTACCGATGCGGCCGAGGGCGAGCGGAAGGCTCCGGCGAAGTCCGTGATTCTGTTGTGGCTGTGGGGTGGGCCGAGTCATCTCGATTCGTTTGATCTGAAGCCGAAAGCACCGGTCGAGTACCGTGGTCCGTATTCGGGAATCGCCAGCAGTGTGTCGGGATTCGATGTCTGCGAGTTGTTGCCGCAGCTTGCTCGGCGAGCGAAAAAGTATTCGGTCATTCGGTCACTGCGCGGGACATCGAACGATCATGGCATTGCTGGGACGATTGGGTTGACGGGCAGCAGCACGGGAGCCGCGAGTCTTAGCGGACAAGTGTTGTCGGGTGCGGTGAAACCGACGCATGGTTCGATCGTGTCGAAGGTGCTGGGGTTCTCGCCGGGGATGCCGCGGTTCGTGGCGGTCGGCGGGCATCTGCATCAAGGCAAGCGGCCGATCACCGGCGAAGGAGGCGCGGCGCTGGGGCCGATGCACGATCCGTTTCGGTTGGACTTTCATCCGGAACGCGGCATCGAGATTCCGCATTTGAAATTGTTGGACGGCTTGACTGCCAGCGGCATCGACTCGCGCGATCGGTTGCTGGCGGAGTTTGACCAACTCGCTCAGCGAGTCGATCGGTCTGTGGAAATGAGCCGGCTCGATGCGTTTTACCAGCAAGCGATTTCACTGCTGACGAAGGCCGGCTCGCGCGAGGTCTTTGACTTGGATCGCGAATCCGACTCTTCGCGGCGACGGTTCGGGCGCTTTCGATTTGGCCAGTGCTGTCTGTTGGCACGGCGGTTGGTCGAGGCGGGTGCTCGGTTCGTGCAGGTCAATTGGAGCTCGCACGTCGAGCCGGTCGAGGATCTCGGCGACGGCGGCTGGGACATGCACGATCGCCACTTTCAGCAGTATCAGGACCGGCACGCTTGGATGCTCGACCAGGCGTTGTCCGCGCTGCTGGATGATCTCGACGAACGCGGCTTGTTGGCCGAAACGGCCGTCGTCGTCGTGGGCGAATTCGGTCGCACTCCGAAAATCAACAACCGCGCCGGCCGCGATCACTGGGAGCACTGCTATTCCGGCCTCGTCGCTGGAGGCGGGTTGCGAGCCGGTCAAATCATCGGAGCCAGTGATCGCCTCGGCGAATATCCGGCGGCTCGGCCGGTGACGTCGGCAGATTTGTTCGCGACAGTGCTCGGTCAAATGGGCATCGACACGACGACGCTGACGACGAACGGATTGCTGCCTCAGGGAAATCTGATCGAAGAGTTGGTGTGATGCCGGACGGCCGATCGAATGCCGACGCAATGGAAAATGAGAAATGAAAAATGAAAAATGCAAATTGAGAAGCCGAATCTTTGATGTGTTCATTTTGCACTTTTCATTTTTCATTTCTCATTTTCCATTCCCTTCGATTCCGGCGGGCATCTCAAAAGTCACCGCTGCGGAATCGGATGCCGTGCGGCTCACGAACGATGGGCATCTCAAGCAGCGGCCGTGTTGGTCTCCTGACGGGAAGCAGATCGTGTTTGCGAGGCATCAGGGAGCGACGATCTTTCTGTTCCTGCGTGACTTGAAGACTGGTCAGGAAGAGCGGTTGACGACACACACCTCGGCGGAGTTCGACGCGGTCTTCTCGCCGGACGGCATGAGCTTGCTGCTGTCGTTCGACAAGACCTCACCGGGGCAAGGGGACATCGAGGTCTATCGGCTGACGCTTGCGGATCGAAAGTTGATGCCGCTCGCGACGACTCAAGGAGCACTCTCGCACGAGGAGTCACCGTGTTGGTCGCCCGACGGAAAACGGTTCGCGTTCACGTCGACTCGGCATGGCAACCAAGAGTTGTACGTCGCCGACGTGATGGGCGGAGAGTGGCAGCGGCTGACATCCGACACGGCGATCGACGCGCATCCGAGTTGGTCGCCGGACAGCAAGACGATTGCCTTCGCGACGAATCGTTGGGGTGATTTAGAAATCGCGCTCATCAATCCTGACGGCTCGAATCTGCGTCGGCTGACTCAGAGCAAGGGACTGGATGATTATCCGGCTTGGTCGCCTGATGGCCGGCATGTCGCGTTCACGTCGAACCGCGATGGCAATTTGGAAATCTATGTGCAGACACTCGATGGCCCGGCGAAGAACGTCACTCGCAACGAGGCGATCGACAACTTTCCGGCATGGACTTCGGATGGGCGGATCGGATTTGTGTCGAATCGCGACGGTGGGTTTGACCTCTATTCCTGTCGCTTGACGGAATGAGTCGCACGCGAGCCGCGTGCGCCACGCGAAAACCATCAAGTTTGCCTGTTGCGTCGCCGATTTCCCGGTTATTCTGTCCCCCCTGCCTGACTTCGCCCCGCCGAAAAAAGGAACATTCGATGGCTCGCCGACTGAACTGCGAAGGGTTCGCGCGACGTGATTGCCTGAAGCTCGGACTCGGAGGCTGGCTGGGAACAGGCTTCGTTTCCGCCCTGGCCGCACGAGCAAGTGCAGCGGACGATGCGCCGAAGGCCAAAGGCTGCATCCTGATTTGGATGGATGGTGGGCCAACGCACTTCGAGACTTTCGATCCGAAGCCGGCCGCTCCCGCAGAAATTCGGGGCGAGTACGAGCCAATCGCGACGAAGATTCCCGGCGTTCATTTCTCCGAGCACATGACTCGGCTGGCGAGCATCCTCGACAAGTTCACGATGATCCGCTCGATCCGGCACGATCAGAACAATCACGGAGCCGGCAACCATTACATGATGACCGGCGCACCGACTCGTATCCCAGTCGGCTGCGGCGCGTTCGTCAGTTTTCATCCGAGCATGGGTGCGGTCGTCTCGCATGAGCTGGGCAAGCCGAACGGACTCCCCGCGTACTTTTCGATTCCGTCGATGACCCGTTCCGGTGGTCCGAATTTTCTCGGAGCCAAGCACGCGCCGTTTGTTGTCGGCGATGATCCAAACGGTACCGGCTTCCGAGTTCGTGACGTCGCGTTGCCGAAGGGACTGACCGAGGACAAATTTCATCGACGCGGCGATCTGCGAAAACTGGTCGACACGTTGCCACGCTTGAACGAGAAGGCGGCAGGCGATCCGGCGCTGGCGCTCGACGACTACTACAAACAAGGTTTCGATTTGGTGACTTCGCCGCTGGCTCAAGCTGCATTCGACATCCACAAGGAACCAGAAGCTATTCGTGAGCGCTACGGCCGGAATTCATTCGGCCAGCGACTGCTGTTGGCTCGGCGATTGATCGAGGCGGGAGTGCCGTTCGTCACCGTGAATGACGGAGGCTGGGATCATCACGCGGACCTCTTCAGTGCCTGCTCGAAGCGTCTGCCCGGATGGGACAATTCTGTGGCGACGCTGATCGAAGACCTCAGCGAGCGCGGGTTATTGGACACGACAATCGTCACGGCACTCGGCGAGTTCGGGCGCACGCCGAAACTTTCCATACTTCCTGGCTCAGCCAAGTCAGGCCGTGACCATTGGTCGAGTGCAATGTCCGTTCTGATGGCCGGCGGCGGGACGCCCGGCGGAGTCGTCGTCGGTGCGACCGACAAACATGGCTACTCGGCCGTCGAACGTGTTTGCTCGCCGGAAAATTTCGTCTCGACGATTTACACAAAGCTGGGCATCAATCCGGACAAGGTCGTCTACACGCCACAAGGCCGGCCGTCGCACTTGGTCAGCAATCCATCTCCGATCCCGGAGTTGATGTCGTGACGTCAGCGCTGCTTCTGCTTGCCGCGACTGTCATTGCTGCACCACCGAATGTCACCGCGTTAGTTCCTTCCGGTTGTCAGATTGGTCAATCGGTGGAGGTCGCGGCGCAGGGTTCGGTCGGTGAGAAGCCGCAAGCGTGGACCAGCCGCGAGGGCTTGAAGATTGAATTCGCCGAGACCGGCAACAAGTTCAAAGTGACGGTCGCCGAAAATGCCGCTCCGGGGTTGTGTTGGATTCGAGTTTTCAATGCCGAAGGAGCGTCGCCGCTGCGACCGTTTGTGATCGGAACACTCGCGGAAGTCGCGGAGAAGGAGCCGAACAATTCGGCGAAGGAAGCACAGAAGCTCGAATCGAGTCAGGTCGTCGTCAACGGGGTGTTGGACAAAGGGGGCGATGTCGATACGTTTGCGGTCTCGTTGAAAGCGGGGCAGACGTTGGTCGCGTCGCTGATGGCGAAGGGGACGCTCGGTTCGCCGATGGATGGTGTGCTGCAAGTGCTCGGCCCGCGCGGGTTCGTGATGGAGCACAACGATGACGATCACGGCTTCGATCCGCAGATCGTGTTCACGGCTCCGATTGACGGCGACTACGGCGTGCGCTTGTTCGCGTTTCCGGAGACGGCGAATTCAAGCATCGCGTTCGCGGGCGGTGCGAATTTCATTTATCGGTTGACGCTGACGACTGGGGCGTTTGTGGATCACGCTCAGCCGATGTCGGTGCCGCGTGGTCAATCGACGAAGTTGCGGTTGCATGGCTGGAATCTGCCGCCGGAGTTGGCTGAGGTTCCGGCCGAGGCGGCGGAAGGCTCGTTCATTGTGCGACACGCGCTGCTTGGCAACACGTTGTCGTTGCCGGTTGAGCCTCATCCGTCAGTCGTCGAATTGACCGAACGGCCTCCGGAGCCGCAAGAAATCGTGCTGCCATCGTCGCTGACCGGTGTGATTGGTAAGCCGGGCGAGGTCGATCTCTTTCGCATGAAACTGACGGCAAAGCAGGCGATTGTCATTCGGACGGACGCTCGCTCGGCCGGTTCGCCGCTCGATCCGCTGCTGCGGATTTTGAAAGCGGATGGTTCGCAGTTGCAGGAAGTCGATGACGGCTCGAAGGGTGACTTCGATCCCGACGCCAACTTCACGGCTCCGGCCGAGGGAGAGTACCGTGTCGCGATCACCGATCGGTTTGGATTGGGAGGGCCGCGATTTTTTTATCGGCTGACCGCCCTCCCCTCGCAGCCGGACTTCGAGTTGAAAGTCGCCGCGGACTCCTTCGTACTGGCTCCCGACAAGCCGCTTGAAATTCCCGTGACGGTCGATCGTCAGCGAGGATTCGCTCAAGACATTGAAGTGGTCGCGACCGATCTGCCGGAAAAAGTCACGGCCGAGTCAGTCGTCTCCGCAAAAGCGGGTGACTCCGCCAAGTCGATCAAGCTTGTGCTGAAAGCTGAAGCGGGAGTCACCTTTTCCGGACTGATCCACATTCGAGGCCGAGTCAAAGTCGAACCACCGATCGAGAAGACAGCCTCGGCGACTTTGACTGCGTTCAGCACGTCGGTCTCGGACTTGTGGCTGACGGTGGCTGCTCCGCCAGCGGCCAAGTGAATTCGGCAATTGCAGCGCTATCTCGTCGTGGCAGCAATTCTGGCCAGCGCCACCGCGCCACGAGCCGGTTGCTCGACAACAATCATTTCACGCGGCGTTGATTCCGCTTCGCTCAACATCGAAGCGAGAAGTGCTCGCAACGGCTCTTGGTTCAGCAGCACGCTTCCGGAGATCGCCAGCGGATAATCGCCCGTCGGCAAATTCAACCGCCGTGCCAGAGCATCCACCAGAAAATACAATTGGCGTGCGGCCGACTCGATGAGGAATTCGGCCGTCTCGTCGTGCGGGGCCGTGTCAAAGACGACAACTGCCAGTGACGCCAACCGCTCGCGAGTCATCTCGGCGCTATAGATTCGATCAATCAAGTCGGCCGGAGTGGCGGCGTCGAGTTGTCGCTGAAACGCCGCCAGCAATTCGGTCGCCGGACCGCGATCATCGGCGGCGAGCACAGCGTGACGCAGGCCAGCGAGAGCAATCGCGTACGCGCTCCCCTGGTCGCCCAGCAGGTAGCCCCATCCGCCGTTGCGAGCGACCTCGCCGGCTCGATTGCGGCCCCAAGCCAAAGAGCCTGTGCCGCTGATGAGCGCGATGCCGCAGTTCTCCGGCGAGGCGGCGGCCAGAATCGGCTCGGCGTCGCCAGTGACCTGTGTGAATTGTGCAACGCCGCGTGCATCGGCCCATTGCGACAGACGAATTTGTTCGGCGGGACGACCTGCTCCAGAAAGGCACAAACACGCGGCGGTCACTCGATCCCGTGGCAACTTCGCGTCTGCGAAGGCCGCTTCGATCGCGGCGTCGATGCTGGCTTGAGCGACCTCAAATCCGGCCGCTCGGGGATTGCCCGGACCGGCTCGGCCTCGTCCCAGCACGATCCCCGTTCCGTCATCTTGCAATGGCGCTAGCCAGGCGTCGGTCTTCGTTCCACCGCCGTCAACTCCAATCACCAAGTCCGACGCGACTGTCATGTCAACTCCAACGCGGCTCGCAGTTGACCATTCGCACGCAGCAACAGTTGCCGAGCAATGTCCGCTGAGACTTCGTGCTTGTGAGCCACCACTGCGGTCTTGAGTTCGCCGTCACACTTTGCCAATTGCACTTCGGCTTGCTCCTCCGTCAGTCCCGTCAGATCGGCGACAATGCGGCGCATGCGCACCACCAGCTTGGTATTCGTGGCTTTGAGATCGACCATACGATTGCCGTAGGTCTTGCCGAGTCGCACCATCGCGCCGGTGGTCAGCATGTTGAGCACCATCTTGGTGGCAGTCCCTGCTTTGAGTCGCGTCGAGCCGCTGATAATTTCCGGGCCGACGATGGGAGCAATCATCAAATCCGCGACCGCCCCGAGCGGCGAATCGGCATTGCAGGCAAAACCGATGGCGAAGGCGCCGAGTCCTCGAGCGTACTGCAGGCCGCCGAGGACATACGGTGTCCGTCCGCTTGTCGCGATGCCGACGACGACGTCGGCTGGGGAGAAGTTGATCCGACGCAAATCCTCGACGGCGAATTCCGGATGATCCTCCGCCCCTTCCACCGCGCGAGTCAGCGCGGTCGGTCCCCCGGCGATCAGACCGACCACCATTTCCGGTGGCGTGCTGAACGTCGGAGGACATTCGGTCGCGTCGAGCACCCCCAGCCGGCCGGACGTACCGGCTCCGAGGTACACCAGTCGCCCACCGCGACCCAATCGATCGGCGATCACTTCGATGGCGCGTGCGATCGCGTCGGCTTCGCGGCCGACCGACTCGGAGACCGTCGCGTCTTCGGCATTCATCAGCCGGACGATCTCCAGCGGCGAAAGCGTGTCGATCTGTTCCGAAGCTGGGTTGCGAGCTTCGGTCGTCATTTTGGTCATGCGCGGGTTCTCGGCGTGAGTTTCCACTTTTCGCAGCGGGAGATTCTAATGCCCAGCCTCACGAATGCCCGATTGTTCGTGCCGCAGGTTGCGGCCTGCTCATTGGACGATGCACAGATCGGCCCCCAACGCATCCCACGGAAACTCCATGACTTCAGCTTTAGGGCCCATCGACATCGCCGTCCTCGGAGCCTACCTCGTCGTGGCGATCGGCGTTGGCCTGAAGGTTAGCGGGAAATCCAAGAGCCTTGAATCGTACTTGCTGGGGGACCGTGATCTCGCCTGGTGGGCGATCCTGGGTTCGATTGTCGCCACAGAAACCAGCGCGGCGACGGTGCTCAGTGTGCCCGGCGAAGCTTACGGCTCGACCGGCATGAAGTTTCTGCAACTGGCGATCGGGTACATCGTGGGGCGTGCGATCATCGTCCGACTCCTGCTCCCGTTGTACTTTCGAGGTCAGCTTCTCACCGCTTATGAAGTGCTCCAGCAGCGCTTCGGCGGGACGACTCGGCAAGCGGCCTCGATGGTGTTTCTGGTGACTCGCAATTTAGGTGATGGGCTGCGGTTATTTCTGGCGGCGATCGTTTTGAATCGGTTGGCCGACGTGCCGCTGGCCTGGAGCGTCGTGATCATGGGAGTCATCTCGACCGCCTACACGTTCTGCGGCGGGATGCGGTCGGTCGTCTGGAATGACTGCATTCAATTCGTCGTCTACATGCTCGGTGGAGTGGCGGCGGTCTTCGTGATTGTCAGCCACATTTCCGGCGGTTGGCCGGAGCTGTTCCGTTTTGCGGCCGAGCACGACAAGTTCCGCATTTTCGATTTCAGCCTGTCGCTCAGCCAGGACTACACGATTTGGGCCGGATTGATCGGAGGTGCCGTGCTGACGATCGGCACTCACGGCACCGACCACTCGATGGTCCAGCGGTACCTGAGCGCTCGCAGCCAGGCGGACGCGAGTCGAGCAATCCTGCTCAGCAGCTTGGTCGTGTTTCTGCAATTCGCTCTGTTCTTGTTTATCGGGATCGAACTCGCGTGCTACTACGCTCAGCACCCAGGACCGGCGTTGAAGCAGGACGCGGTGTTCGCGGACTTCATCGTGAAGGTCTTCCCGCGCAATACTGGACTCGTGGGGCTGATGCTGGCTGCGATCTTGTCATCGACGCTTTCGAGTTCGCTGAGCGCGTCAGCCGCTGCGCTGGTCAACGACTTTTATGTCCCGTCGCGCAAGACGCTGCCGTCGTCCGAGCATCTGTTCGGTGTCACGCGCGGCCTGACGATTGTATTCGGAGTGGTCCAGGTCGCCATCGGCATCGGAGCGCAGTACCTCGACAACACCGTGGTTAAGAACGCCCTCACCATCGCCGGTTTTTCGGCCGGCCTGTTGCTGGGCGTGTTCGCGTTGGGAGTCCTCACGCGCCGTGCCAGTCAGACATCGGCCCTCGTCGGCGGAGCGGCTGGGCTGACCGTGTTGGTGGCCGTCAAATTCGTGCTGCCCTCGCACGGCGTAGCGATCGCTTTCCCGTGGCTCGCACTGATCGGAGCGAGCACGACGTTTGGAGTCGGTTGGCTCGTCTCGCTGTTCGTCCCGCAACAAACACCTCCAGGAGCCGCATCGTGAATTCTTTCAGCCGTAGCCGTAGGGTGGGTCGAGTCATCGAGACCCACCAAAATGATCGCGGTTTGTGGTGGGTCTCGATGACTCGACCCACCCTACTTGTCGTCTTGTGTCTGCTCATTGCGAAACCTGTCGCTGCTGGTTTGCCGCGCTCCGAGCCGGAGGCAGTCGGCCTCGATGCTCAACGGTTACAGCGAATCGACGAGATCGTCGCGGAAGGATTGGCCGAGAAAAAAATGCCGGGCTGTGTCGTGTGTGTCGGTCGGCATGGCAAGATTGCATTCCTGAAGGCCTACGGCCAGAAGCAGCTTCAGCCCAGCGAGATGCCGATGACCACCGACACGGTCTTCGACATGGCCTCGATCACGAAACCAGTGGCGACAGCCACCAGCGTCATGCTGCTGATTGAACGGGGCCAACTGCGGTTGAGCGACAAGGTGGCGTCGCTGATCCCAGAATTCGCCGCGAACGACAAAGAGCCGATTACGATTCACGACCTGCTGATTCATCACAGCGGACTGCTTCCGGACAACGCCATCGCCGACTATCAGGATGGAGCAGAGACGGCGCTGCGCAAGATCTGCGAACTGACGTTGCAGGCTCCCACCGGGACGAAGTTCATTTACTCGGACGTGAACTACATCCTGCTGGGCGAGATCATTCGCCGAGTCAGCGGCAAGACGGTGCATGAATTCTCGCGAGACAACATTTTTGCCCCGCTGGAAATGTTGGCGACCGGCTATTTGCCCAACGCCGAGCTCTGCGCGAAAGCCGCTCCCACCGAGCAGCGCGACGGGCACTGGATGCAGGGTGAAGTCCACGATCCGCGAGCGTTCAAGCTTGGAGGCGTCGCGGGACACGCGGGGTTGTTTTCGACCGCCGAAGATATTGCCAATTATTCTCAGATGATGCTTCGCCGAGGCGACTTCGGCGGTGTGCGTGTGCTCGCACCGACGACGGTCGCGAGAATGACGCGCGGCGATCGCGTGTCGAACGGGCTGCGCGGACTTGGCTGGGACAAACGCACGGGCTATTCGATCAACCGCGGCGACTTGCTGTCGGATTCGGCGTTTGGACACGGCGGGTTCACAGGGACGGTGTTGTGGATCGATCCGGATCTCGACTTATTTTTCGTGTTCCTGAGCAACCGCGTACATCCCAACGGCAAAGGGCTGGTGAATCCGTTGGCCGGTCGTATCGCCAGCGTTGTGGCGTCGGCAGTTCGCGACGTCGAACAACCGGGCGATCGCGCCGCAACGCCGCGCGAAGTCCTGACAGGCATCGACGTGCTGCAACGTGACGGTTTTCGACAGCTCGCCGGCCGCAAAGTGGGGCTCATCACAAATCACACCGGGCGGAATCGCGACGATGCCAGCACTGTGAAGCTGCTCTCCGGGGCGAAGAATCTGCAACTGGCTGCGATCTTCAGCCCGGAACATGGCTACGAAGGCAAGCTGGACATCTCAAAAGTCGGCGACAGCAATGATGCCACGACGGGGCTGAAGGTCTTCAGCTTGTACGGCGAGACACGCAAGCCGACCGCTGCGATGCTGGAGTCGATCGACACGGTCGTCTTCGACATTCAAGACATCGACTGCCGTTTCTACACGTACAACTCGACGATGGGCGAAGCAATGAAGGCGTGTGCGGAACACAAGCGCCGCTTCGTGGTGCTCGACCGACCCAATCCAATCAATGGCGTGGACGTCGCCGGCCCGATGCTGGATGCCGGCAAGGAGTCGTTCGTCGGTTTTCATCGCCTGCCCGTGCGGCACGGGATGACAAGCGGTGAGCTTGCGACGATGTTCAAGGCGGAACTCAAGCTCGATCTGGATTTGCAGATCGTCCCGTGCGAAGGCTGGCGTCGCGGCGACGCGTGGGACGCAACCGGGCTGACATGGGTCAATCCGTCCCCCAACATGCGGAGCTTGACCGAAGCGTTCCTGTATCCTGGCATCGGATTGCTGGAGACAACGAACGTGTCGGTCGGCCGCGGCACAGACACACCCTTCGAGGTCGTCGGCGCTCCGTGGCTCGACGGCCGCAAGCTCGCGGTGGAGCTGAATGCACGCGGTATTCCGGGGACTCGCTTCGTTGCGATTCAATTCACCCCTGTCTCGAGCAAGTTTGAAAACAAGAAATGCGGCGGCGTGAACATCATCATCGCCGACCGCAATCGCTTTGAACCGCTGCGAGTCGGGTTCGAGATCGCGGCCGCACTGCGTCGGCTGTCCCCCAACGACTGGGATCCGAAAGCGTACGACCGACTGCTTTCGAACGAGCGGACGCTCAAAGCCGTCTTGGAGGGACGCTCGGTGGCAGACATCCAGGAAATCGCCAGAGAAGGTGTCTCCGACTTTCTGCGACGGCGAGCGACATTTTTGTTGTACGAGTAATTGGAAGTTCACCACAAAGACACAAAGGCACGAAGCCAGCAAAAATGATTTCGAGGGTTTGATCGTGCGGATCGGCCTGGAAGTTTGCCTCGACAATCCGCCCAACATGCTTCGCGGTGCGCGGTTCGGATTGTTGATGAATCAGGCGTCGGTGGACGAGGAGTTCCGTTACTCCTGCGATGTGCTCGCCGTGCGATTCCCGGGACAGCTCAAGGCGATCTTTTCGCCGCAGCACGGGCTGTGGGGTGAGCAGCAGGCCAACATGATCGAATCGCCTCACGGCCGCTATGAGCCGCTCGGCGTGACGGTCTACAGTCTCTACAGCGAGACACGACAGCCGACCGATGACATGCTGCGCGAGATCGACTGCCTGGTCATCGACCTGCAGGATGTTGGCACTCGGGTCTACACCTTCGCCTGGACGATGCTCAACGCGCTGCGGGCCTGCGCCGCAGCGAAGATTCCGGTCGTCGTGCTGGATCGACCGAATCCGCTGGGAGGCGTCGTTGCGGAAGGACCGCTGCTGGAGTCGGGCTTTCAGAGCTTTGTCGGTGGCGCGTCGATTCCATTGCGGCATGGATTGACGCTCGGCGAACTCGCGCGGCTCCTGAATCACGAGCTACAAATCGGTGCCGACCTGCATGTGGTGGCGATGTCCGGTTGGCGACGCGAGATGCTTTTCGCGGAGACGGGGCGAGCCTGGGTCGCTCCGTCGCCAAACATGCCGCGCATCGAATCGACCCTGTTGTATCCGGGACAAGTGCTGCTTGAAGGAACCTGTCTTTCCGAAGGACGCGGCACGACGCTGCCCTTCGAGGTGGTCGGCGCTCCATTTCTCGATCCTCATCAAACCGTGCGTGAACTTGCCACGTTCGAGTTGCCGGGATTGAAGCTCCGCCCAATTCGGTTCGTGCCGACATTCGACAAGTGGCGCGGCCAAAGTTGCGGCGGCCTCGCACTGCACATCACAGAACCGCAAGCCGTGCGATCCGTCACCACGACGCTGGCTCTGTTGGTCGTAGTTCGTAAACTCCACCCCCGCGAGTTCGCATGGCTGTCACCCCCGTACGAGTACGAGCAGAACAAAATGCCGATCGACATTTTGTTTGGATCAGCTCGATTGCGAGAACGAATGGCCTCGGACACGCCGTTGTCACCGACAGACATCGCAACTCTGGCCACGCTCGATGAAGCGGCGTGGTGGAACCGCACGGCAACTTGCCGCCTCTACGATTGAATCGTCGTCCCGCAAAATCCTCTTTCCATGCAGGAGCAGCCATGACCAAATCAATGACTTCGCGTCGGGCGTTTCTGGCGACTAGCGCCGCATCCGCCTTCAGCTTCACGATCATCCCGCGACACGTTCTCGGCGGTCAGGGCCAGACTCCGCCGAGCGAACGGCTGAACGTCGCTGGGATCGGCTGCGGCGGCATGGGAGGCGGTGACATCGCGACGATCACGAAGCTCGGAGCAAACTTCGTCGCGTTGTGCGATGTCGATGACGCTCGTGGGGCCGGGACGTTCAATGCGCATCCGAAGGCGACGCGGTACAAAGATTTTCGCCAGATGATCGACAAGGAGGCCAAGAACATCGACGCGGTCACGGTCGGGACGCCCGACCACATTCACGCCGTCGCCGCGATGGCCGCGATCAAGGCGGGCAAACACGTCTACGTGCAGAAGCCGCTGACGCACACCCTGCACGAATGCCGCGAGCTGACCAAAGCGGCTCGCGCGGCGAAGGTCGTCACGTCGATGGGTAATCAAGGCCACGCCAGCGAAGGCTCGCGGCTGACGAACGAGTGGATTCAAGCCGGTGTGATCGGCGACGTCCACGAGGTTCATGTCTGGTCCGACCGCGCGGGCCGCTTGTGGAAACAAGGCCTCGGACGGCCAACCGATACACCCCCCTGCCCTGCCACGCTCGACTGGGATCTGTGGCTGGGGCCGGTCAAAGAGCGGCCGTATCACTCAGCCTACGCGCCGTTCGCATGGCGCGGCTGGTGGGACTTCGGCACTGGAGCACTCGGCGACATGGGCTGCCATATCATCGACCATCCGGTGTGGGCGTTGAATCTCGGAGCACCAACGTCCGTCGAATCGACGACGACTCACGATGGCACGCTCTTGCCGGACAACAAACTCAACTTTGAGATGTTCCCGATCTCCGCGCTCGTCACATACCAATTCCCGGCACGGGAGCACTCTGGCAAGAAGCTGCCTCCGGTGACCATGACCTGGTACGAGGGGGGCTTGATGCCACCGACTCCGACCGAGATGACGGGCGGCCAACGACTGCCAAGCAACGGAGTGCTCTACGTCGGCAGCAAGGGAAAGATGTATCACGGCTCGCACGGCGGGATGCCTCAACTTCTGCCGGCCGAGTCGCAGGAACAAGGCAAGGCCGTGCCGAAGACGATGGATCGCTCACCCGGCCACTACGAGGAGTGGTATCAAGCCTGCAAAGGAGGCAAACCGCCAGTCGACAACTTCAACTACTCCGGCCCGATGACTGAAACGGTGCTGCTCGGAGTTCTCTCGATGCGCAGTCCCGGCACGCGGCTCGAATGGGACAGCCAGAATCTGAAGGTCAAGAATGCTCCGAACGTCAATGAGTTCATTCACATCGACTACCGCAAAGGTTGGACACTATGAATCGCTCAACGCTGCTCGCTGTTGTCATCCTGATGTTCGCGTCTGCATGGGCTTTCGCGGCCGATAACACGCTGACTGACCAAGAAAAAAAGGACGGCTGGCTACTGCTCTTCGACGGTCAGACGATGAAGGGTTGGATGTCGCCCAAAGAAAAGCCGCTGCCGGACAAGCACGTTCAGGACGGCAGCCTCAACCCGCATCCGTGCGACTACATGCTCACGTCGGAGAAGGCTTGGGAAAACTACAAGCTGTCGCTCGACTTCAAGATCAGCCCCAAGTGCAACAGCGGAATTTTCGTGCGGACGTTTCCGCTGATGCCTCGGCCCGGCAAGGATGTTGGTTTTAACGGCATCGAGATCGCCATCGACGACACAAAGACGGCCGACTTCCACGACACCGGCGCGATCTACGATCTCGTCAAACCGACCAAGAATGCGATGAAACCCGCGGGCGAATGGAACCACATCGTCATCACCAGCGATCGCAATTTGCTCGTCGTTGAAGTCAATGGCGAACAGGTCTCACGAATGAACTTCGACGAGTGGCCCGAAAAGAACAAACGCTCGGATGGCTCGGCTCACAAGTTCGACGTGGCCTACAAGACTCACCCACGTCATGGCCACATCGGACTGCAAGACCACGGCAGCGACTGCTGGTACAAGAACATCAAACTGCTGCCGCTGAAATGAAAAGAGCCGCACGCGAACGGCGTACGGCTCATGAAATTGACGATCAACGAACAACTACGCGAACGGCAGCGGATGCGGCTCGAGCGAGAACGGGAATACGCGAACCGCTTTGCCAGCAGCGTGACGCTCCTTGTAAGCGAGTTGCGCGGCGCGGTCGGCGGCGAATTGCAGGTGTGTCAGTTCGAGTCCGCAGAAGCGTTCGTCATCGGTCTCGGCCGCGACGTCGGCGAAGACTTCGCCAGCCGAGGCGGCATGACGACGTACGCCGTGGATGCTGTGTTCGCGGACCTTCACTCCGGCGGCCGCCATCTTGACGAGTCCCTTGAGGAATCGGCCGACGATCGACTCATTGCCGGACGCTCGCAGCAGGCGATCCCACTCTTCGTGAGCTTCCCAGTAGTAGCCGTGATTGAAGAGATCGACGGCCAGCAGGAAGCTGCGGTTCTCTTGCCAGTTCTCGGCGGACAGCGGCTTCACCGAACGGTTCTTGCGACCGTAGCTGTGCCCGCTCGGATGGCGGATCGGGTGCGGCGTGGACGATCCAGGAATGTAGGTGTAGGCCGGCAGAACGCCGGGCAAGAGTTTCACAACCTTGACTTCAATCACATCAATTTCGGCGGTCGCGGCGGGCATCCGTCGGGTCTCCATTCGTATCAAGCGGGTTGATCAGGGGCGGAGTGTTTCCGGCCACAAGGCGGGACTACCAGACTCAGCCCAGGGAATCGGGTCAAACAAAAAATCGGGATTGCAGGAGGTTTCTGGTTTCTTCGGAAGGCAGGGCCAATGCGGATTTCGCAACCGGCAGCGGTGGCATGAATCATGACCGTCGCAGCGGTCGGTGGGGCTCGCACGGGTGCTGCCCCTCGCGAGTGGCACAGAATATCGGGCGATTTCCGATTGAGAAGATCGGTTCTCGGAATCCCCACCAGAATTGAATAGATCCCGCGTACAACCGCTTTTGCCAGACTAATTTGCCGCGTCCGCCAGCTTTCGGACTTCGCGCTTGATGCGAGCAATCACGCCCCGAAACCCTTGCTGCCGCTGCATTCCCAGAGCTTTTTGCAGGCCGAGATATCCGATCACGTCGTCGGGAATACCAGCCACCTCTTCCGGCGAGGCGTCCGCCAGTCCTTGCACCATCAAAGTGACCAGTCCCCGCACGGTCGGTGATTTTTTGGGGACGTCCGCCTCCAGTCGCACTCGGCCCGCGACCACGTCCACCCAGAGGTAGACCGGCGTCTGGCACTCCTGGACTCGACAACCCTCGGCTTGTGAACCGGCAGTGCGTCCGTTCGACGTCGGCGGCAGGTCGTCGGACAGTTCGACCAGCAATTCGAGCTTCTCCTCGTCGTCGAGGCCCTCGAAGTCGGCAATCAATTCGGAAAGTTTCATCGACCGATCGAACCTCTTCACGCGGGCGGCTGACCGTTCTCGCCGGGAACGATGAAGCTCATGTGAAGTTCACTGTGACGGAGATGCAATTGCATCACCTCTTCACTGGCCATTTCGCCGAACGCGGGATGCGGTGCCGTTGGTGTCTCGTGCGAAAGTCGCTCGACCGCCGCCTTCAGTTGTCTCAAGCCCTCTTCCGCTGTGATCGAATCATCCGGCAGCAGCGATTTCGCTTTTTTCGGCAGGTTGAAGCCAGCCTTCATCGGCTTAATCAGGATGGAATTCTTGATCACGGGGACGACCAACCACCTGACCCACCACGGGGCCTGAAACCCAAACCCGTCGATCGAGGCATTCATCGTCTTGGCGAGATGCTGGCAGTTCTGCCCGAACGACCATTTCCCAACGGTGTGGTGGTTGCCGAGCAAATGCTCGGCGTCTTGAACGACTTCAGACAGCGTTGAATAGCGAACCGTACGGCGGGCGGACATGAGTGACTCCGTGGATGACCGTGATGCGGCGGCATTCTGGCGGAGCCTGCTCCGCTTTTGAAGGCGAGCGGCGATTGGGCTATAGTCGCCCGCCGTGGGGCAGGTTTTCAACCTGCCCGTCAGCATCGCAATCTCATCGACTGTTCCCAGGCAGGTTGAAAACCTGCCCCACGAAATCACCACGAAAGGCAACTCATGGCGAAGTATCCCGGCGTTTCGGCGGAAGTTTTGAAGGAATTGGCCAAGTACGACACTCCAACGATCGCGAACGCGGTCGAGTTGTGGAATCGTTATCCCCGCAACTTGGGCTACATGAATGGCAGCATCGTGGCCTGCTACCCGAAGCTGCCGCCGATGGTCGGTTTCGCGCTGACGACCACTTTCCGCAGCATGGCACCACCGCGTGGCGGCGATGCGTATTCCGGAATTTCTCAGCAACTTGAGGCGTTCTCCGACTTTCCTGGCCCGCCGGTCGTCGTGTTTCAAGACCTCGACATGCCGTGTGCTTCGGCCACATTTGGTGAGGTGATGTGCTCGACGTACAAAGCCTTCGGAGCCGCCGGCCTGATCACGTCGGGCACGGGCCGCGACCTCGATCAGGTCGAGGCGTTGAACTTCCCGGCCTTCACGAACGGGACGATCTGTGCTCACGGCTATTGCCACATGCTGTCGCTGAATGTGCCGGTCTCCGTCGGCGGCATGACGGTCTATCCCGGTGCGCTGCTGCACGGCGATCGCAATGGCATCTGCTCGATTCCGGTCGAGATTGCTTCGGAAGTCGGCGGCGTCTGCCAGGAAGTCGCCGTCGCCGAGGCGATCATCCTGAATTACCTCAGGGGCACGAACCTCACCGCGAAGGATTTCACCGCCGCCCGCTCCGAATGCGGAGCCATGATCAAGGCGGTCGAGAAGCGGCTGAGCGGAAAGTAAGTTGGGACTCCGTCCCGACCTGCCGGGTCTCCGTCTCTTCACGGTCGGGACGGAGTCCCAACCTACAAAAAAACCGCGGTCAGTCTTGCGACAGCCGCGGCCAATGTGCCTGTTCTCGTGACTGAATTGCGACGGTGGAGTCGCTTTGCGAAACGAGCGGAAACCGGTCGTACTTAAGCACGTACCTTGGATGGTTTCGACCCACGCGGTTTTTTTAGGCACCTCCGTCTGAATTACTGACGAGAACCAGGCATGTCCCATCTTTGAGGCTGGGAACTCGTTGGCCGACCGGCTTTTTCACATGGTGTGATTGACCTTGAGGCAGGTGCGATCTGCTTCATTCAGGTCATGTGGCTGTCTCCAACAGAGCACTGCATTCATCGGCAACGGCTGCGCTCCGTCCTCTCCGATTTTGTCAGTGACAACGGTTTTCGGAGGAATTCAATCTCCGTGGAGTTCGGGGCACCCGCTCCGTCTTGGATCGAAGCCACAGTTCGTCGCCAGTTTTTCTCAAGCCTTGCAAGTTGATATCCTCCCGCCCACTGAATTGTCCTCAACCCCATTCTCAGGAGCTTTCACCATGAATTCTGCCGCTCGGTCGATTGGTTCCCGTCGCGAGTTTCTGCAATGGACGGCCGCCGCCGCAGGTGTCGCGGTGCTGTCGCCAGTCGTCGGTTTCGCTGCCGATCCCGACCCATACGGCGGATTCAAGATGTGCATTCAGAGCTATTCGCTCCGCGGCTTCGACGGGAAGACCGCCATGCAGCACTCGCAAAAATTGGGACTGAAGTATTGGGAGTCCTTCCGTAATCACATCGCGATGGACACCGCTCCCGAAAAGGTCGAGGCGGCCAAAGCGATGCTCAAGGAACACGGCCTCACCCTGCTGGCATTCGGTGTCGAGGGCTTCAACGACAACGAAGGAGCCGCTCGCAAGGCGTTCGATTTCGCCAAGGCGATGGGCGTGATGTCGATCAGCGCCGACCCAAAGAAGGACAAGGCCACGTTCGACCTGCTCGACAAGCTGGTGGCCGAGTACGACATCGCCATCGCGATCCACAATCACGGCCCGAAGGCGAGCTACGACAAAGTCACCGACGTGCAAACTTGGGTGAAGGATCGGCATCCGAAAATCGGAGCCTGCGTCGACACCGGCCACTATCTTCGCAGCGATGAAGACCCGGTCGAGGTCATCGAGAAGCTCGGCAAGCGAGTCTTCGGCGTGCATCTCAAGGACTTCAAGGGACCGGCCGGACAAGACAAGCGGCCGACGATTCTCGGCGAAGGGAATCTGCGACTGGTTGACTGCCTCAAGGCTCTCAAGAAGCTCGACTACAAGTACTCGCTGTCGCTGGAGTACGAAGAGAACGAGAAGAATCCCATCGCCGACATCGAACTCTGCCTCAAGGCGGTTCGCGACGCGGTGAAGAAGATCGGCTGACGAGATGTAGGATGGGCACTCTTGCCCGTCCGTGCGGTGAAGCGTAGGACGGGCAAGAGTGCCCATCCTACGACCGTCGCGCCCCGCTCTTGAGCAGCAGAAAACCGATGAGCCACACGCCGGCCAAGACTGCTGTGTACGACGCCGGCCGCAACGAACGCCAAAAGGAGATCGTGCCTTCTTGGTAGAAGCGACCGTACTCACAGCAGAGACGCCAGAATTCGCTCATGATCGGGGCAGCGCGGAGGCGGTTGAAGGAAACTCGATTCGAAAAAAGTATAGGTCAAGAACTGGCTCGCGGCCGAAACGAAACGGGTGAACCCTCCTCCACACGGCCCCTACAATCCGTGCCACCTGCTGACCGTGGATCTCGAGATATGGAACTCCTCGAAGCCCTGATCGCGCTCATCACGCTGACGGTGATGGAAATCGTCCTGGGGATCGACAATATCGTCTTCATCGCGATCCTGACCGACCGGCTGCCGCACGAGCAGCAACCGCTGGCTCGACGGCTGGGGTTGGGCATCGCGATGGTCTCGCGAATCCTCCTGCTGCTGACGCTCAATTGGCTGAAAGACATGACCGCGCCGCTGTGGGAGTGGACTTCGCTGGGGATTCCCCGCGAACTGTTTCCGGAAGACGCACATCCTTTCGCGGAGATTAACGGTGTCTCCGTCCGCGACATCATTTTGCTGATCGGCGGGCTGTTCCTGATCTTCAAGAGCGTGCATGAGATCCATGCCAAAATGGAAGGCCGCGATCACGGCCCGTCCACTGGTCCGAGGCCGACGCTGCGGCGAGTCATCGCTGAAATCGCCGTGATGGACATCGTCTTCTCGCTGGATTCCGTCATCACGGCCATCGGCATGGCGAATCACCTGACAGTCATGGTCATCGCCGTGATGTTGGCCGTTGTCGTGATGCTCGTCTTCGCAAATCGCATTAGCTCGTTCATTGAGAAGCATCCAACGTTGAAAATGCTCGCACTGAGTTTCTTACTGCTGATCGGCGTGATGCTGGTGGCCGAGGGGATCGGGACGCACTTCAACAAAGGCTACATCTATTTCGCGATGACATTTTCGCTGCTCGTCGAGTTCCTCAACATCCGCACGACGGTCAAGGAAAAGCGTCGCACGCAAACCGCTCGAGTGGATGACTGATCTGTTCGGCCGCGCGCCGCCGGCCGGCGTCGGCCCAGCCGTTGCTTGTCGGACAATAATTGGCGACGCTCGTGCATCGAGTGAGTCAGTCCTTTTCGTGTTCTGAACTCTGTTGAGGAGACGCTCTTCATGCGACCGATTAGCACTGTGTTCTGTTTGGCGGGAATGTTTGCGATCTGGATCAGCTCGACGGGACTGACAGCAAACGCCGCAGACAAGCCGAATTTGATCATCTTCTATGCCGATGACCTCGGATGGGGCGAAACCGGCGCGTTTGGCAACAAGGACATTCCGACGCCGCATATCGACTCGCTTGCCAAGAACGGCGTGAAGTTCACGCAGGGGTACGTCGCCGCGACGTATTGCAGTCCGTCGCGAGCCGGTTTGATGACCGGTCGCTATCCGACGCGCTTCGGTCACGAGTTCAACAGCGTCGCCAACAAGACCGGTCTGCATTTGAAAGAGACAACGCTCGCCGACCGACTGAAAAGCCTCGGCTTCGCGACAGCCGCCGTCGGCAAGTGGCATCTGGGAGGCGGTCCCGAATACCGGCCGACGAAACGTGGGTTCGATGAGTTTTTTGGCACGTTGGCCAATACGCCGTTCTTCCATCCGACCAACTTCGTTGATTCGCGAATCTCGGACGACGTGCGGAAGATCGACGACGATTCGTTCTACACGACGGACGCTTACGCCGATCGCTCGGTGGATTGGATCGAGAAAAACAAGTCGAAGCCGATGTTCCTGTACCTCCCGTTCAACGCTCAGCACGCGCCCCTGGAAGCTCCCAAGAAATATCTCGACCGGTTCCCGAACATCACCGACGAGAAGCGAAAACTGTTCGCCGCGATGATGTCGGCGATGGATGACGCCATTGGCCGAGTCATGACCAAGGTCCGCGAGATTGGTCAGGAAGAGAACACGTTGTACTTCTTCATCGGCGATAACGGCGGCCCGACTCAGAGCACGACGTCGCAGAACGGTGGGCTGCGCGGTTTCAAGATGACCACCTTCGAAGGAGGCCCACGTGTTCCCTTCATCGCTCAATGGAAAGGAAGATTCCCGGCTGGCAAGACGTTTGAGTTCCCAGTGATGAACCTTGATGTCCTGCCCACGATCGTGACCGCCGCCGGAGGCAAAGTGGACCCGGCCTGGAAGCTCGATGGCGTTGATCTCATGCCATTCCTCACCGGTGCGAGCAAGTCCCGTCCGCACGAGACGCTTTACTGGCGCTACGGCCCGCAATGGGGCATTCGTCACGGCGATATGAAGCTGGTCGTCTCCAAAGGAGGCAGCGGCGAGCCGGAGTTGTACAACCTCGCGACCGACTTCGCGGAATCGAAGAACCTCGCGAGTACACAGCCGGACAAAGCCAAAGAACTGCAAACTCTGTGGAACAAATGGAGCGCCGAACAAGCCGAACCCAGCGCCCCAGACGCCCCCGCGAAAGCGGCAAACAAAGCGGCCAAGAAGAACAAGAAGAAGGCTGCCACGAAGTAGTCCGACCCCTTGTGGGTCGGATGATCCCCATTCCGAGAAATCATCCAGGCCACAAGGGCCTGGGCTACAGGTTTGGGAATTGCCTTTCCACACCAACCTCGAATATCGCGGGAGCGACCTAATGCGAGTGCTCTGCTGGAAAGCCCTCTTCGTGACCCTGTTGTTCTGCGGTTCGACGAGCGCGAACAACATCGAGCCGTCACCAATTCGCTCCCACGAGCCGATGCGTCCGTTGCCGGCGAAGTCCGATCGGCCGCTGAACACGGGGCCGACGTTTTATGTTGATCCCGCGAACGGCATGGATCGAAATGACGGAACGAAACCAACTCCGTGGAAGACGATCAATCACGCGGTTGGACAACTCAAGCCGGGCGACACGCTTTGCCTGCGCGGCGGAACGTATTTTGAATCCGTGACGATTACCGCGGTGGGAACGGCCGAGAAGCCAATCACGATCCGCGCGTTTCCCGGCGAGCTTGCGATCCTCGACGCTGGACTGCGCGAGTTCTTGGAAGATCCTGCCGGCGCGTGGGAGCCGGCACCCAACGGAGCGAAGGACGAGTTTCGTTCGACCCGGACGTATCGGTCTGGAGGTGGCTTCGGAAACTTCGCGGACTCGATGATCCCGTTTCATCGCTACATGAATCTCACGGACCTGCGGTCGGCCAACGAGCTTTACCACGTCGGCCTGAGCGATCGGCAGGACGATCCGGTGGGCATCTACTGCGGACCTGGAACACGGCGCGATCCGGAGACCGGCCGCATTCACGTCCGGCTGTCGCACACGCTGCTGGCCGGGTTGGGGAAGGACGCCTATCGCGGCGAGGCCGATGCGAGAAAGTTGCCGCTCGTCATCAGCGGTCACGAGTACGCTCTGCGAATCGAAGGGGCACGGCATCTGCGCATTCAAGACATTGTCGTGCGCGGGGCCGAGCGATCGGCGGTCCTGATCGCTCGCGATCAGGAGGACATCGACCACGAAGCCGAAGACATCGAACTGGATGGCGTGACGCTCTACGGCAGCGGTTCGGCGTTGCGCGTCAGTCACACGAAGCGCTTGCGAATCGTGAACTCGATGCTGCGTGGTCATTCGGCTCCGTGGCATTCGCGGTTCACGGTGAAGAATCGAGCCGGTTCGGGATACCTGATCGTCGCCGAGGGGAAGGATTTCGAGATCGCTCACTGCGAACTGACCGACCATCACGACTGCATCACGTTCCACGGGTTAGACGGCCTGCGATTCCACCACAACCTCGTCGATAACTTCAACGACGACGGCATCGAGCCAGGTCCGAAGAAAGCTCGCGGCACGACGCTTGTCTATCAGAATCTCATCACACGCACGCTGAATCCGTTTACGGCTCACGGGAACAAGCCTATTCCGATTGATTCCGAACCCGGCAGCGGTATGTACGTCTTCCGCAACGTCGTCGATCTGCGGCAGGGAACCTACAAAGGTCCGCCGACCGAACCTGACCCAAGCGGCAAGTTCTTGAATGAGCCGACACAACTCATCTGTCACGATCACGGCAGCCCGGTTCACGCAGTCTACTACGTCTACCACAACACCTTCTTGCTGCACCAAAAGGCATTCCGCGACTACTACGCTTTCTGTTGGGGTGGCCAATCGCGCATGACGACGCGGCGAGTCTTCAACAACATCTTCGTGCAGGTCGAAGGGCTGCCCGGCCTGAACTTCACGGGACTCAAACCGGACGACGACTTCCAAGCCGACGCTAACTTGCTGTGGGGCATGAACGACGGTTCGACTCAGACCGCCGATTACTTCGCGAAGTTCCGAAAGTCCCCGCTGTTTGAAGCCAGCAAGAAACAATACCCGCCCGGCTGGGGGGCGAACGATCGGCTCGCCGATCCACATTTTTTGGTTCCGCTCAAAAATGATTTTCGCCTGCGCAGCGGCAGTCCGGCGATCGACGCGGGCATTGCCATCCCGGCCGAGTGGCCCGATACGCTCCGCGAGTTTGACAAGGGCCAGCCAGATCTCGGCGCGTTCCCGTTGGGGGCCGAGCCGCTGCGAGTCGGTTCGTGAATCCGTCTCTGACCCGCGCGATCCGTATCATCCGCGTTCCACAAATCCACGAGCAGAACACGGATGACGCGGATCACACAGATCACCACAGCTTGAAAGAGGATCGGCGGATGCCACAACTCCGATTGCGAATTCTGATGGCGTTCGTCGCGCTCACGTTGCTGGCTGCGGAGATTGTCGCGAAAGAGACGATCAACATCGTCGTCGATTCCAAGCTGGGGAATCCAAGCTTGAAGGCCCTCGCCGAATTGCAAAACGCCTTGGACACGAGCGACATCAAATCGCTACGCCGCAGGACACTGAGGGAGGATGGATCGCAAATCGTTGTTGGTATCGCGGGCACCTCGCAACTTGTTGACCGCTTGCTGGCCCAGCATCGCATCCAACTTCCGAAGCAGGCCGAGTCGCTGTGCATTCAAAGGCTCAAGACCGACAAGACCCCAACACTGCTGATCGCCGGCTCCGACGAGCGTGGCCTGAGCTACGCGCTGTTGGATGCGGCGCGGGCGGTTGAACTCGCATCGCAGTCGGCCACTCCGTTGACGGCGATTCTGGAAGCGGTCGAGTCGCCGTATCTCCGCGTGCGAAGCATGACGATTCAACTCTTCAACGCGGACTTGGAGGTGGACTGGTACTTCGACGAAGAATTCTGGGCCGGGTATTTCAGGCTGCTGGCTCAATGCCGGTACAACAACTTCACACTGACCTTTTCGCATCAGACGAACTACCTGAATCCGCTCTATGCCTTCTTGGTGGACGTGCCCGGATTCCCGCAGGTGAGCGTGAAGGGACTGACGCCGCAGGATCGCGAACGCAATCTCGCGATGCTGAAACGGATCGCGGAGCTGGCTCACGAGCGCGGGCTGGATTTCACACTCGGCATCTGGACTCAACTGCCGGTCGAAAAGTATCCGGGCGAGATTCGAGTCGAGCATCTGCCGACGGGACTGGCGGCAGCGGATTACTGCGCGGCGGGACTGCGGAAGATTCTGGAGACCTGCTCGGCCATCGACGCGGTGCAGTTCCGTATGAACGCCGAGGCGGGCGTGTCCGAGGATCAGCAGACCGATTTCTACCGGCCGCTGTTCCAAGCGATCCGCGATTGCGGCCACCCCGTGCGAGTGGATCTGCGCTACAAGGGACTGCGGCCGGAGACCATTCAAATCGCGAACGACATGAAGCTCGATGCGACGGTCTCGACCAAGTTCTGGTGCGAGCACATGGGGCTGCCGTATCACCCGACCGTCGCCGACACACACTATCGCGAGAGCCGCTACAGCTTCGGTGCGATGCTCAGTCATCCGCGCACTTATCGAGTCGTCTATCAGCTTTGGTCGGTCGGCACTCAGCGATTGTTGTTGTGGGGCGATCCGACGTATGCCGCGCGGTTCGCCGAAAGCTGTCGGCTCGGTGACGGTGAAGGCTTCGAGGTCAACGCGCCGCTGACCGACAAAGGCTTCGGTAATCTGCCGGGGCAGTGGCGCATCTTCGCCGACAAGTCGCTGGAACATTACCGTTGGGAACACGAGCGGTATTGGTTCTTCTACTTGGCGTTCGGCCGGCTGGGTTACAACCCGCAAGCGAATCCCGAAGTCTGGAAGCGCGAATTCCGTGCTCGCTTCGGTCCTGCGGCCGACGAAGTCGAGTCCGCGTATCGCAGCGCCAGCCAAATTCTGCCGCTCGTCACCGCGACGCATCAGCTCAGCGCCGGCGAATGGATGTGGTGCCCGGAAATCGATACGGGCGACCGTTTGACCGAGTACATGCACACGCCTCCGGGCGACACCGCGCAGTTCTACGCGATCCGCTCGTGGAAACCGACGCCGCGCTGGCGCAGCGAAACATGGGACAACAACATCCCCGGCTTCGTCGAGGATGCGGTCGCGGGCCGACTGAGCGGCAAGACAACGCCTCTGGAAGTCAGCCAACGGCTGCGCGACTTGGCGACGAATACGCTCTCGAAAATCCAACAAGCTCGCGAGAAGCTGGCCTTTGAACGTGGCCCGGCGTCGCCGACGCCGGGAGAGCGGGTTTCGGCGAAACCCGCCTACACGATTTCGGCCGAGTTCCGCGCGACGGAACTTGATCTGCGCGTGCTGGCGTCGCTCGGCACGTATCACGCCGAGAAGAAGCTCGCGGCCACGGAACTGGCATTCTTTGATTTGACTCACGAAGCCGGCCGACTGGCCCGCGCGCTGCCGCACGCTCGCGGCGCGGCGGCGGCTTGGGAAGAGATCGTGCGTCTGACGGAGGGGACGTATCACTCGAATCTCGTCTTCGGCTTTTCGCCGCAGCATGGCCGGAAGAATGGGCACCATCATTCGGGACATTGGAAAGACCGGCTGGCCGAAGTGCGCGAGGACGTGACCGCCTTGGAAAAACTGGTGGCCGAACATCCGGATGCGAAACCACCGCGACGGTTTCCTGGCGAGCAACCGGCCGGGCCAGTGCCGAGCGTCGAGTCGGTGACCGTGACGTCCGGTCGGTTTAGGAATCAGATTGATGTTTACGCCGACCAAATCAGCCGGAACGCGCTAGCGTCCGGTTCAACCGGGGCTAGCGCCCTGCGGCTCAGTGATGCGAACCACAAGGTCGGGACGGAGTCCCAACCTACGGAACTCGATCCGGCGGCGGATGCGACGTTCGCCGTGCAACTCAGCAACGAATCGAATCTGCGATCGGTGGTGCTGCACTACCGGCCGCTGAATCAGACGCTGGATTGGAAGCAGGTCACGCTGAAAAAGACGGCGGACGGGTCGTTTCAAGGCAACGTGTCGAGCAAAGACATCCTGTCGCGTGACGACTTTCAGTACTTCGTCGAAGTCCTGACGAGCGACGGTGGCCGCCGATTTCCGTCCTACCTCGACGGCCAACCGTACTTCGTCGCGCGAGTGCGTCGTCCGTAGTCGAGCCCCTCCGAGGTTCAACAGTCACGCAGGATGTGTGCTCTCAGTTCGACTTTTGCACTTTTCAGAGTGCTGAAAACTGATCTGCGTGAGTAGCGTGAGCCTCGATGACAATGCTTGGGACATCACTCTCAGGCATCGAGCAAGGAGGCTCACGATGGAACTTGTACGCGGCTTTGTCGGTTTGTTGC
>CAMDPK010000017.1 GCA_945904015.1 Candidatus Kuenenia stuttgartensis | reverse complement strand
TGGGGTCCGCCACGGCAACCAATTCGACACCGGGAATCTGCGACACAATTCTCGCGTGATGGCGACCGAGTGCCCCGACTCCGATCACTGCCATTCTCAAATCCGACATGAACACTCCCTACTTTACGCCGCCTTGCGTTGTTCTCGCGTGTTGATGGAGGGCGCATGGCGGAAGATCTCTCGTCCACGTCCCAAGGTGCCAGCACTGGTCATGTCAATGAAGTTGAGCAGCGTGTGCAGCTCCATCGGATGGATGTCGTGCTGCTGTTGAGCGAAGAACTCTCGCGTTTCGGCGATTCCCTTGTGCTCACGGAACAATTGCTTGTAGGCCTGCCGGATGATTCCGACTGTGGAATCGGACAAGCCGGCTCGCTTCATGCCGACGACGTTGATCGTCTTGATCTCAAATTTGTCGCTGCCCGCGGCCATCATGTATGGCGGGACGTCGACGGTGCAGCGACAGCCTCCGCTGACGAAAGCCAGTGTTCCGATCGAGGCAAAATGATGCACGACCGTGTTGCCGGAGATGATCGCTCGATCGTGAACATGGACATGTCCGCCGAGCAACACGCCGTTGACCAGCATCACATGGTTGCCGATGCAACAGTTGTGCGCGACGTGAGCGTTCGACATCAGCATGTTGTGATGACCGATGCGAGTGCCGTGGTCTTCCTTCTCGGCTCCGCGATTGACGGTCACTCCTTCGCGGAAGACGTTGTCGTCGCCGATCTCCAGCCAGGTCGCTGATTCCTGATAGCTGTGGTCCTGAGGCTCGCCACCGATGACGCAGTTCGAGAAGAAGCGATTCCGTTCGCCAATCGTCGTGTGGCCGAGGATCGTCACGTTGTTGGCCAACTGACAACCGCTGCCGAGCTTCACATGCGGGCCAATCACGCAGAACGGGCCGATCTCGATGTTGTCACCGAGTTCCGCTTTGGGGTCCACGCACGCCAAGGAGTGAATCAGGTTGGCCATAGGTCGTCCTACTTAAACCGCCTCGGAGCACTGCGAATTCTGATGAGTCAGCAGAATCCGGCGAACGAGGTCGTGATTGTGTCTGTGTCCAGAACGATAGGCATTGAAATAGCCTCGCAAGTCCGCGCCGATCAGGGCGAAGTCTCCGAGGCAATCCAAAATTTTGTGCCGCACCGCTTCGTCGGGGGATCGCAGCTTGTTGCCGATGACGTTTCCGTTGGCATCAAACACGAGCAGATCTTGGTGCGTCACGCGACGGCCGTAACCCGCGGCCTGCAACGCCGCGACTTCCGTGTCGAGCACGAACGTGCGGGCGAATGCGATGTCGCGGACAAAGGTTTCAGGAGTGATCTCGATCGTCAAATTCTGCGGCGGAATCGGGGATCGATCGCCGTAATCAAGTTGGTAGGTGATTGCCAGTCCGTTGTAGTTCATTGGCCGAGCAACGACTTCGATGTCACTGTCATCTGCACTGACTTGCACGGGCATCAGCAGCGAGATGATTTCTCGCAGTGAATCTTGTTCGACGATGCCGGCGGCGAGTAGCAATTTGCAAATATCCCGACACGAGCCATCGAAGCCAGGAACTTCTGGTCCATCGATTTCGATCAGGCAGTTGTCGATTTGCAGTCCCGCCAACGCCGCCATGACGTGCTCGATCATTTCGACCTGCACGCCATCACGAGCGATCGCCGTTCGACGCTGACTGCTCACGACGAACTCGATGCGTGCCGGGATCGGTGCCGAGCCAGCCACGTCGATCCGCTGAAAGGCGATCCCATGATCCGTCGGAGCCGGCACGAAACGCAAACGGGCGTCGGTCCCGGTGAAGAGACCGACCCCCTGCGTTTCGACCGTTTGTCGAAGAGTGCGTTGAGACCGGCAAAGCATGTCGCGGACTTTCGCGAGGACCGAACTAGTTCTTGCTTTTTCCGCCAGCACCGGCTGGAGCGCTTGCCGCCTTCGGTTGGCCGCCGTCGAATTGGCGGTTGAGGTACTTGATGACGCCGTCCGTCAAGTCGTCCTCCGCACGGTGGAAGACGATCACGCGGTTCATCACCAACTGCATCTTGCTCATGTCCTCACCCTCGAATGTGTCCGAGTTGAAGCGCATCACCAGCGTGTAGCCGAAGCGATCCGCGAACTTCTCGACGACGTCCATCGTTTCGAGGTACACGGTCTTGAGCAGGTCGGCTTCCTTGCGGAGCAGCTCGCGCTGAGCGGTTTGTTTGAACGCGCCGAGCTTGGCACCCAGATCCGTCTGCTTTTTCTCGAGATTGATGTACTCCGGGCTGCCGGGCTTGAAGTCTTTCAT
Organism: Candidatus Kuenenia stuttgartensis; assembly: GCA_945904015.1. Taxonomy (GTDB): domain Bacteria; phylum Planctomycetota; class Planctomycetia; order Planctomycetales; family Planctomycetaceae; genus SXKJ01. Next base: position 63,616 of record CAMDPK010000017.1, on the reverse strand, counting down.
CTGTTCGATGACCTGCTGGACTTGGGCCGTCATCTTCTTGGCGCTTTCTTCACTGACGGAGAACTCCGCTTTCCAGTCCTCTTTGAGAACTTCGATCTTCTTGTATTCCTTGAAGACGCGGCCCATGTCGATCAGCGCGATCTTGTGGGGAGCTTCGGCCTGTGACGCGGCGGCCGCCGCCGGTGTCGCCGCTTTCTTGGCGCCGCCGGTGCCTGCATTTTGGCCGTAGGCGTTGACGAACACGCTGGCCAAGCCGGCCAACACAGCGGATGAAAGTAGAAGTTTTCTCACGGCAGACGCACTCCTTTGCTAGCCGAGACGGAATTGATCGGGCAAGTCGAACCATCCCCGACCTGGGGATTCGTTCGCATGGCACTCGGTCGCGGATCGCGTCACTTCAACGCAGGCCGGACGAAGGGCGGCGTATTCTGCACACCTTCGGAATTGCGTCAATACGAGTCTGACCGTCGGTGCTTGGCCGCTACACGCGCACGAACACGTCTCCCAATTCGACCTTGACCTCAAACGTCGTTTGGCAGATGCGCGGATTCAGGCAGTGCTGACCGTTGGCAACCTGAAATTGCCAACCGTGCCACGGGCACGTCACGACGCCGGCGACGAGCTGTCCCTTCGCCAGTGGCCCGCCTTGGTGAGCACAAATGCCGTCGATGGCCTGAAACTGCCCATCGACATTGAACAGCGCAACGATCCGGCCGCTCACGGCGAACTCTCTGCCACTGCCGACCGGCACGTCGGACGCCGCAATCAACTTCTGCCAATCAGACATCGGTGCATTTTCCTTTCCGAGGACGTGTTCGTTTTCGGAGTGACTCGGCAACGGTACTCTTCGCGAGCGACATCAGTCTGTCCCCTCAACCCTCAACCCTCAACCCTCAACCCTCAACCAAAACATGCGTGTGCTTGGTCTCGACATCGGCGGAGCGAACATCAAAGCGGCAACCGAGACCGCCGCGGCGCTGTCGATCCCGCTAGAAATCTGGCGTTCGCCGGACCGATTGATCGATGTGCTCGTCCCAATCATGGATCGGTTTTCGGCTGCCGAGTTGCTCGCGGTGACAATGACCGCCGAGCTGGCCGACTGCTTTGCGACCAAGTCGGACGGAATCGACCGAGTGCTGCGAACCGTCGAAGTTGTCGCGGGAAAACGTCCAATTTTCGTCTGGCAAACGTCGGGAGAGTTTGCGTCAACGCAAGAAGCGCGTGACGAACCGCGACTCACCGCGGCCGCGAACTGGCATGCACAGGCCACGTTTGTGGGCCGTTTAGTCCCGCGCGGTTCGGCGCTGCTCATCGACATTGGTTCGACGACGACCGATCTCATTCCGTTGGTCGATGGGCTGCCGTTGCCGACCGGCCGCACGGACATCGAACGTCTGCAATCGGGCGAATTGGTTTATTGCGGAGTCCGCCGCACTCCGTTGTGCGCGCTGACCGATTGCGTCCCGCTGGCGGGAATCGATTGTGCCGTCGCCGCCGAATTGTTCGCAACGATCTTTGACGTCTATCTCACGTTGGGCGACATCGCAGAGAACTCCGCAGATTGTTTGACCGCCAATGGCCGGCCCGCGACGTTGGTTGCAGCTCACGACCGAATCGCGCGTTCCATCGGCGGCGACACGACCGAGATCACGACCGAAGACACGCACCGCATCGCCGAGCACATCGCCGCAACACAACTCCAGCGGTTGTGTGAAGCCGCCGACAAAGTCGCATCGCGGATGCCAGGATCCTGCGAAAACGTGCTGATTTCCGGCAGCGGTTCGTTCTTGGCTCGGCGAGTCGCCGCACAGACGCCGCGATTGAAAAACGCGACCATCACCTCGCTGCCTGAGCTGTTCGGCCCGCGAGTTTCCGACGCGGCGTGCGCCTTCGCCGTCGCCAAGCTGGCGGCCGAACGCGAACTGCCGTTCCTCGGCGCATCTGGTTGAGAGGTTCGCCGTCTCACACCAGCCCGACGCGCGAGCGAGGGGTTTTGGGCACGACCTCTCGCTGGCGCGTCGGGCGGGAATCGCCGAATAACATCCGCAAAAACGCCGCCGCCTGTCGCGCAATTCCCGGCTGCGAACTTTCTCGCGGCCCGGCGACATTGAGGATTCGAATCGAGTTCTCCTCCAACCAATCATGGACCCGCTTCGCCGTCGCGTCGCGCAGGTCGACCACCAAACATGGCCGGCGATATCGCTCGGCGAACGTCTTGGTCAGCGCAGTTCCGCCGCGCAACGATCCCAACGAAAGAATCAGCGTCCCCTCGGAGTCCTTGACGTTCAATGCGGTCCGCTCGGCGTAGTTGGTCGTGGGAGATTCTTTCAGCGGGTACGACTCTGGGATCGGCCCGTCTTCGGCACGACGTCCTTTCGGGCACCAGCCGCCGCACGGAATGCCCAACTCCAAAGCCACATCCAACGCCGCGCGATCGACTCCGGTTTGCCCGCCCGCAACGACCTGCTTCAGCCGCCATGCCTTGTGAGTCGTCTCCGCTGACTTCATCCAGCCACTCCGATTTCCGAACAAGGATTCCAGAACGAGCCGCCAGTTTCAGTTCGTCACATTTCAGCCCGTTGCTCGCCGCCGAACGCCAGCCGCAATTGCGGGTCTTTCTGAGCCTGCCATTCTTTGAACAACATGCTGGGCTGGATGTCGTGGTTGTTTTGATATTTGTCGCTGTGGTACTCGGTGATGTCACCCATAATCTCGTGGTAAAAGATCTGGCAGATCGGCACGCCCGGATAAATTCGCACGGGCTGGATCGCGTACATCTCCAACGTCCAAAAGCCGCAGAAGCCGACGTCGCCGAACCCGGCCGTCACATGCACGAACAAGCCCAGGCGGCCGACTGACGAGCGGCCTTCCAGCATTGGTACGAGATTATGCGTCTCAGTCCGTTCCATCGTGCGCGCGAGGTAAAGCTGATTCGGGTTCAGGACGAAGCCGTCTTCAGAAATCGTGTAGCGGCGAAAGCGATTCGGCCGCCGCATGTCGAGCACGATCTCTTCGTAGACCAGCAGCTCATTGTGCAGGCGCAGGTTGTAGCTGTTGGCATTGAGCTGCGCTTCATCGAACGGCTCAATGACAATACTGGTGCCAAGCTGGGCTTTGATCTCGTTGCCGGAGAGGATCATCGGAAGTCCCAGGGCTGGGGAGGACGTGATCGCAGACAGCGGCGGGAAGGTAGAGGCTTCGAGGGTGGGTGGCAAATGAGCGGCGAGACGAAGACAGTGCAAAGTGAAGAGTGCAGACTGCAAAGTGTAAAATGCCGGCCAGAACCAACAGCGAAGTGCGGCCGACGCGAATCCACCAATCGCTTCCGGTCAATTTGCACTTTGCAGTCTGCACTCTTCACTTTGCACTCAGGTCTTGCAGTTCCCGATCGCCCCAAGCGCTTTGATCTCCAGGATGTCCACGTTTCGGCCGCCGACGCTGTAGCGCAGTTCGACTTCGTTTTGGAGCTGCCCCAGATCGACTCCGTCGGTCAGAAAGACGCACTCTTTGCGAGTCGAGTGACTTGGGCTGTCTGACCCTGCCAGAAAGCTGACCGACCACGCGTGAACTTCTGCCCCTTTGCCCTTCATGTTCTTGGCCCCCGAAAACAGATTTGAAATCGAACTCAGATTTGAGAGTGGACGACGTCGCCGATTGGCGAGCGGTCACGATATTTGACGTGGGCCTCATCGCCAGAGGGTTCCTGCCGATTCTCATCGAATTGCCGGTTGACAAAATGCAACACGGCGGAAAACACGATTCGAGGAAGCCTCATGCCAACGCCTCCGCGTGTGGCACGGCCAGCAAGCGGCCCACCAGCGACAGCAGTTCGCTGTCCTGGTACGGCTTGACGACGTAGTCGGTGGCACCCAACCGCATCGCTTTTTGGCGATGCTTGTTTCCGGCACGAGAGGTCACCATGACGACCGGCGTGTCGCGGTACTCGGCTCGTGAGCGCAGCGAGGTCAGCAACTCGTAGCCGTCCATGCGTGGCATTTCGATGTCCAGCAAGAACAGATTCGGCGAGCGTTCGGCGTTTTGCAACTTTTCGACGGCATCCAGTCCATCCTTCGCGTCGAGCACCGACCAGCCGGAGTTTTTCAGCAGATTGGACATCACGCGACGCACGCTGACCGAGTCATCGACGACCATGATCGTCGGCGTCTCGTCGCGATGCACCGGATGATGCGGAGCCGAAATCACGGACATCGTCCGAGTCATCGGCCCGACCAGATCGGCCGCGTCGAGAATCGGGACCACCGAGCCATCACCCATCAACGTCGCGCCGATCAAGCCGCGCACTTTGCGGAGATGCGTGCCGAGCGTTTTCACAACGATGTCGCGCCCCGGCAGAATCTTGTCGACAGCGATCGCGACCTTTCGATCCCCATCCGCCAGCACGAGCACCGGCATCGTTGGCGAGGTCTTGTCCGCCGACTGACGCAGGCCCAACCGTTCCGAGAGGTACACGAACGGCAACGTCTCTTCGCCCAAACGGATGACCGGCGACGGTCCCAGCAGATCAATCTCCGCTCGCTCCAAACGCAAAATTTGCACGACCGACTGCATCGGCATCGCAAACGTCTCGTTGGAAGCGTGCAGCAGCATCGCGCGGGTGACAGCCAGCGTCATCGGAAGACGAATCGTGAACGTCGTCCCCTGTCCCGCTTGCGAATCGACGCGGATCGTCCCTTTCAGTTTTTGGACTTTGTCCCGGACGATGTCCATGCCGACGCCTCGGCCGGAGACTTCGGTGATCTCGCGCGCCGTGCTGAAGCCGGGCAAAAAGATCAACGCCGATAACTCTTCTTCGCTGCGGTTCACCGCTTCGTCGGCCGTGACTAAACCCTGCCGGACGGCGGTTTCTCGGATTGCCTCGAAGTTCAAACCGCGGCCATCATCGACGATGCGAAGCACGACCTGTGTCCCTTGCTGAAACGCCTGCACGCGGATCGTCGCTCGTTCCGGTTTGCCCGCTGCTTGTCGAGTCGCCGCATCTTCCAATCCGTGATCGACCGCGTTTCGCAAGAGGTGCATCAGCGGATCGGCCAGCTCTTCCAGCACCAACTTGTCGATTTCGGTGTCGCCTCCTTGAATTAGAAACTCGACCTCTTTGTGTTGCTGAGCGGCGACGACTCGCACGGTGCGATGCAGCTTGTCGGCCAGGGTCGCCAGCGGCAACAACCGCATCCGCATCAATCGGTCCTGTGTGTCGCGCGACAGCCGGCCTTGCCGACCGAGCAACTGTTCGAAGTCGGACATCAGAGTTCGTAACTCTTGACCGACGGTACCAATGTCGGTCGTCGTCTCGGCCAGAGATCGCGACAGCAAATGAAACTCGGTGTACCGATCGAGCTCGAGCGCATCAAACTCGTCGTTCGATTCTCCGGGTAATCGTCGGCCGCCAGGCAGTAACGAAGCTCCGTCGCCCCACAGCCGCTGACGTCCTCCCAACGCTCCGACGCCGTACTTCGAGTCGAGGTCGTGGGACACGTTTCGCATCCGTTCGACGCCGCGCTGCATTTCTTCCAGACATCGACCGAAGTCGGACATCCGTTGCTCGAACGAAGTCCGGTTCATCATCAGCTCGCCGACTTCGCGCACCAACGAGTCGATCTTGGCAAGCGGCACTCGCAGTGATTCCCCAGATTTCTTCGGCCCGTCTCGTTGAGCCACCTTCTCCGTATCCTGAGTGGGCAATGCCGTGATCGGTTCGGACAACCGATTCCACGCAGTCAGCATCGGCAAAACATCCTGCACAACGAGTTCGTTGGGTGATGCCACAACATCGGATGCCGTCGTGTCCGCGATTTGGGAGGGCGAGGCTCCCGCCGAGCCTTCGGTGTCGATGGGATTTGGCTCGGCGGGAGCCTCGCCCTCCCGATCTTCGGCGGCAGTGTCGATCGGTTGTGAGATCGGCTCTCGGTCGGATTCCACTGACCACTGACCACTGACCACTGAGCACTGCAACAGCGCGTCGTAGCTATCGAAGATCTGCGCGACCGTGACCTGCATGCCCTCGGCCGCGAAGTTGCCGTGGACCAAATCCTGCAAGGCATCCGTCGTGTCGTACAAGAGCGCGAGCGCGCTGGAAGTGACCGGCTGCTGCGCGCGGAACAAGACGTCGAGCAAATCCTCCATGCGATGCGACAACTTCGAGACCAACCGCAATCCGACGGACCCAGCCGCTCCTTTGATCGTGTGCGCCGAACGGCGCACGTCCTGAATCGCGCTCATCCGTCCCGCGTTCTCCGTCAACTCGGTGAACGCGGAGTAGATCAATCGCAGATGATCCTCGGCCTCTTCGGTGAAGACCGCGAGCATCTCTTCGGAGAGTTCGGTGCGATCATCGAGTTCGATGGACTCCGCCTCACTGTAGCCCGACCCCTTGTGGGTCGGTTGATTCGTTTCCCCGATCGAATCCTCCAGGCCACAAGAGCCTGGGCTACAAGTTTCGGAGTTCTCATCCACGCACGCTGGCGGGCCAGCGATGCACAATTCGTCGATCCGGTCATGAAGCTGTCGCAGGATCGCTTCGTCCAATTCCTGGTCGATCCGTTGTTCGAGCGCATCAACGCAGGCTTGCAGACAATCCGCCGCGCTCTCCGTGGGAGGCACGCTGCGGTCGAGTATCCGCTGCAACAACACTCCGGCACGCTGCGTCAACTGCGAGAAGTCCTGCCAGCCAGCGACTTCGACGTCCTCTCGCAGCGACTGTGTCAAGCGACTGACATCCGACAACAAATCCCAACGAGTCAAATCACGGCGGTAGATGTCGAGCTTCTCCGCCATCTCGCGCAAATGCCCGAGCACCACGTCATGGAAGTCCTCGCCGTATTCGGCAGACGGTTCGGGACCGAACGCATCTGGCGAAAACAACTCGGCCGTCAGATGGCGATTGCAGAGGTTGGTTGCGGTCGCGAGGAGACGTTGTTCCGGCACGGTCCCTTCCAGCAATCCGGCGGCGTACGACTCGATGGTGTCGGCCATCTGCTCCAGCGTGTCGCGGAGCCGATCGTCCATGGCGCGATGACTGGTCAGGAGCTGCTTCAACAGAGTTTCCTGACGTTCCGCGATGTCGCTGAGCGTGTGGACGCCAACCAGCGCGGCTGTGCCTTTGATCGAGTGCGTCATCCGACGGGCTTCGAGCAGCGCGTCGTGATCGTCGGGCCAAGCATGGATGTTCGCAAAGGCGCGACGCATCCGCGGCAGATCGTCGCGAATCTCATCGACGAAACTCTCGATTGCTTCGCGGCTCATGGGTCACTCCCGAAGTAGGGTGGGCCTTGCCCACGCTACTTCAATGCCTTCAGGATCAGCGAACCCATCGGGCTGGTGGAGACCACTTCCTGGTGATCAAAGATTGAAGCCGATCGCGGCTTCGTGCGCGGCAGACGGAATGCGGAGACCGACTGCTGCAACGCGTCGGCCAACTCGGCGAGATTGCCGACCGACTCGGAGGCTTGCTTCGTTTCCAAGGCCGTTTGCTGCGTGACATGCGAAATGTCGCTCATCGACCTCGTCAACTCTTCCGCCCCGGCGGCCTGTTGGCGAGTCGCTTGCGTCATCGACCGCATCAATTCCGCCAGGTCTTTCGACACGATGTCAATCTCGTCGAGCGCCTGACCCGCTTCCGTCGCCAGCTTCGATCCGGAGACCACTTCCTGCGTGCATTCTTCCATCGCGGTGATGGCTTCTGACGTTTGGCCTTGGATCGCCTTGATCAACGACTCAATCTGCTTGGTCGATTGGTTCGCTCGTTCGGCGAGCCGTTCGACTTCCTCGGCCACCACGGCGAAACCCTTGCCCGCGTCACCGGCCATCGCGGCTTGGATCGAAGCGTTGAGTGCCAGAATGCTCGTCCGGTCGGCGATGTCGCCAATGAGTTGCACGATCTCGCCGACCTCCTGAGAGGTCTCACCCAGCCGCTTGATGCGCTTGGCATTTTCCTGCACTTGATCGCGGATGCGCTCCATGCCTTGAATCGTGTTGCGAACCGCTTGCGTCCCCTGCACCGCGTTCTCACGAGCCTTGTTGGCGACGTTCGCCGATTGCTCGGTGTGCTGCGAGACCTGTTGAATCGACAGGGCCATCACGTCGATGGACGAGGACGTCTCGACGATCTGCGACGATTGCTGCTCGGTTCCGCTGCTGACTTCGTCGGTCGTCTTCCGGATGTCGCCGGCCGAGGTCGTCACCTGCGTTGCCGCCTCGTGAATGTTGCCGATGATCGTCCGCAATTGGTGAATCATGTGATTGATCGACTCGGCGATGCCGCCGGTCAGGTCGTCGGTGACTTCGGCCTCTTGCGTCAGATCGCCGCTGGCAATGATCGCCACTTCCTCTTTGAGCCGCTGCACAGCGAATTGAATCCGGTCACGCTCGTCGCGCGTCTGAATCAGCGAAAGAGTGTTGTCGCACATCGCATTCAGCGACATCGCGACCGTGCCAAGTTCGTCATCCGAGAGTACGGCCGCTCGCGCCTCGAAGTTGCCGATGCCGATCTGTCCGAGCATGTTTGTGATCGCGTCGGTCTGCCGCGTGAGGTTGCTGGCCAGCAGGTATCCAGCAATGACCACCACGACGGTCGCGGCCAGGGCAATTGCCAGCATCGTGAAGTACATCCGCTCGATCGGCTCACGCACTTCGGCGAGGTCGATCTTGGAAACCAGCCCCCAAGTGACCGCTTTGTCGCCGTCGCTGCCGGCGTGGATGGTGATCGGCTGCCACGAATTGAGCACCTCGCGACCGCGATAGTCCACGGACTGCTTCGTCGCTGATTTTCCGGCCAGCACGCTCAGCGCGGCTTCAGTGTCCAGATTGAACTCTGGATTGAGGATCGTCGATTTCCCTTTGATCCGACCGCTCGCTTGCAGGTCGCTGACGAATCGCGAGTCATTGCGGAACATCTTGTCCGCGCCGACCGCATAAGTCTCGCCCGTTTGGCCGAGGCCCGCTCGCTCGTTCAGAATCGCCGAGACTCGGTCGATCGGCATTTGAAAAGCGACGACGCCGACTTTCGTGCCTTCGTCAAAAATCGGTGCGGCCAGAAACATCGCGGCTTGATCACAAGACGGAGCAAACGGCTCGTAGTCCACAAACGCGACGAGGTCCGGCGAGTCGGCCGCGGCGGCCTTCGCGAACGCTCGGCCCAAGTTGCTCTTCGCGTGCGGGCCATCTTTCAGAGACGTCGTGAAATCCAATTCCTTGAAGCACGAGTAAACGACGTCGCCCGTTTCGAGGTCCGCCAGAACAACGTCGCGCAGTCCGAACTTCTCCTGGAAGCTGCGAATCACCGGATGATATTTGGCGTGGTGATCGCTGTAGGTCGAGCGGTCGCCGGCGCGGTCCAACTGCTGCTTGCGGCCAAGCGGGTTCGGATTGCTTCGCAAATACTCGTACTGCAAATAGACCGACTCGTCGTCCAACGCATCGAACAAACCGCCGACGTCGAGCGACTTGTTGGGATTGTGCTTGCGGTACTCGTCGTTGAATTCGTTGGAGTAATAAGTGCGAAGTTGCTTGCGGAGACTCTCCAATTCCTCCGAGGTGATTTCGGACTCCTCGATCGCCGTGCGGAACGAGACGCGGAAGTCTCGCATCGCTTCGACCACCATGCGGTTCTCGGCGAACGTGGCGATCTGAGCTTCCAGCGATTGGAAGTGCTGCTGCAACTGCGTCGCCTTGATCGAGCGAATCGCTTCCAACTGAGCGACCGACTTCGCCATCACCGCTTGCTCGGCGCTGAAGTACACGGCAGCCCCCAACACCACCAGCGGAATCACGGCGACCACGAACATGCCCAACAGCAACTTGCTGCGAATGCTGGTGCTGACGGATCGGAACCAGCCCGAACTCGTCTCGCGATTTCCCGAACCATTCGACTGATCCATGTCATCACCCTCGTGGAAAACACTGTCCGCTCCGCACAACACCGCTCGCGGCACACCGAGTCCGCGAAGACTCCGCGCACGAAGCTGAGGGAAAATGCGCCATGAATCCCGAAAGGCAAACGGCTTCCGAGTGGGGAAGCCTTTGCGGGGTTGTGGCTTTTTGGCATCACGCGGCCCGTCCCGATTACAGCGGTTGGTCGGCTGGAAATTGCGCAGAGCGGCGGTTGCTCGCGCGACCGTTGCGACCGTCACGTCCACCAGTCACCCGGCGAGTTTCGCTGACCGGCAGCATTTGCCGGTTCGGCCGACCGGCAAAGTTTGCCGATCACCGAGAGTCGTCGAGAAGCGATTGGGTCGCACCGACGTTTTTGGAGTTCCCTCCTTGGAGGCTTCGGCACATCGGCGAGTTCGCCGCACAACAAGTCGGCGAGTTCGCCGCACTACTCACACGAAAGGGATCGTATGCGCAAGTTTGTTTTGGGATTGATCGCGTTGGCCGGAGTGGCCGCCATGTCGGATTCAGCGAGCGCTCGCGAACGACGCTTCATGTTCATGGCTTGGGACGACGGCCGAGCGAACTACTCGCAACAGCAAGTCCAGTACGCTCAACCGCAACAGCAGCAACCGCAGCAGCAGTACTACTACCAAGAGCAACGCCCGAACTTGTTCCAAGGCATGTGGGAAGCGGAACAACGCAAGAACGCTTGGCTCCGTCAGACGTTCTTCGGCCGTTAATTCTCCGCTGAGTTTCTTGACGATTGAGCCGCTCGCAACATCACCGCTGGCACGGCGAGGCGGTGTTGCGAGCGCTTTCAATTTCACTCACGCGCTGGGGAGGTTCTTGTCGGCTCGCATCCAATCGGCAACTGCTTGAGCGTCGGGATTCTTCGAGCCGCTCAGTTCGCGAACGACGTTGGTTCGATCCTGCTCCGGCCGGTTCTGGCTGAGCTTGAACTTGCCTTCGATGCGTGAGATCGGCATCTCGAACCCAACGATGCTTTTCAAAAGGTTGCGGCGGAAGTCCGTTGGCAACTGATTCGGCCACGGTTGAGGACGGTTCGCTTCGTAGCGCTGGACCATCTCGTCGAGCAGAGCTTCCAACCAAGCCTCGTCCTCGATGACGCGCGGGACGCCGTAGGCATGCACCGCGATGTAATTCCACGTCGGGACGGCCAACTCGGTCGCGTACCACGATGGCGAGACGTAGGCATGCGGCCCGGAAAAGATCGCCAGCGATTCGGTCTGGTTCGCGAAGTGTTGCCACTGCGGATTCGCTCGCGCGACGTGGCCAATCAGAACTCCCGCAGTTCCGGGCTGAGGCCGATGCAAGACCGGCAAGTGCGTCGCGAACGGCACGCTGTCAGTCGTCGTGATCAGCGTCGCGAAACTGAAGCGGCGAATGATCTCGGCCAGTTTGTCTGGGTCGGTCACTTCAAAGGATTTTGGCAGATACATGGCGAGAATCTCGCTGACGGGAATTGGTCGGTCGAGCCGGGATTGATACCGCGCCCGGTGATCAACGGCCAAGGCGTTGACTAAACTCAAGATGTGGCAGAAGAATTCGGCGCATGACGATCGCGGAGTTGTTGCAGCGGAGTCGTCACGTCTAAGGCGAGCGCTTCGTCCAATTGCTGGGCGGTTGCAATGAGGTAATTCCAGTCGAGACTGGGACCATGTTTTTGGGTGAGCTTCTCGGCGTCATCGGTGTCGCGCGGGCGACTGGCCAGGAGTTTCATCAGGATCAAATCCTCGGCGGTGGCCACCGGCGCGGTGAAGCCCGCAATCGTGACCTCGTCGGCGCGAGCCAGGAGTTGCCGCTCAAATCCGGAAAGTCCGATCGCGACATCGACCCTGACACCGGTGGCGAGATGACGCAGCGGCAAGATGAACGAAGTCCGCACCACTTCGGCGACATCGGGAAACAACGGCTGAAAGGGACTGTCGGACAACCGGTCCACCAACTGGAGGGCGTCGTCCAAATCCAGGCCAACGACGACATCGACGTCCGCCGTGAATCGAGGCTCGCCGCGAACCCCCACGGCCAAGCCTCCAATGACCGCGAACGCCACCTCTTCGCGTCGCAACCACGTCGTCAGATCAGCCAGCGTTTTTGTTAGATCGTTTGTCACGTCGCCACTCGTCCAATTTTGCGAAGGCGGCGACCAAGCGTTGGCGGTTCGCCAGCTTCTCTTCCCAACGTCGCTGCACCGCCACGGGATCAGGGGATTTGCCGTCGCTCAATTGCGAGGCGAAGTCAAACAGCGAACGATACAGTTCCCAGGACTGCTGAACCGTCAGGCTGCGTAGCCAACGGGTGTGCTCAGCTTCGCACAATTCTGCGTACCGTTTCCAATTCTGTTTTGGCGCGTCCAACATGGGCGTCATCGTAACAGAGCTCAGGCTTCGATGCTCTCGAACTTCTTGCAACTCAGTGACCGCATTTGGGTGTTGCCGGTGATCCACGGCAGCGGGGATTTCGCCATTGAAGTCCGCCGCGTGATGCTGGCTCAGGAGTTTGATTGTCTGGCGGTGCCGCTGCCTCCATCGTTTCAGGAGCAAGTCGAGGAGGCGGTCGCCGAGCTGCCGAGCTTGTCGCTGGTCGTGCAGCCCGAGCCATTGTCGTTCGAGAGTTGGCAACCGGATGGAAGCGAAAGCGAAGACGAGTTGGCGGCAGATGCGTTCGCATCGCGGTCGGACGGCCAGGACGAATTGAAATCGTGCAGTTATGTGCCGATTGATCCCTGTCAGCCGGTGATCGCCGCGCTGCGGATCGCTCTGCAAGAACGGATGCCGCGAGCGTTCATCGATGTCGAAACAGCCAACTTCGTCAGCCTCGCGGCGTTTTATCCCGATCCGTATCCGGTCAAGCAGGTGTCGATCGACCGTTTCGCGGCGGCGTTGATGCCGACCGTGCCGCGCATCCCCGAAGGACAGCCGGAGGCGCGTGTCGTCTGGATGGCGAATCGGCTGCGCGAACTCGAGCGGCGACATGAGCGGATTCTCTTCGTCTGTTCGATGATGGACTGGCCGTGGGTCAAAGACGCCTATCACGACCGACGTGAGGATCTCGCCGAGAACGACGACGTGGAGTCAACGGAGACCTACGTCAACGATCCGCTCACGCATCTCTTTTGGCTCGGCGAGCTGCCGTTCATCACCGGCTTGTACGAGCAAGCTCGGCAGTCGCTGGACGACGACGAGAACTTGTCGATCGACGGGGTGAAAGCGCTGCTGCTGGCGACTCGCGACCGTTATCGCCACGAGCTGAAATCGCGAGCGCGCAAGATCACTCCCAAGACGCTGCGAACGTTTCTGCATTACGTCCGCAACCTGTGCCTGATCGAACGTCGCATGACGCCCGATTTGTATTCGCTGATCCTTGCCGCCAAGCAAATCGCCGGCGACCAGTTCGCAATCACGCTGGCCGAGGTGGCGCGAGAGTACGAATACAACCAAATTGATTGGCGAGCGGAGGGTGTCAACCCTCCGAGCAACCAAGGGCCGGGCGATTCCCAAGTCAATGACTCGACACAACTCGGAGGGTTGACACCCTCCGCTCGCCAGGAGCAGCAACTACGGATGACCAACGGCGTCGCGCAGCTTCCGGATGGCGATGTCGTGCGCATGAAGAGTCGCTTGCCGGGACAGGCGATTGTCTGGCGGTCGCTGGAACTCAAGCCGAAGGCTCCGAAGATCGATCAGGATCAATGGCGGCAGCGCTGGAATCCGTTTCATCAGTGCTCGTGGCCGGAAGAGGATGTCGCCATCGAAAAATTTCGCACGCACGTCAAAGAGGCCGCATTGGCAATGCTGGGTGCGGACCTCGTGCGCACCGAAAAGTTTTCGACGAGTCTGAAGGACGGACTCGACATTCGCGAAACGCTGCGGAACTGGCACACCGGCGAGTTGTACGTGAAGGTCTGCCCGCCGACGCGCGGGACGCTCGATTGCGTGCTGATGTTTTTCGATTCGCCGGCCGACCCGCGCGACTATCCGTGGCGAATCACTTGGATGGCCGAGCATCACGACGAATCGACGCTGGCGTTGTTCGCGACCGACTTCGGCCGCGAGATGGTCGGTCCCGGCATTGGAGCCGCCAGCTACGGCGGCGCGATGTTCCTATTCCCACCCCGTCCGATCCCAGAAGTTTGGAGCAACCCGCAATTCGACTTCACCGATACGATGGAAGAGCGACTGCTCGCCGCCGCCTGTGTCCACAGCGAATGCCGGCACATTGCTGTGCTCAGCGAATCGCCCCCCGGTCCCGGCTGGCGACGGCTCGCCAAGAAGCACGGCAAGAAACTGATCCACGTCCCGCTCGGCCGCTTCAGCCAGGAGACGATTCAGCAACTCCGAATCGTGCATGTGCTCAACGGCAAACAAGTCCGCAGCTACGCGGCGCACTTCATCCGCAAGGCGTGAGCGCGAGAGAGCGGCTGCCATTTTTCAAATCGTAGGGTGGGACCAGCGCAGCGCCGGCCCACCAATTCACAAAGTTTTGATGGGCCGGCGCTGCGCTGGTCCCACCCTACCGATCGCTCAATTCTCCAGATGATTTCCGAGCGCCATTTGCCCAAACAGAAAAAGACTCCCGACCCCTTGATGGTCTCTTGTTGCTCCGATGAAACCCCCTAGAATCCCCGGCCTGTTCAGGCTGGAGTTTCGTCGTGGCGGCGGCAGAGCGGTCGATTGTCGCGGCTGACGGATGAAACTCGCGGAGGCCAACGGAGAGCGTTCGGCGATTCTTCTCGCCACGGAATTTGTTCCAAGAATCGGCCTTCAAGGAGTGAGGGAACCATGAAGCGAATTGGCGTCGCGTTGCTGGCCTCGGTGGATGTTGCTCTGCGGAGCTTGAAGCCAATCCTCTTTTGCCTGGCGGTGCTGCTGCTGACCGCGACCGCACTTCCGGCGAGCGAAGCGGATTTGGCGATCCCCAATTTGCGAGCGGGAACGTTCGACACTTTGGGAGGCATCAGTGCGTTTAACCTGCTCTTCTACGGTTCGTTCGTCATCTGCTTCACGCTGGGGATCAGCATTTATCTGCGGATGCAGATTCACAAGCTGCCCGCGCATAACTCGATGCTCAACGTGGCCGAGATCATCTTTCAGACGTGCAAGACGTACCTCATCCAGCAGGGTAAGTTCCTGCTGATGCTTTTTGTGCTGATCGCAGCGGCGATCTCCTATTACTTGCTCGGCTTCGGCCACTCGGGCGAGATGGAACTGACGGATCGCACGGTTCAAGAATTACGTTTGGAGAAAGTCCCGGAGGATGTTCTCAAAGCCCTCGAAACCGTGAAGGGCCAGAAGGCTGCCAACAAAGCCGAGTTCCTCGCGAAGCTCCAGACGGCTGTGACCCCCGAACAATGGACGGCGAATAGCGACACGATCACCGTGACCGCCGCCCCGGAGCCGATTGATCCAATCAAAAAGGTGCTGTTGGTCCTGTTCTTTGCCGTCGTGGGCATGGGGGGCTCGTACTGCGTCGCGTACTACGGCATCCGAGTCAACACGTACGCCAACTGTCGCACGGCTTTCGCTGCTCTGCGCGGTGTGCCGTGGGACGTCGTCAACATCCCGCTCCGAGCGGGCATGTCGATCGGGTTGTTTCTGATCTCGCTCGAACTAGTCATGATGGTGGTCATCCTGTTGTTCGTGGATCGTCAAGTAGTCGGCATCTGCTTCCTCGGCTTCGCGATCGGCGAATCGCTGGGTGCGTCGGCTCTGCGAATCGCCGGTGGCATCTTCACGAAGATCGCCGATATCGGTTCCGATCTGATGAAGATCGTCTTCAACGTCAAGGAAGATGATCCGCGCAATCCCGGTGTGATCGCCGACTGCACCGGCGACAACGCGGGTGACTCGGTCGGCCCGACGGCCGACGGCTTTGAAACCTACGGCGTGACCGGCGTCGCGCTGATCTCGTTCATCACGCTGGCCGTACCGAGCATTGAGATTCAGGCCAAGCTGATCGTCTGGATTTTCGCGATGCGATTCCTGATGGACTTCATGTCCGGAGCCTCGTACTTCATCAACCAGGCGATCTCCGAGGCGAAGTACAAAGGTCTGAAAGAATTCGATTTTGAACAACCGCTGACCCGCTTGATTTGGATCGCCTCGATGCTGTGCATCACAACGTCGTTCGGAATGAGCTGGCTGCTGATCCGCGATCTGTCCGTGACAGGGGTTGATCCCGAGAACATCAAGGGACTCTGGTGGCAGCTTGCCAGCATCATCAGTTTCGGAACGCTGGCCGCTGTGCTGGTTCCCGAATTCACGAAGGTCTTCACCAGTTCGCATTCCAAGCACGTCCATGAGATCGTGACCGCGTCCCGCGAAGGGGGAGCATCTCTGACGATTCTCTCTGGCTTGGTCGCTGGCAACTTCAGCGCATTTTGGACCGGGATGCTGATGGCGGGTTTGATGACAGGTGCGTACTTTGTCAGCTTGCTGGGATTGGGCTTCCTCATGGGAGATCCGGCTCATGCCTCGGTGTTCGCTTTCGGACTTGTTGCCTTCGGTTTCCTGTGCATGGGCCCGGTCACGATCGCCGTCGATAGTTACGGCCCGGTGACGGACAACGCTCAGTCGGTGTTTGAACTCGCTCAGACCGAGCACATCCCTGGCATCAAAGAAGAGATCGAGCGCGACTTCGGCTTCGTGCCGAATTTTGAACTCGGCAAGCACTTCTTGGAATCTAATGACTCCGCCGGAAACACGTTCAAAGCGACCGCCAAGCCGGTACTGATCGGCACTGCCGTGGTCGGTGCGACCACGATGATCTTCTCGATCATCTTGCTGCTGGAGAAAGCCGGCCTGCTGCACCTGAGCCTGACCGATGCCCCCGTGCTGCTGGGCTTCATTTGTGGCGGCGCGGTGATTTACTGGTTCTCCGGCGCGTCGATGCAAGCGGTGACCACCGGGGCTTACCAAGCGGTCGAATACATTAAGAAGAATATGGACCTCACCAAGAAGGAGGCCGACCTCGAAGACTCGATCACCGTCGTCCGCATCTGTACCCAGTACGCTCAAAAGGGGATGTGGAACATCTTCATCGCTCTGATGACGATCACGCTGGCGTTCGCGTTCTTCGATCCGAACTTCTTCGTGGCGTACCTGATCTCGATCGCGGTGTTCGGTCTGTTCCAAGCGATCTTCATGGCCAACGCCGGCGGATCGTGGGACAACGCCAAGAAGTACGTCGAAGTCGATCTGAAAGAAAAGGGAACGCCGCTGCACGAGGCCACCGTCGTCGGCGACACCGTCGGCGATCCGTTCAAGGACACGACCTCGGTCGCGCTCAACCCGATCATCAAGTTCTCGACCCTGTTCGGGTTGCTGGCGGTGGAGATCGCGTTGGAGTTCAAGCACGCCGCAGACGCCAACAACACGACCAACTACACGCCGTACATCGGCGTCGTGATGTTGGCCATCTCGCTGGTCTTCGTCTGGCGTTCGTTCTACTCCATGCGAATTCCGAAGAAGATTTGATCGACAACACGACCAGAGCGATTTCCTTTTGGTAGCGAATGCCGCAGTGATTGAAGTCACTGCGGCATTCGCGTTTCGTGAGTTCACCGAGGACTGGCCGCAAAGAGTCTGTCGCTTGTCGACAGTTCCGCACCGAAGGCAATGAAGCCGTCATCGGTGGCGGCGACGAGATCCGTTTCAGCATTTAGGTCATTTGTCGAGCAGTTCGACGAGCAGGCTGCCCGCCAACGAGCGGCGGTCGTCGTCGTTCTTTCTGGAGATGAGGGCTTCCGGCAAGGGCATTCGATGTTGTGCTTGGCGGAAATAGACGAGACAGGGCTCGTCGCCGTGCAGTTCGAGCTTTTCGGAACTCAATCCGCGAACAACGATTGGTCCCAGTGCTGTTGTTTCCAAAACGCCGCGAGGTCGGTATTCGATCCAGTCGCCATACGGGTCTTGTTTCTGCAAGCTGTCCAGCGACGCAGGCCATTCGCCCAGCTCGATCTTCAGAGCCTGCAATTCCAGCCACGTTCGCAGGACGAGATTCCGAGCGGAAATGGGGGCGAGCTGCAATGCGAACGTTGTTCCTGACCATTCCCCATGCGTCGCAACGTTTCCAATGAGCGCTGGCACAATGGGAGTTTTCCAGCGCAGCGCTGTCACTTGATTCAGTCGTGCGACGACTGATTGACCGCCGATCATTTGACTCTGATCGCGCCAGGGATCGGTTCGCGCGAGCGCATATTCGAGCCGCAACAGCCGGTCAGCACGAGTTGTTTCACCGGGCAACCATCGCCGCAACCAAGCGTCTTCAATAACCCTTCTCGCTTCCCATCCAGACGCTTCCATCGGTTGCCTACCGCTTCGCAGAAGGTCAATGGCTTCACGGTAGCTCCAACCACAGTTGCGAGGGAATGTGGACGTGAAGAACGACTGGTCCCAAGACGCGACTTGGCGAGCCACGCTGCGGTATTGGTCAGCCGTGAGCGTGACTGTTGCCAGTCGCTGCCTAAGAAGGTCCAACACACGCCGCTCATAATCACGACTCGACATGTTGTCGGCGCAACTTCCGCTGTGTCGCCAGTGATTCAGAACTCGCATGGCCGTCGAACACAACTCCAGCGAGCGAGGCCAATCCTTCGCTTCGCCGGCTTGATGCTCCGCCGCGACGATCGCTCGGAACAACAAATCGACGGTTCGCCGTTGCTGAGCGGGATCACCGGCAATCGCCCCCACGGGGCGGAGTGACGCGGTCATTAAATCTTCAACCAGTTCGGCAGACTCTTGCAGTCGATTCTCGATCGCCAGATCCCGTGCGGCGATCAGGTCGTGTACTGCCTGAATGGGATCGTCACCGGAAACTTGCAATTGGTCCGTCATCACAGCCTTCGAAACTGGCGGATGAATTGCATCATGCACCGCTTGATACATCGCAGCCGTCTGCCGCTCTTCGTCGTTGAGCGTCAGCAATTCTTCGCGAGTCGGTGGTTCGACGCCGATTCCCGGAACCTCCAAGACACGAAACGCCATGATTCCGCACGAGGCCAGCAGCCACGGCACGAGGAAGCACGCACACAGCCGGACGCGAACTGCCCGGCTCTGCCGTTCCAGAATCCAGTGGCCCGCGTACCAACGGCTGATCCATAGCCAACTCAGAGGCAACGGAACGAAACCTAGACAACCAATGACCAGTTGCGTATCGAGATCGATAAAACTCCAACCCATCAAGATGCCGAACCAAACTCCTTGGATGATCAACGCGACCAGCGTGGCTGCGCTGGCCACGAGCGCGTTGCGCAACAAGAGTCCCATCAATTGAGCGGTTGCGAAAGCAGTGATCATCGAAAGTACCACAGGCTGGACGTAACGCTCAAAGACTTGCGGCTGTGCCCCGGACGGAAACCCAGGGAACATTTCGGGGACGAGAACCAACAAATATCCGGTGACGGCAACGGCCAGTGGCAACAGCGACACAAGCAGATGTCCCCACCAGACTCGTGCCGGATTGATGCCCCGTTCGGTGAAAAAGCGAAAGCGATTGCGAACTTGCTCGCCGTGAAAGACGCTCACACCCAAGCCAATACACAAAAGGCCGGTCGAGACCACGAACAGCACGTTGAGCTCGTCGTGCCGCAAGAGACGAGACCACTTCCAAATACCGCCCAGAACGAACGGGATTCCCAAGGCCGTCCAGAGACTTCGCGATTGCCGCCATTGCAGCCAACTCAAACGAGCGAGTTGGCCGATCAGCGTGGCCGAGGATTTCCCCGCGAGCCAGCGATCCTGATTCACGCGCGGCCGAACCGAAAATCGCTTCCACCAAGCCGGAGCGAGCGACAGAGGCTCAGCGGATCGAATCCATTTTTCCGAGAGCACTGTCAGCGTTGCCAGCAGGAGCACGGCAAACATCGCTCGGCCCAGCATGGCCCGTTCATAGCCGGGCAGAATGCCCCACAATTCAGCGTGTGGCAGCAGATTCGGCAACAAGATGTGAACCAGCAAGGAATGCAGTCCGACGCTCAAAGTGATCGTCAGCAGCGGCTGTCGAGACAGCAACGAACAAACGGCTCCCCACGCAAAGAATTCCAGCTCAACCAACAAGCCGCGCGACCAGATGATCCACACCGATTGAACGTCGATTTGTCCCTGCGTGACCATCCAAAACAGACTGGCCACAAACCACAGCACCAGTTTCAGCCCAACAAGGCTGAGCACTGCCGCGGCGACTTTTGAGACCAGAAGATGTCTCGCATCCAGAGGCAGCCGACGGAGGAAATCAACGGTCGATAACTCGTGTTCTGTTGCGAACGACATGCTGCCAACGCCCAGCGAATACAGGCAACCGGCGACGGTGGCGAGAAAAAAGAAATCTTCGCCGGTTGGCATTCGGTGATTGAACCACTTCCACAAATAGCAAGCACCGACACTCGCACCGACTGCGAGCAGCAGCGTCGATAGCCAGAACGAACGCAGGAAGCGGTACTCTTTCCAGATCAGACGTTGAAGAATTGCGGCGTTCATGCGGGCACCTCGGTGTTCGGGGTCACGGCGGAGTTCGTCGTGTTGCCACGCATGAAGGCCACGTAAACCTCTTCGAGGCTCGGCCGGCGGACTTCCAACTCGATGACGCCGGTGACGATTCGGACGGCGGCGATGTCGGACTCCGAGAGATGCCGAGCGTGCAGTTGCCATTGTCGCGCGCGGCGTTGTTGGCGGAGGACTTCGCCGGGGACGCGCGGCGGTTCGGGAAGATCGTCGGCCAGCGTGAAGGTCAGCTCGCGGATTTGATCTTTGAGGACTTCGAGCTTCTCGACCACGACCAGTTTGCCGCCGCGCAGGATCGCGACCATGTCGGCGACTCGTTCGACCTCGGCAATTTGATGGCTGGAAAGGAAGACGGTCTTTCCAGCGGCGGCACGATCGACCATCTGCTCCAGAAACTCGCGACGCACGAGCGGATCGAGGCCGGAGGTCGGTTCGTCGAGGATCAGCAACTCCGGGTCGTGGGCCAACGCGAGCGAGAGTGCGGCCTTGGCCAGCATCCCTTTCGATAACGCCTTGAGCGGCCGATCAAGCGGCAGTTCGTATTGCCGTGCGAGTTGCTCGAAGCGCGACAGGAACTCGCCGCCGTAGAAACCGGCGGTGAACCAGCCGAGTTCGGCGACGGTCATCCAGTCGTACAGCGTCGGCCGATCGGGCATGTAGCCGACCGCTTGCCGAATCTTCAAATGCTCGCGGCGGCTGTCGAGTCCAAGGACTTTGATGCCACCCTCGTCCGGTTCGGCCAGTCCCAACATGCAGCGGATGGATGTGGTCTTCCCCGCGCCGTTCTCGCCGAGCAAAGCGAAGACCACTCCGCGCGGCACCTCGAACGAGACGTCATCGAGTGCGATCTCGCGGCCGAAGCGTTTCGTGATGCCGCTGAGTTGGATGATCGGTTCCATGTGAAGACCTTTCGTAGGGCAGGTTTTCAACCTGCCAGGGGGCGGGCAGGTTGAAAACCTGCCCCACAATCAATCCTTCCGCTTCAGGGCTGACTCCAGTTCAGTGCTGACCATCTTGCGAAGTTCGTCGGGATCGAGATGGCTGAGGCGGGCTTCGTCGAAGACTTGCGCCAAGCGTTCGCGAATCAATTTGCCCCCTTCGGCCCGACAGCGTTTGGCGGCACCCACTGAGACCGACAGGCCAAGGCCGCGCACAGTTTCGAGCACGCCGTCGTGCTGGAGTTGCAGATAGGCTCGCGAGACGGTGTTCGGGTTGATCGCCAAGTCGCGAGCCAATTCGCGGACGGAGGGGACCAAGTCCCCCGATTTGAGAGCCTCGCCCGCGATGGCGAACTTCACTTGCCGCACGACTTGATCGTAAATCGCCAAACCATTGTCGGGATCAATGCGGAGAAACATGCCGTGACTCCTGTACTAGATGGCCAGTACAGTAAGCACTCGGCTGAGAAATGGCAAGCGGTCGTTTTGATTTCGTGCGGGGATCGACGACGAACCCGTCCTTCTCCCCTTGGGAGAAGGTGGCCGAAGGCCGGATGAGGGATTCAAGAACGATTGGCTCCCTCACCCCGGCCCTCTCCCAAAGGGAGAGGGAGCAAAAGTCGCTGACATACCTCGCTCAAGCCGCATTCGCGCCGGGTGCCGGCGACATGCGGAAGTTGCCGTCCTCGCTGACATCTTCGAAGCGAACGGACATGCGTTTCGAGACACCGCTTTGTTCCATCGTCACGCCGTAGAGGATGTCGCCGATCTGCATCGAGCGTTTGTTGTGCGTGATCATGATGAACTGCGTGGCGGTCTTGAATTCGCGGACGACGCCGCTGTAGCGCTCGACGTTGGCTTCATCCAGGGCGGCGTCGACTTCGTCCAGGATGCAGAACGGGCTGGGCTTGCTGCGGAAGATCGCCATCAAGAGTGCGACGGCGGTCATCGTCTTTTCGCCACCGCTCAGCAGCGAGATGCTCCGCAGTTCTTTGCCGGGGGGACGCGCGACCACGTCGATGCCGCAGTCGAGGACGTCGTTGTGATCTTCGAGGATGATGTCTCCCTCGCCGCCACCGAACATCTTGCGGAACAAGTTTTGGAACTGCACACGGATCGCCTCGAAGGTTTCCAGAAACATCCGCTGACTCTCACCGTTGATCTGGCGGATGATTTCTTCGAGCGTGGCCTTGGCCTCTTCGAGGTCTTGCAACTGCGAACTGAGGTGCTGGTAGCGACCATCCAGTTCGTCGAGGTCTTTGAGGCTGTCGGTGTTCACACTGCCCATCATCTTGAGCTTGCGACGCAAGCGATTGACTCGCTCTTCAAGTTCCGGGCGAACTTCGGTGAAGTGGGGAGTGGAGAGTGAGGAAGTTTGAGTGAAAACCGAGTCCACATCCTGCGACGCGACATCCGCTTCTGATGTTACACCAGCTTCCGATGCCGTGCCGAAGGCTGCTTCCTTTTGCTCTCCACTCTCCACTCCCCACTCCCCACTTTCTTCCCGCCATTTCGCGAACGCCGACGCACCCGACGCGACGACTTCGTCGAGCGTCATTTGGTATTCCTCTTCGATGCGTTCTGCGCAGACTTGCAATTGGTGGCGAGCGTCGCGAGCGGCGATTTCGTTTGCGTGCAGGCGGTCGGCGAGTTCGCGGCGAGCGGCTCGCAGACGAGCTTCTTCCTCGGCGAAGGAGGACTTTTGGGTCCGCAGTTGATCCTTGTCAGCGAGGATCGACGTGACCTCGGCGGCGAATTTCTCGTCGAGCAGTTGCAGTTCCCACAGCTCGGCGTTCGTGTTGAGCATCTGCAAGTTGAGTTGCCGCATCTGCGCGGCGGCGGCTTGCAGGCGGCGTTCGGCTTCGTCGAATTGTTCGTCGCGCTGCCGCTGCTCCTCCTGCAAACGGACGACCGTCGATCGCAAGCCTTGCAGCCGTTCTTCGTGCTTGGCGAGGACCAATCGCTGATCGACTTGCTGTTGCGTCAGCAGTTGCCGTTGCGACTCGTGGCCAGAAACGTCGGCCTCGAGTGCGGCGAATGAGTCGCGCAGGCTGGCGAGGTTGTCGTCGAACCAGGCGTGTTCTCGCTGAGCTTGATCGATTTGCAGAGCCAGTTCGGCGGCGAGCGACTCGAATCGCGCGGCTTCGGCGAGGATCGCGTCCCGCTCTTTGGAGAAACGTTCGACCTCCTGCCGCTGGGCATGCACGTCCGACCGCGCGTGAGCGAGTCGGTCGGCGAGGTCTTGTTTCTCAGACGTGGCACTCTCGATCACGCGTTCGACGTTTTTGAGCGATTGAGAAACGTCGGACAGTTGCCGTTCACCGTCGGCAATCGTGCGGTCGAGACGCAGCAGGTCGTTTTTCAACCGTCGCAGTTCACTGCGTCGAGTCAGCAGCGCGGACTCGCTGCGAACCGTCCCGGCGAACAACGTGCCGTCATCTTCGAGCAGCTCACCTTGCAGTGTGACGAAGCGGCAGCCTTCACCTTCGCCGGCGGCAAGTCGCAGCGCGGTGTCGAGCGTATCGACGACCCATGTCGTACCGAGCAACGCCTCGGCCAATCCGGGCAGCGCGGTTTTGAGACTTGCGAGTTGGTCGGCGCGTTTGATGACGCCGGGGAGGGTGGGGAGTGGGGAGTGGGGAGTGGGGAGTACGGAAAGGGACATCTGGTGTGGGCTGGAAGTGTCTTCACTCCCCACTCCCCACTCCCCACTCCCCACTTCGACGAATCCCACTCGGCCCGACAACCGACTCGCTCCGCTGTTGAGGTACTCGATAACCGGGGCCATCTCCCGGACGACGATGAGTTGGGCTCGCGCGCCGAGAGCGACTTCGAGGATCGCGGCTTCGTCGAGATCGGCTTCGAGCAGGTCGGCGACGCTGCCGAGGATGCTGGTCCAGGGAGCGTAGTCGGAGGATTGTGCTCGACTGAGGATTTCCTTCACGCCGATGCCGAGTCCCTCTTGCCGGCGTTCGAGGTCTTCGAGGACCGCTTGTTGCGATTGCCGGGCGCTGCGGTCTTCGCGTTGTTCGCGGAGTTGTTGCTGCAAACGATCTTGCTCGGCGATGAGCTGCTGTTGGCGGTCGCGGACTTCGCGGACTCGGCTGTCGAGCGACGCGACTTCGCTGAGCACGGCATCGACGGCCGCTTGCCGGCGCAAGACCTCGGACTGTGCCGAAACGGTGCTGGAGACGCACTGATCCAATCGCTGACTGGCGGAGATCGCAGCGGAGTTCGCGGCGTCTCGTTGCGAGTGCAAGTTGTTGACACGTTGCTGCGTCGCGCTGGCCTGCTGCGTCAGTTCGAGTTGTTTTTGACGCTCGCGGTCGAGTGTCGATTGATTGGCTTTGAGTTGCGACGCGAGTTCCGACAGTTGTTTTTCTGTGTCGGAGATCGCAGTTCGCAGCCGCAAGTGCTCGGCATCGCCGGACGACAACTCTTCTTCCGAGCGATGCAGTTCGGCGGTCAGCTCGCAGGAGCGGCCGTGCATGACGGTTCGCTGCCGACGCAGGCGGTCCAAGTCGGAGCCGAGTTCTTTTTGGCGAGCGGTGAGATGCCGCAGTGTCGCCTCCTGGCGGACGACGCTCTCGCGATTGCCAGCGGCAGTCCGTTCGGCGTGTCGCTGGCGCGTATCGACCTCGGAGATCTCGGCGTCGTAGACCGAGAGCTTTTGTTCGAGTTCTTGTTGCCGTGACGACAGCTCGGCGAGTTCGGATTCGCCGGTGTGCAGCTCCGCTTCGACAGTTGCCAACTGCGCGGAGAAATGCCGATGATCGTCGGCGGCGAGGCCGAACCACCACTCGCGCAACTCGGCGGAGATCTCGCGGAACTTGCTGGCTTTGGAGGCTTGTGAGCGCATCGAATTGAGCTGCGATTCGACCTCATCGACGATGTCGCGCAGCCGCAGCAGGTTTTGCTCGACACGTTCGAGCTTGCGAGTCGCCTCTTCTTTGCGAAGTTTGTAACGCGACACCCCTGCGGCTTCCTCGAAGACGTGGCGGCGCGCGGCGGCGTTCGATTGCAGGATTTGATCGACTCGGCCTTGCTCGATGATGCTGTACGCGGACGAGCCAGCCCCCGTGCCGAGGAATAGATCCTTGATGTCCTTCAGCCGAGCGGTCTGTTGATTGATCAGATATTCCGAATCGCCGTTGCGCCAGATGCGCCGGCCAATCTGCACTTCGGCGGAGTCCAGCGTGAGGCACTTCGATGAGTTGTCGAACGTCAGCAGCACTTCCGCGAACGCGGCCGGCTTGCGACCCGACGCGCCGTTGAAGATCACGTCGGTCATCTCTTTGCCGCGGAGACTCTTGGGGCTTTGATCGCCCAGCACCCACTTGATTGAGTCGACGACGTTGCTCTTGCCCGATCCGTTCGGCCCGACGACGCAGGTGATCCCGCGCGAGAAGTCGAAGCGCGTGCGATCCGCGAAGCTCTTGAAGCCGAACATTTCGAGCGACTTGAGCATGGCGGGTGAGGAGGGGCTAGGGGTTAGGGGCTGGGGGTTAGGGAGAACGGATCAGGGAGGTGGGGTTGGTTTTCATTGTCTTGCCTAACCCCTAGCCCTAAATCCCTAGCTCCTACTTCCGTTTCCAGAACTCGAACCAGCGTCGATCGGCGTCGTCAGCAGATGAGGACTTGCGAGCATCCGCGACGGACGCGGTGCCGTTCGAGTCAGTTTCAGACTGCGTCAATTCGTCGGGTGCGGAGGTTTGCTTCTCGACGGCTTCATCGAGCACGGGCTTGGCATCGCCGTCGTCTTTGAGGTTCGGGACGAAGTTCGGGACGAGGTTCGCGTTGCCGACGCGGACTTTCTTGCCATTGGATTTGGCCGAGTCCTCTTTGCGGACGTACTCACGGCCACCTTGCGGCAGGGCGTCGATTTCGATTTGGCTGGTGAGGTTCTGTTGCTTGGCAGCTTGCAGCAGCAGTTGGGCGACGTCGGGATAGCTGGCTCCGAAATCGACGGCGGTGCCGATGACTTCCGCCACACGCGTCGAAACCTCTTTGCGTTTGTCCGCCTGGCCGGCCTGGTACTTGGAAATCACGATGCGATCCGTGCCCGGCTGCGCAGTGACGAGGATGTGATTTCCAGCTCGCACGGCCAGAGGAGTTTTGAACCGCTGGTCTTCGCCGAAGAGAACGATCTCCGAGCGGCGATGCTGAGTCAGATGGATGATTGGCTCGCCAGTGGTCGGCAGCGTGTGCAAGGCGAACAGTTCGCGGTCGGAGTTGACCTCTTTCATCATGTCGCCGTTGAGATACGGGTCGCGTTTGTCGAGCGTCCACAATGCGCGGAAGGCTCCGTAACGGAGTTCCGCGCTGTCGATCGTCTTGCCGGAAGCGTCTGTCTGTGCGTTGGTCAGGTTGCGCAGCAACAGGTGGGCCTCACCATCGTCGATCGTCGAGAGCGCCGCGAGCGCGTACACCCGGAAGGCTCGTTCGCTGACGGCTGCCTCGCCGAGCACCGGCACTGCCTCGGCCTGACCGAGGTACGCCAGTGCGACCGCCGCGTTGAAACGAACCTCCAAGTCGGGATGCTTCAGTCCCGTCTTGAGAATGGGGATGGCTTCGTTGCCGATCGCCTCCAATTGCAACGTCGCAATTTCTGTCGTGTCGGGGTCGAGCAATTGTGATTTCAGTTTCTCCATGCGGACATGCCGTGCAACGGGCGTCTCGCGGAACGCGATGTTGCGGATGACTTCACGATACCGCGGATAGTTGTCCTTGTAGCGGGGCAACACTTTCAACTCGATCGTCTGATCGGTGAGCGCTTTGGCCAAAGGTTCGCGCAGGCCGCTTTCGTTGTAAGCGAAGAACCGCTGACCGATCTTGTCGGCGATGCGTTTCGACTGCCGCACGCTGCGGAAGTCGCTGCGAAGTTGGATGCGCAGGTCACGGTCTTTTTTGGAGGCACCGCCGCCGAGGATTTTTCCACGCCGTTTCAGACCAGTGCTGTCCGACTTCCCTTCGCCGGACGTGACCATGATCGGTCCCTTCGCCTTGGCCAAAATGTGACCTTTCATCACACCCTGGCCGGGAATGATGGCCGACTCGGACAGTTCTGTTTCGAGCAGCCAGCCGCCGTTGAGGCTGCTGGTCGTGTCCCCGTCGGGCACGCGAACCTCGACGTCAAAGGCCTCGCCTTTGCGAATCATTGGCGGCAGGTAGGCGCGGACGATGACCAGCGCGGTGTTCGGTGAACGCAGGATCGTTTCGGGATCGTCGATGCCTCGGCGACGCATGTCGTCCGCCAGAATTTCGCGATAGCTCGATGGGGGTGGATCACCACCGGTCCCGTCCAGGCCGACGACCAGACCGACACCTTCCAGGGTCACCAGATTCAAATTTGCGAATCCGGCGTAATCGCCAATCATCGGCGTTTCGACTTTTGTCTCGAATTCCTTGTCTTTCTCGTCGTCCTTCTCGGCTTCTTCGTCCTGCTTGTCCGGTGACTGCGAGCGCAGCAGTTTGGACGGCAATAGCTTGAAGTCTTGACAGCCGACGATCGAGCCGGCCAACAGCAGGCTCAGAGACAGGCAAATGCTGAGTCGAAACGCCTTCATGACGTTGCTCCCGAAAGGACAGGGCAGGTGACTCGTTTCACCGCGAGCCGCAGGCGTGCGTGACAGCGCAGCATCTGAACGACGCGACGATGCGCACGCATGCGGCTGACGGTGAAACAATCGGAAGGAATGGAACGGTGGGAAATTCAGACAGGAAATTGCTCGGCCAGATCGCCGAGCGGAAGGAATGGGGCGGGACAGTACGTCCGGTCGCGAGAAAGGGTCAAGGTGTCTCTGGCAGCAGGCAAGCGGCAGGACCGACCGATGCGGTGCAAAGTGCAAAGTGAGGAGTGCAAAATGAAAAATGTCGAACAGACCGCTTGCGTGTCGCCGGCATTTTGCACTTTGCAGTTCTCACTCTTCACTTTGCACTGAGGTGTGGCTTCGCCACGCTTCAGGTCACTTCGCCTCGTCGGCTGATGGCATGTACCGCACGCCCCCCAGATCGGCCAGCTTGCGCATCAGCGCGTCGGTCAGGGCCTGTAGCAGCTCTTGCGATTTGCGTTGGCCTTGCCACGGACTCAGGTCGATAGGCGTGCCGTAGATCACTCGCACGCGGCTGGGAGTATAGAACGGCTCGATCATGCTCTCTCCCTGCGGTGCGCCGTGAATGTAAACCGGGATGATGGTGACTCCGGCCTTCAGTGCCAGGAACGCGATGCCAGGATTCGCGGCACGCAATCCCTCGCCCATGTTGATGCCACCCTCGGGGAAGATGCCAATCAGGTCGCCCTGTTCGAGCCGTCGAATCGCCTCGCGAGTCGGACCGATGTCGTGGCCATCTCGATCCACCGAAATCGATTGCATCGCGTGGCCGATCCAGCCGACCAGGCCGGGCTGTTCGTAGTATTCGCGGGCCATCAGATAACCGATGACGCGAGTCGACCGAGCAGGCTCTTCGTACCGCAAGTGTGAGTTCATCCAAGCCAACATGGGGTCCAACGGGCTGCGATGATTCGACAAGATGATCGCTCCGCTGAACTCCGGGTACGGGCAACGGCCGTTGGCTCGCCAGCGAAACATGAACCCGACGTACAGCCGATTCACAAAATACAGCAGCCAGACCCTCCAGCCATCTCGGCAACGTCGCACCGACAGCAACACCAACCCGACCGCGATCACGGCATAGGCCAGCAACACCAATTGAGCGAGTTGGTCAGGCGTCATGCGAGTTGGTCGAGACGGATGAAGTGGCCGGAGGATTTTCGATTGCAGATTTTTGATTTTCGATTGAACCGCAGTCCGCTTTCTCAATCGAAAATCAAAAATCAAAAATCAAAAATCGCCGCGCACTGAGTACCGTGTGTCGGCCAGTCGATCAAGAGCCGTTTCCTGCCTCTTCGGGTCCACGCGCGGCGATCAGATTGAGCCGTGGCCGCAATTCCGGCCACCGATGATCCCAGCCGCCGATCGCGAGCAAAGTCCCGACGGAATCGACGAATGCAAAGACCTCCGGATGGCCAGGATTCGGCGGCTGCCAAGCCGACTCGCGCGGAACGATGCTGAGCCCGTGACTCAAACTCACCGATTCCGACTCATCGCAGACATACGCCGGCAGATGCTTCGCGGCGACGGCACACGGCAACAGTTCGGACACGACCGATTCCGCGGTGAAGTCGCTGATCGAGATCGCCTGCGATTGCTCGAACGGGCCGATTCGCGTGCGGACGAGTGCTGACATGACCGCTCCGCAGTTCAGAAGGTTTCCCAGGTCGCGGCCCAACGAGCGGATGTACGTCCCAGAACCGCATTCGATGTCGAGCGTCAATTCCGGCGGTTCAAATCGGACGACTTCCAGCCGATGGATCTCGACGGTCTTTGCCTGAAGTTGAACTTCTTCACCTCGCCGCGCGAGCCTGTACGCGCGACGGCCCGCGACTCGCACCGCTGAGAACGCTGGCGGCACTTGCTCGATGCGGCCACGAAATCCGTCGAGCGCGGTGTCTAATTCGGCGCGAGTGACCGACGTCGCTCGCGCCGCGTCTCCCTCGACAACCTGCCCGGAGACATCGTCCGTATCGCTCCGTTTTCCAAACAGAAACGTCCCGCGGTAATCCTTCGGTCGCGATTGCACCAGTTCGATCAATCGCGTCGCATTGCCAACGGCAACGACGAGAACTCCGGTCGCCAGCGGATCGAGCGTTCCCGCGTGGCCAACCTTCGGCAGTGTGCCGCGTGTGAGCCCGCGCTCACGCAGCAGCCGATTGATGTGGTCCACGACCGACCGCGATGTCAGCCCTTGCGGTTTGTCGATGTTCAGAAAGCCGTTCACTCGGTCTCACTTCGACTGACCGGCATCTGCACCCGTTCGTGATGCCGCTGCAACGCGGCGGCGACAAAGCCTTGGAAGAGCGGATGCGGGGTGAGCGGTTTCGATTTGAATTCCGGATGGAATTGCACGGCCACGAACCACGGATGATCGGGAAGTTCTACGACCTCGACCAGCTTGCCGTCTGGACTCGTCCCAGCCAGCAGCATTCCGGATTCTTCGAATTGCGAGCGGTACTCCGGGTTGAATTCGTAGCGGTGCCGATGCCGCTCGGAGATCTGTTCGGTTCCGTAAGCCTCCGCCGATTTCGAGTCCGGATGCAAGACGCACGGGTGAGCACCCAGCCGCATCGTGCCACCCTTTTTCACGATTGTCTTCTGATCTTCCAACATGCAGATGACCGGGTGCGGCGTGTCGGAACTGAATTCGGTGGAATCGGCGTTTTCGAGGCTCAGGACGTTGCGAGCGTACTCGATCACGGCTGTTTGCATTCCGAGGCAAATGCCGAAATACGGGATCTCGAACTCGCGAGCGAATCGCACCGCCTGCACTTTGCCCTCGACGCCACGCATGCCGAAGCCGCCTGGAACGAGCAGCCCATCGACTCCCTTGAGCAACATCTCCGGACCTTGTTGTTCCAGTTCTTCCGCCTCGATTCGCTTGATGATGACTCGCGCAGAATTCGCGACGCCGGCGTGATCGAGCGATTCGTAGATCGACTTGTACGCATCGCGGTGCTCGATGTATTTGCCGACGACGGCGATGGTCACTTCGTGTTCCGGGTGCCGCATCCGGTGCATCAAGTCGCGCCAGTCGGACATGTCCAACGGGCCGGCATTCAGCTTGAGCTTGTCGACGATGAGCTGATCCAAACCGTGATCGACCAGCCCCAGCGGAACTTCGTAAATCGAGAATTCCTTGTCGACCTCTTCGATGACCGCGTTCTTCTCGACATTGCAAAACAGCGCGATCTTGGCGGCGTTCTCCTCGCCCATCGGCCGTTCGGTGCGGACCACCAGGACATCCGGCTGAATACCAATCTGCCGCAGCAGGCCTACGCTGTGCTGTGTCGGTTTCGTCTTCATCTCCTTCGCGGCTTTCAAATACGGCACCAGCGTTAGATGGATGAAGAGGCAATGATCCTTGCCGATCTCCAGCGGAATCTGACGGATCGCTTCCAGGAACGGCAGTCCCTCGATGTCGCCGACCGTGCCGCCAAGTTCCGTGATGACGACGTCCACATCCGGTCCCGCCAAGCCGCGCACCGCCGCTTTGATCTCGTCGGTGATGTGCGGAATGACTTGCACCGTCTTGCCGAGAAACTCGCCGCGGCGTTCCTTCTCGATGACCTTCAAATAAATTTGCCCGGTCGTGTAATTCGATTTGCGAGACAGTGGCCCGTTCGAGAATCGTTCGTAGTGGCCGAGGTCGAGGTCTGTCTCCGAGCCGTCATCGAGCACATAGACTTCGCCGTGCTCGTAGGGATTCATCGTCCCCGGATCGACGTTGATGTACGGGTCGAGCTTCTGCATTCGCACGCGCAGGCCCCGTTTTTCCAACAGGCACGCGATGCTCGCCGACGTCAACCCCTTGCCTAGTGAACTCACCACACCGCCGGTCACGAAAATATGCTTGCTCATGATCCCCCCAGGCTCCATCCCTGCGGGAAACTCGAAATCCGAAACTCGAAGACCGAGGCGATGCCTGCGGATTTCGAGTTTCGGATTTCGAGTTTCGCACTTCCAAAGGATCGTTCACGCCGCCGCACGGCCGCGCTGTCGAACGACGAACCGAGCATAATCCTCCGGCGTGTCGATGCCAACCGACCGGTGCGCGACCTCGCCCACCAGGATCGTTTCGCCCGCTTCCAGCACACGCAGTTGTTCGAGTTTTTCCCACTGTTCCAACCGAGACGGCGGCAGTGTTGTCAACCGCAGCAAGAATTCTCGCCGGTAGGCGTAGATGCCCAAATGCAGCCGCCACGGAGAATCGGACGCCAGCAACTCGTCCGGATTGCGGTCGCGGCAGAACGGAATCGGACAGCGGCTGAAATACAACGCCTGCCCCGCCGAGCCGCAGACGACCTTCACGCAGGACGGATCTTCGAGTTGCTCCCGCGAAGTGATCGGCGTGGAAAGCGTCGCCATCGACGCACTCGGATTCGACTCCATCAAATTGACCAGCAGGTCAATGTGAGCCGGGTCGATCTCTGGCTCATCCCCTTGGATGTTGACGATGACTTCCGATTCGGAGCAGCATCTCCGCACGACCTCAGCAATTCGATCGGTCCCGCTGGGATGTTCTCCGGTCATCTCACATCGGCCGCCAAATCGCTGCACGGTTCGGACGATCTCGTCGTCATCCGCCGCGATGATGACCTCTGACAGCGACTTTGCTTGGCAGACGGCGTCCCAGGTGTACTGAATCAGCGGCCGGCCGGTCTCCGCCAGCAACAGCTTTCGCGGCAGCCGAGTTGATTTCAGCCGCGCGGGAATAATGCCAGACACTCGCATCGACGACCTCCCTGTCATCCAAAACTTCTTCGCAAGAACGCCTCTTGAAACCAGCACGACGCGCCAGCGAGTGATTCTTGAGACCACTCGCTGGCGCGTCGTGCTGGAATTTAGCTACTTCCCTTTGCCCAGGAATAGCTTGATCGAATCGTAGATCGCGTCTCGATTCGGAATCTCTGAGAGCACGAGGTTGTCGTGCTTGCCGTTGATCCGCTTCAGTTCGCGGATGTAGTCGCCGCTGCCGTACGGGCTTTTCACTTGGCCGTAGCAGTACAGGTTGCAGACCGGCAACAGGTCGGTCATCAGCATTTGCAGGCAACTGACGTTGTCCTCGCCCCAGTTGTCGCCGTCGCTGAATTGGAAGATGTAGATGTTCCAATCGTCCGTCGGAAAATCTCGCTCGATGACTTGCTTGGCGACCGTGTACGCCGAACTGATCCGCGTGCCGCCGCTCTCGTGAGTGTGATAGAAGGTGTTTTCATCGACCTCTTTGGCAACCGCATCGTGAATGACGTACCGCACCTGCACGCCGTCGTATTGGCTCTGCAACCAAGTGTCGATCCAGAACGATTCGGTGCGGACGATCTCTTTCTGCTCCTGCGTCATCGAGCCAGACACATCCATCATGTAGATGATCGCCGCGTTGGCTTGCGGATCGGAAATCGTCTTCCAGCTTCGGTAGAGCTGATCTTCCTTCATCGGCACGATCTTCGGCTTGAGGAGGTCGTAGTCGTTCGAGGCGATGCTGCGCTTGAGCGCCTGCTTGTAGGTCCGCTTGAAATGCCGCAGCGACTGGGGGCCGGTTTGCCGGATGCTGCTGTATTTGTCCTTCTGCGTTTTGAGCGAGTCGTGACCTTTCGGCTGAATGTTCGGCAGTTCCAATTCCTGAGCAAGCATCTTGGCCAACTCTTCAATGGAGATCTCGACATCGCGCGTATGTCCGCTCCCTGGCTCGCTGCCGGCCTGGCCTTCGCCGTCTCCCTGATTGCCGCCACTGCCAATCGGCTGCCCGACTTCCCCTTCGCCCTGAGCGACCCCGCCCGATCCCTTCTGCCCGTGGCGGAAGTGCGGGATATCAATGCTCGGCACCGGGATCGTCACCAGCCGCCGCCCCTGCCGACCGGTCATCTCTCCATGAGTGATGTAGCGGCGCAGATCTTTGCGGACTCGCCCTTTGACGATCTCCTTGAATCGTTGCACGTCTCGGTCGATGGCTCTTGTCATGGGAACACCTTTTGATCGCGGCCTTCTCTTTGATGATTCGTTGATGAGTCATTCAAAACAAGCGGTCGTTATGCCTGCTGCCAATCCTCAATTCGTAATCCCAAAACACGATTGAATTCGCCGATGTTGTGAGTGACCAGAGTCAAATCGTTCGCCAGAGAAATCGCAGCGATCAACAGATCGTTGGGTCCGATCGTTCGGCCTTGAGTTTCCAATTGCGTGCGAAGGACGCCATATTCGATGGCAGCTTGGTCATCGAACGGCACCGAAACGAGGGTTTCAAAGAAATCTTCCAACTGGTTGTAACTTCGCTCACGATGTTGGCTGCGTTCCGCTCCATAGAGGAGTTCCGCTTTCACGACCGAGCAGATGACGACGGCTCCAGCCATCTCGTTCGCGAGGCGTGCGGCGACCGGTGAAGTGGCGGGATGACGCAACTACTGGATGCAAGCGTTGGTATCGAGCAAGTGTGTGATCACAGCTCGTCTCGTTGCTCAAATGTGCCTTGGTCATGTCGCCGGAAGGTGGGGTCTGGAATGCTTCCGGCCATGCGCATCACGAACTGCCTCCATTCTTCTTGGGTCATTTCGGGGGCCTTCTTGGGCGTGACGAATCGCTCTCGCGGATGACGTCGTTGTGCAGCGAGACGCTCTTGGATCGCTTTTTCGACGAACTCGTTCAGCGAAACCCCCTCCTTCTTGGCGGCTTCGGCAACGAGAGTCATTGTCGTTTCAGGAAGCCTGATGTCGTCCGGTGTCATGTTGATGCCTTGGATGATGAGCGTGAGAAAACAGTTGGTGTCAGCGAACTTCATCAAAACTTTTCGCTCCGCTGGCGTACTGTTCGTGGTTTACGGAAAAGTCCGGCGGCGCGGAAAGACGAATCATCTGGAGTCGGTCCATGAGCGTCTCGGAAGCTGGCGGCTGATCCGTCTTCGGCATCGCGAACCGTTTGACCAACTCGTACAGCGCCGGCAGCCGAGCCTCTTCGACCTTGTCGATCTCCTGTTGAATCAAATCCTTTGTGCTCAACTGAGAAAACTCCGATCGAAGTTGTTGGGCGAGACGCCCGCTTGTCGCGGGCTTCGTCCACGAGAGCCTTTGTTGTCTCGGCGAGATGAATGGTGTTTGGTGTCATCGCGATGCCCTGGAAATGGGTGTGTGCCTGTGTCGCTGCGTCTTCAGTGTCCTGCCTGGTTGAGTTGTGCCTCATGTGCTTTGACGTAATGTTCCCAATGTTCGACTTCTTCTTTAGTGCCCCAGACCGTCATTCTGCTCGGCGGCTCTTCTGGTGACTCCCAGTACGCGGCATTTGAACGGCGAGCCATCGCTCCTCGAAAAAAGGCTGTCCGTTCGGCCGATGGAACTGGAAGAACAGTGAAATGAATCGTTTTTTCATGGAGCACGCCAAGGCGAACCAATGAATCGCGATGCCACTCAAAATCGTCAATTGTCGGACTCAAGATTGGCCCACTTCCCGGCAAGCTCATGATTGCCAGATCACGCTGGTAGTAATGTTGGTGAAAGGCAATCAAGGCTCCTTTGCAGAGCACAGCCAAGCCGACACTCAGCCAAATCATTCCAAGAACAAACCAGAATAACTTTGCTGGTCGGCCAAGCCGTCGATACCACAGCTTCATGGTCATTCACTCTTCGAATCCCCTCGTGCGAAGATGCTGGCCACGTATTGCAGCACGTCGGTCGCCGACTCTTCGTTGTAGCCGAAGTTGCGGATGAGGCGGCTTTTGACGATGTCGATCTTTTCTTGAGTGTCTTTGTCGATGACGTTCGACACGAGGCTCGTCAGCTTGATCGTGTCTTTCTGGTCCTCGAAGAGCTTCATCTCCAGCGCTTTTTGCAGGCGTTCGTTGGTCTTGTAGTCGAACTTCTTGCCGTCGAGAGCCAAGGCTCCGATGTAGTTCATGATCTCGCGGCGGAAGTCGTCCTTGCGAGTTTCCGGGATGTCGATTCGCTCTTCGATCGAGCGCATCAAGCGTTCGTCCGGTTGCTCCTCTTCGCCAGTGAATTTGTTCTTCACCTTTTCACGCTGCGTGTAGGCTTTGACGTTGTCGATGTAGTTCGAACTGAGCCGCATCAGCGCGTCTTCGTCGGCGGCGATGGCTCGTTGGACTTCGTTCTTGACGACGTCGGTGTACTCGTCACGCACGACCGAGATCAGTTGGCGATAGCGCTCTCGGACCTCTTCGGCCCCGACCAGCGAGTGATGCTTGAGGCCACCTTCCAACTCCTTCATGACCATGAACGGATTGAGGCTGGTGGCGGACGGGTTGACGACCAGCGCGTTGCTGATCTTGTCCTGGACGTAGCGCGGGCTGATGCCGTGCAGGCCCTCGGCTTTGGCTTCGCGGCGGAGTTGCACGATGTTGTCCGTCGTGAAGCCGGGGAGCGTCTTGCCGTTGTAAAGCTTCATTTTCTGCAGCAGGCTCAGGCCGTGATGCTTGGGTTCTTCCAGCCGCGTGAGCACCGCCCACATGGCCGCAGTTTCGAGCGTGTGCGGGGCGATGTGTTTGCCGCGGACACGCTTCTCGTTGTAGTCCTTCGTGTAGATGCGGATCTCGTCGCTGAGCGTCGTGACGTAGGGCACGTCGATCTTGATCGTGCGGTCGCGCAGAGCTTCCATGAATTCGTTCGACTGGAGCTTGCGGTACTCCGGTTCGTTGGTGTGGCCGATGATGACCGTGTCGATGTCGGTCTGAGCGAACTTCTTCGGCTTGATCTTGTGCTCTTGCGACGCGCCCAGCAGGTCGTACAGGAACGCGACGTCGAGCTTCAGCACTTCGATGAACTCGATCATGCCGCGGTTCGAGACGTTGAACTCGCCGTCGAAGTTGAACGCTCGCGGATCGGACTCGCTGCCGAACTCGGCGATCTTGCGGTAGTTGATGTCGCCGGTCAGTTCGGTGCTGTCCTGGTTCTTCTCGTCCTTGGGCTGGAACGTGCCGATGCCGATGCGGTCTTGCTCGGACAGGAAGATGCGTTTGACGACGATGTCTTCGACCACCTTGGTCCAGTCGCCGTTGTATTGCATTTGCCGTTCGCGGAATTCGTAGCGGCACAGCGGGCAGAGTTCGCCCGTGAATTCGAGCGGATATTCGTGCTCGCCGACCTTGGCCTTGCGGTTCGTGTCGACGAACTCGCGGACCGAATCACGCTGAGCGTCCGGCACGAGCTGCAGCGGCGATTCGTGCATCGGACACCAGGTGATGCTGCCGTCGGTTTCCTTCCAGCCAAACGAATACAACGCTCCGGCGTCGGTCCAACTGTAGTGCTCCAACCCGCGCTTCAATTGGCGGGCGATCGTGCTTTTCGAGCTTCCGACCGGGCCGTGCAACAGCAGTACGCGGCGCTCGCTGCCGTACTTGAGCGCGGCGGATTTGAAGACGTTGACCAAATCCATCAGCGTCTTGGTCAGGCCGAAAATGGCGTCTTCGCCGCCGTGATCTGGGTCGTCGAAGAACTTGTACCGGACGAGATTTTCTTTGGAGTTCTCGACCTTGTAAGTGCCGTAAGACATGACCATGTCGTACAGCCGCTGATACGCCGTGCGGTTCACGCCGGGCTGCTGGCAACTGATGTCGAGATAGTCCGGGAACGTGCCGACCCAATGTTCTTGGCGGAAGGCCTCGGGGCTATGTTTTGAGGAAATGTTTTGCAGGAGTTCGAGACCAGTCGACATAGCACCGTTCCTTGTGAGGAGGAAAAAGGCGTGTTAGGGGCTTGCCGCCGCCGGCATCACGAGCCGACAGCGGAAAGTTGGTTGTTCTTCAGTGGTCATTTCGTGGGATGTGGGGGACGAGGATGGAAAACAAAACTCAGCCTTCGCGCGACGCGCAAGCGATTGGCCAATTAGGACGGGCGTCTCACGCAGCGAGGGATCGCGGCATCATCACCGCGAAGCAATCCCGAGACGTGCGGGTCCGACCTTCCTTGGCCAAAGCCGACTTGTCAGCGAAGAACAACTTAAGAATTCGCCGGACCATGCCCTTCCTGGGAGCTACCAGCGAAGTTGGGGAGGCATTTCAACCCGGTGGATTATCACGTCAGGTGAAAGTGAGGCAAGACGAGTTTTCTTGCTCGTCGCAATCTGTCAACGAGTTTCCGGACAATCCACTCGATTCGTTGACGCTTCGGGTGCGTTTGTTGGACGGCGATACGGCTGCCGAAATCGCAAAACGCTTTGTGCGTTGTTCACGCATCGCATGTAGACTCAGCCCACATGTTCTCGAATTGCTCGCAGCACGTCGTCGTGCAAGTGGCCGTTCGTGACGACGACTCCGCGATTGGCGGAGAGTTCGCGGCCGTGCGTGAACTCCAACGGCTCTCCGTCGATGTCAGTCACCTTGCCACCGGCTTCTTCGACTACCAACACTCCACCCGCATGATCCCAAATTTTCTCGCGATAGTCCTTCTTGGTCGGCAGGCGGAGATAGACGTCACCTTCGCCGCGCGCGACCACCGCGTACTTGGCTTGGCTGTCGAGCCGCACCGGCTGTTTCACGATCCCCAACGAAGCGGAGATCATCGCCGAGCGGTCGTGCGCACTGTGTCCTGATTCGACCGATTCACACAACCGCACGTCGGCCCAACTCGACGTGGATGTGACACGCACCGGCGCGGCAACGGAATCGCCGAAGCACGACTGTACGCTCGCACCTTGACCGCGCACCGCGAAGAAGAGGGTGCCAGCATCGGTGGCCCCGCCCGGTTCGAGCGGCAAATTTGGGCAGCCGAGAATCGCCACTGTGATCTTGCCGTCGATGATCAACGCCAGCGAGACCGCATATTGCTCGCCGCGCAGAAAGCCTTTCGTGCCGTCGATCGGGTCGAGCGTCCAAAATCTCGGACCAAACGAGCTCGCGCCGCCGCGATCGATCCACCGGCAGATCTCCTCCGACGAAGCGTTCAATCCGATGCGATTCAGCTCCGATTGCACTTGGTCGAGCGACGGCTTGTTTTCTGGCAGACGCAGCTCGGCGGAGTCTTCTTCTCCAATGATTGGATCATTGGGAAACGCTTCACCGAGTGCGCGGCAGATGACCGCCTGGCTGGCGAAATCGGCGATGGTCACCGGACTCTTGTCCTGCTTTTCCATCGCGGTCGGGATTGCACGTTGAACGTTGCGGCAAACTTCCGCCGCTCGACGAACAGCGGCGACGGCAATCGAGAGTTCTTGGGCGTATTGCATGGGCGAGGTATCCCGCACACGAACGCGCCTGTCAAACGAGCGATGCTTCAATCGCTCAAGCAATCAACCCCGGAATGACCTTGCCGCCGTTGACCAGCGGCACCGGACGGCCGAGCGGGTCGTCGTATTCGCGGTAGGCGTCGATCCCCAGCAGCGTGTGGATCGTGCGCAGCAGATCGGCAACGCTGATCGGATCGCTGGTCGGATACGCGGCTTGCTTGTCGGTCGAGCCGATGATTTGGCCCGGCTTCACTCCGCCACCGGCGAAGAGGATGCACTGCGCCATCGACCAGTGATCGCGGCCGGCTTGCGCGTTGACGCGCGGAGTGCGGCCCATCTCCCCCATCATCACGACCAGCGTGCTGTCGAGCAGTCCGCGCTGTTCCAAGTCGGTGATCAGCGCGGCGAACGCTTTATCGGCGGGCGGAATCAGGTCATTGACCAAGCTGGGGAAACAATTGAAGTGGACGTCCCAGCCGGGAGCATCCACGCCGACGAAACGGCAACCGGCTTCGATGAGTCGGCGTCCGAGCAATGCGCTCTGGCCGATCTGCGTCATGCCGTAGGACTCACGCACGTTGGCCGGTTCCGATTGGATGTCGAACGCCTTGCGAGCCTCCGGCGACGTGATCAAGTCGCGAGCCTTCTGGTAATAGGTGCTCATCGCGGCGGCTCGGCCGGTACGCGGCTGGCGTTGTTCGAGTCCGGCGAGCAGTTTTTGGCGCAGGTCGGAGCGCTGGGCCGACACGCCGTCGATCTTGGCGAGATCGCGGACCTCGAAGTCCGGTTGGCTGGGGTCGGCTTCGATGACGAACGGAGAAAACTCGGCACCGAAAAAGCCCGGTCCACCGGCGGACATCGGATGCGGCATGTTGATGTACGGCGGCACGGTTCCGCTGCTGCCGAGTTCCCGCGCCACGATCGAACCGAGCGACGGAAACAGCTCGTTGGTGGGGAGCGGATACTCGCCGTCGGCAAACGCCGCGCGGCGTCCGGTCATGACGTAGTGATAACCGGTCGCGTGTCCGTTGTCGGCGTGACTGTGGCTGCGGACGACGGTGAACTTGTTGGCGATCTTCGCGCAGTTCTTGCAGTGCTCGGTGAAGATCACGCCTGGCAGCGCGGTCGAGATTGGTTCGAATGGCCCACGAATTTCAGACGGAGCATCCGGCTTCGGATCCCACATGTCCTGCTGTGGCGGCCCGCCTTCGAGGAAAATGAACAAGCACGACTTGGCTTTTGCCTCGCGCACTCGCTCGGTCTTGTTGGCCTCTTCCGCTCGCAGAAGTTGAGGCAACGTCAGGCCGCCGAACAAGCCGGTCGCTCCGAGTCGCAATGTTTGTCGGCGAGTCAGACCGTCACAGAAGCGATGACCAACAGAAGGCAATTGGAAGTTGAGCATGATTGGCTCCAAAGGCTCAGTGATTCTCAGTGATTGTAGAGAAACTCTTTTGTGTTGAGCACCGCCCAAAGCACGTCCTCGACCGCTTGATACCGGTTGGCTCCGGCGGCCTCGAAGGCGGTGGCCATCAGCGCTTTTTCTTCGGCGGTCGGAAAGCGGGTGAGGGTGCTCAGGTAGATTTCATCGACCAGTTCGTCGTTGGACTTGGGGGTCGCGGCGAGTTTGCGAGCCAGGCCGTGGCGGTGAGTCAGCTTGGCGTGGACTTCGGGGGAGTTCAGCAGGTGCAACGCCTGAGAGATGCTTGGTTCGTTGCTCCGTTCGCATTCGCAGACGGTGGCTCGGACGGGACGGCCGAAGATGCGGAAGAAGTACGACGGCATCCGGTTGTCCCAAACTTGGATCGAGCGGACTCCATCGGGCCAGCCGTTGAACTTTTCAGGGACGCCGGTCGTCTGGCTGATCGCATCGAGCAGCACTTCGGCCGGGAGCGTTTTCGGTCGAGCGTGCGAGAAGTGCTGGCGGTCATCGCGGTTCAGATCATTCGCCGATCCGAGCTGATAGGCTCGCGACAGCAGCAGCGTGCGCGTGAACGCCTTGAGGTCGTACTTCACTTCTTTGAGATGCGCTTCGAGCGCGGCGAGCAGCGGTTCATTGGTCGCGGGGTTCGTCGCGCGGTTGTCGTCGATCGGCTCGACGAGGCCGCGGCCAAAGTAGTGCGCCCAGAGCCGATTCGCGATGGCCTTCGTGACGAACGGGTTGTCGGGAGCGGTCATCCAGTTGGCGAGGACGACTCGACGGTCGATGACGTTCGTGAAGTCGGCCGTCTTCGCTCCGAGCGCTCGCGCCGGGACGAGCTCACCGGTGCGCGGATGTTTTTGGTCCGTGCCCGCGCGAGCGACGATGGCATCGGTACCGTCCGGCAACTTTTTGACCACCGTGCCGGAGAAGAATCCGGCGAGGCCGGCGTAGTCGTCTTGGCTCCAGCGTTCGCTGGGGTGGTGATGGCATTGAGCACACTCGATCCGCACGCCGAGGAACAACTGGCTGACCGCTCGGCTGGTGACTTCCGGGGTGTCGAGCGTCTTGAAAAACGAGGCGGGGCTTTCGCTTTGTGTCGGGCCTTGGATCGTGAGGATCTCGTGGACCATCTCGTTGTACGGCCGGTTCGCGGTGAACTGCTTTCGCAGCCAGCGAGTCAGGCCGACGGTTCCTTGCGGCGTGATCTTGAGCTTGTCGGCCTTGAGCAAGTCGGACCATTTCATTGCCCAGTACTCGGCGTACTCCGGCCGTTGCAGCAGCGAGTCGACGAGCTTGGCTCGCTTGTCGGCCGACGCATCGCCGATGAACGCGCGAGCTTCGGCGGCGGTCGGCAACGTGCCGATCACGTCGAGGAATGCTCGGCGGATGAACGTCGCGTCGTCGATCGGTTCGCTGGGAGGAATGCCGAGCCGTGTCAGCTTGTCCCAGACATGCTTGTCGATGAAGTTGTTTTCTGTCGGCCGAGCGAACGTGCTGCCGGGCCGCGGCATCACCGCTCGGCAGACGGCGACGTGACCGAGATATCGCACGAGAATCGCCGCTTCACCCGGCACATCGCTGGCTTGCAAGAGCCCGCGCGTGTTGACGTCGGCGACGTGCGTCGCGTTCGAGATGTAGTCGGCTTCGACCGTCGCACAGCGCTTGCCGCCGGCGTCGTCGATGGCGGTGACTCGCAACTGCTGCGTCCCGTTCGCCGCGATCACGACTTGAGCCGGTTCGACTTCGATGCCGACGACGTGCCGTTCCACGGGCATTCCGCCTGAAGGCGGGACTACGAACTCGGCCCCTTCGGCGATCCAGCGGCGCAGGCGATGTTCGGCGGGGCTGTTCGGTTCGATCTTTCGCCCGCCGCCGTGAGGCATCGTGGCGGTCCCCTTCATCATCAGCAGACTGGCCGTCGGATCGGTCAGCGACAGGCGTCGCCCCTTGGCCTCTTTGAAAATCGCGTCGTGGTCGGCCACCGCGTCGAAGCCGAACAGGCTCAGTTTGAAACCGTTCTGCCCCTCGGCCTTGCCGTGACAGCCGCCGGCATTGCAGCGTCCTTTGGTCAGGATCGGCACCACTTCGTAGCTGAACGAGACCGGCACCGGCTTCAACAAACCGGAGACCGTGATCGGCACGTTGAGGGTCTTGTCGCCGAACTTCACGGTGAGCTGTGTCGTCCCTTCGCCCGCAGGTCGCAACAGCCCATCGGTCGCGATGTTGGCGAGAGCCGGAGCTGCAATTTCATAGCGAGCTTCGCGAGTCACATCGCGCCGCCGATCCCCTTCGACCTCAGTCACGAGGATCTGTTGCGACCCTTCCGGCCGATCGAGCGAAATCACAGCCGGGCTGACCTGCAACTCGGCTCTGGCCGAGGCGAAGCTCAGCAAAATCCCCGTGACCACAGCGGCAATTCGCAATCGAGCCATTGGACCAGCACCTTCCGACGTTCGAGACATCTGTAAGGTTTTATGGCTCGATCCGAACGGCTGCAACGCCGAGTCCCGGAATCCGCATCGTCGATCGCCACAATTTGCCAGTCGCGACGGCAGAGACCACGCCTGAATTCGGTTGAATGATCTGCCTCAATCTCGATCACGCGGTCGCCGCGAGAGCAATTGCCCCGTGAACGACGACCTCTTCGTCAAGTGCTGCGGGAACGAGAAGAACAGAACTAGCCAGCGGTGGAAAAACAAAGCGATGTACTTGGCGACGCAGCGGCTCGAAGAAGAGTTCTTCGCCCATCAGCGAGACGCCGCCGCCGATGACGACAACGTTTGGCGAGAGCAGTGTCACCATCTGCGCGATCCCCCAGCCGAGCGCGACGTGCGCTTGATGCAGAGCCGCTCGCGCGATGCGGTTTCCTGCGGCGGCGGCTTGCGAGATCGCCTTGGCATCGAGTCCCTCGATCTTGCCGAGACAGCGGCCGAGCAGATCGGCGGTGTCGTTGTCGGCCGCTTCCGATTCGCGACCGGTAGGCCAATCGACGGAGACGTCTTGAGGTGCGAACGCTCCAGCGACGATCAGCGGATGCCGAGCTTGTCCAGTGAGCAGTGCTCGCACGGCGGCCTCGATGCCGGGGCCGGCGGCGAGCGACTCGACCGTCGCGTGCGGATCGTCGGCGAGCGGGCCGGGGCGCAGATGGCCGATCTCGGCGATCGCGAGCCGACCAGCTCCCTGCGATTGCCCGTCGATGACCAAGCCGCCACCGATGCCGGTGCCGACCGTGATGTAAAACACGGTGCCGTGTCCGCGACCAGCGCCGTAGGTTGCTTCCGCCAGCGCGGCGACGTCGCAGTCGTTGCCTAACCGCACGGGAACGCCGAACGCCTCGCGTGTCCAATCGACGATTGGGAAGTCCGTCCAGCCTTCGACCTGATGACTGGTGATGACTCGGCCGGTCATCGAATTCACCGGACCGCCGAAGCCGTAACCGATCCGCTTGATCGGATACTGGCCGACGAGTTTTCGCCCCGCTTCGAGAATTTGCTCCCGAATCGCTGCCGCTCCCTGAGTCCGTTCGACGGTGCGTCGTTCAAGCGCGATGAGCGGTGGGCCGTTGCCTGTGCCGACTCCGAGTTGCAATTTCGTCCC
This sequence comes from Candidatus Kuenenia stuttgartensis, assembly GCA_945904015.1. Lineage (GTDB taxonomy): Bacteria > Planctomycetota > Planctomycetia > Planctomycetales > Planctomycetaceae > SXKJ01. Next base: position 19,476 of record CAMDPK010000017.1, on the reverse strand, counting down.
GCCGATTTCGATGCCGAGATACATGGTTGTCCTTGCGAAGAGAGTGCGATGCGAACTTTACGAGGGACATTCGAGTTTGGGAAATCGGACATCGGCCGCGACGTGCAGGCCGAGCTTGGCTTCGGTATTCTGCCCGGCGAACACACGGAAGGAGATCAATCGTGGATTTGGATGCACTGGCTCCGCACTGCGGAGAATGGTTGCGTGGCACGGGGCCGGAATCGGACATCATCATGTCGAGCCGCATTCGGTTGGCTCGCAACTTGGCCGACTTCCCGTTTCCCAGCAAAGCGGACGACACGGCAAAGTCGGAAATCGTCGGATTGATCCGCGACCGCGTGACCGCTTTGCCGCTGTCGCACGGATTGGAGTTCCTCCCGGTCAGCGAGATGGACTCGCTGGATCGGCAGTTTTTGGTCGAGCGGCAGCTCATTAGCCGCGAGCACTCGGAAGCATCCGGCCCGCGCGGCGTGGCCGTCAGTGACGAGGAAAACATTAGCCTGATGATCAACGAAGAGGATCACTTGCGGATGCAAGTCATTCATAGCGGCTTCGCGCTCGATGATTGTTGGCGAGAAATCAATCGCATTGACGACCTGCTCAGCCGCGAGGTGACGTTCGCCTTCGACGACCGCTTGGGCTATCTGACCGCATGCCCAACGAACGTTGGCACCGGCATCCGTGTCAGCGTGATGCTGCACCTGCCGGGATTGGTGCTCACGAAGGAGTTGCAAAAAGTCTTCCAGGCGTTGCAGCGGCTGCGGCTGGCCGTGCGCGGCTTGTACGGCGAAGGCAGCCAGGCGATGGGGGACTTCTATCAAGTCTCCAATCAAGTCACGCTTGGCCACAGCGAGGAGTCGCTGATTCAAACCGTGCAGGAAGTCATCCCGTCGATTCTGAAATATGAACGGAAGGCTCGCGAGAGTCTGCTCAACGACAACCGCGAAGGGCTGCACGATCAAATCTCGCGAGCGTTCGGCATCCTCAGCAGCGCCCAGACCATCACGTCGGAAGAGACGTTGCATCTGCTGTCGAGCGTGCGGCTGGGCATCAACCTCGGACTGATCGGCAAGCTGGAGATTCCGACGATCAACGAGTTGCTGATCACGACGCAGCCGGCGCATTTGCAAAAAGTTCGCAAGCGACAGCTCGAATCGGCGGAACGGAACGTGGCCCGCGCCGCGCTGTTGCGACAGCGGCTGGGGTCACGTCCGCATGAGCAGAACTGATTCATTCCGAGGCGAGCGGAGGACGTCAGTCCTCCGAGTGAGTGACGTCACATCGTTTGCCGGACTCGGAGGGTTAACACCCTCCGCTCGCCTCGGACTTAAATGCCCGAAGGTCACTCCGCCGGATGGCCGGTGAAGTAGTTGGGTTCGTTGCCCGGCCGCCATTTGATGTTGCAGCCGATGCTCGGTTGCTGACCATCTTCGATGGTCTTGCCAGCGAGAACCGCGTCGCACGCAGCTCGCAAGTGCGAGCCAGTGACGGGAACTCCGTTCGTCGGCCGGCTGTCGTCGAACTGGCCGCGATAGACCAGCTTTTGATGACCGTCGAACAGGAACAGGTCCGGCGTGCAAGCCGCCCGATAGGCTTTTGCGACCGACTGCGTTTCGTCGAACAAGTACGGAAACTCGTAGCCCGCCGCTGCGGCTTCGGCCTGCATCTTTTCAGGACCGTCGGCTGGGAACGCGGTGGCATCGTTGGAGCTGATGCCGACGATCGCGATTCCTTTGGCTTGGTACTCGCGAGCGAACTTCGCGAACTCCGATCGAATGTGGACCACGAACGGGCAGTGGTTGCAGATGAATGCGACCAGCAGTCCCTTTGAGCCTTTGAAGTCTTTGAGCGAGACGATTTGCCCATCAACATTCGGCAGCGAGAAATCAGGAGCCGCAGTTCCCAGCGGCAACATTGTCGAAGCAGTTTTGACCATGAGAGTTCTCCTTGATTTGATTTTCGATTTTTGATTGAGAATGCGGTTCACAATCGAAAATCAAAAATCGGCAATCGAAAATTCTTTTCACTGCGGTTATCGATCGGGATATTTCGCCAGCAGCGGCGCAATGATCTCGAGCGGCAAAAACGATTTGAGTTGCTCCGCCGTGTTGCCGCGTCCCAGACTGGCGATCTGCTTGATGAGGCTGCTGGAGATGTGCGAGTATTTTTCGCTGGCCATCAGGAAGACAGTCTCGATGGCCGGGTCGAGTGCTCGGTTGGCGAGCGTCAACGTGAATTCGAGCTCGATGTCCGTCAGCGTGCGGACACCACGCAGCATCACGGCCGATCCGCAGTCGCGTACGAAGTTGACGGTCAGCCCCTCAAAGCATTTCACCTCGACATTTTTGAACGGCGAGAGGACATGCCGGCACATCGACTCGCGCTCGTCCGGGGTGAGCAGCGGCTGCTTGTCTGGATTGAGGCCGATGCCAACCGTCAGCTTGTCGAACAGTGCGGCACCCCGGCGGATGATGTCGAGATGCCCCAGTGTCAGCGGATCAAAACTGCCGACATAAACGGCGTGATGCGGATTCAACTCGGACATGATCGCCTTTCGTGACCGGGACGGGACTCTGAATCAGCTTAGCCAAAGCCATCGCGCCGAGCGAATCTGGCAGCCGATCCGCCGCGAGACCCTTCACTGCAACCTTGGCAGCCAATCCTCCGATCGCTCGGTTCACGGACGAGACCGCTAACTGCCCATCAGAAAAGAGCTTGAGAGCCGCCCGCCGTCGAGGGAATCACTCGGCACACTCTTTGCCTTGCGAGGGATCGCCAGTTCACGCTGTCAATCGGAGAACAATCATGGCTCTCTTTCGTTGGGGACACAGTTGGGATGCGTTCCACGACCTGGAGCGGGAAGTCGATCGGCTGTTGCAAAGCGTCAACCTGTCATTCCAGGGAATTCGCTTCGGCCGCCAGTATCCGCCGGTCAACTTGTACGAGTTGCCGTCGGAGTACCTCATCACAGCCGAGCTGCCAGGGGTCAAATCAGAAGAGCTTGAGCTGACCATCGCCAACGGCGTGCTGTCGATGACGGGCCGTCACGTCAGCCCCGACGGTGCCGCCGAGGAGCGTTATCGCCGTCAAGAACGTCCGCGCGGAGTCTGGCAACGCTCGATCTCGCTCCCCGACCGAGTGAAGTCAGAGGAGCTCTCGGCTGAATTCGTCAACGGCATCTTGAAGGTCCATTTGCCCAAAGCAGAAGAAGTGAAGCCCCGCCAAATTCCGGTCGCGTTTGGAACGTGATCGAATTCGTGCCACGGCTGTCTCAGCCGTGCGTTGTAGAATCCGCGGCTGAGACTGCCGTGGCACTCCAGTATCCAAAGGCATTCGCCATGACCACCGAACTGACTCACACCGCCAAGAACGGAAACACTCCGGCACCGCATCCGCCAGTCGAGCGGCATGTCTTCACGCCACCGATCGACATTTACGAAACCGACGAAGGGTTGATCCTGCGTGCCGACTTGCCCGGTGTGTCGCTCGACACGTTGGATCTTCAGGTGCAGGACAACAAGCTGACGCTCTTCGGCCGCATGGAACAGTGTGTGCCGGACAACGCGAGGCTGCTGCACCAAGAATACGAGACCGGTGACTTCCTGCGGTCGTTCATCCTCAGCGATGAGGTCGATCACCAGCACATCGCCGCGAAGCTCAACAACGGCGTGCTGGAAGTCGTCCTGCCCAAAGCCGACAAGCCGGAACCGCGCCGGATCCAGGTGCAGACGACATAGCCGCGAACGTAGCCGTCACGCTCCGCGTGACGAGCCGAGTGATTCAAGAGACTCCGATTGAACAACGCGCTGGGAAGTGTTCGGCTCGTCACGCGGAGCGTGACGGCTACGTTCTACTCGCCGTTCAACACGCTCAAATGCAGAGCGACACAGTCGGCCAGCGCGGTGACGTTGTAGCCCCCTTCCAACAGACTCACGACTTTTCCGCCGCAATGCTCTTTCGCGACGCCGAGCACCAGCTTGCTGAGCGTCGCGAAGTCTTCGGTCTCCAAGCCGAGCGAACCGATCGGATCTTGAGCGTGCGCATCGAAACCCGCGCTGATCAGCACCAATTCTGGCCGGCAGCGCTTCGCGGCGTCGATCAACATCGTCTCGAACCGAGTGAGGTACTCGCGTCGTGCCGTGCCGAACTTCACCGGCAGATTGAAGATCGCTCCCAAGCCTTTCCCTTTGCCGGTTTCGTCGGCATCGCCGGTGCCGGGATAAAACGGCGAGCGATGTGCTGAGAAGAAGTGGATCTCACCGTCCTCGTAGAAGATGTCCTGTGTGCCGTTGCCGTGATGCACGTCCCAATCGACGATCAGCACGCGCCGCAGTCCGTGCGTCTGAGCCTGCCGCGCGGCGATCGCCACGTTGTTGAACAAGCAAAAACCCATCGGATCGTTCGCGAGCGCGTGATGTCCTGGAGGGCGGATCAGGCACAACGCTCGGCGATGTTTCGCGTCTGCTTTCAAAACCTGATCGACTGCCGCGCAGGCTGTGCCGGCGGCTCGTTCTGCGACCTCGAACGAACGTCGGCTGCACACGGTGTCGGCCTCGATCCTTCCGCCGCCGTCTTTGCAGAAGCGTTCGACTCGGCCGATGTGCCCGGCTGAGTGGACTCGCTGAAGTTGCTCGCGCGATGCGACGGCGATTTCCCCCTTCGCGCAGGCTTGATCGAGCTTTTGTGCGGCCAGCTTGGCGGTGATGCTGCGAAGCCGCTCCGGTTTCTCCGGATGCTGGCCGGTGTCGTGTTCGAGAAAAATTGGGTCGGTGAAGAGGAGTGTCATCGCGGCCTCGCGTGGGGCAGGTTTTCAACCTGCCAAGTCAGGGCGGGCAGGTTGAAAACCTGCCCCACGTTGGGCGGGGATTGTGGCAAACTCGTCGCTGCTCGACCACGTTTCGGGGACGGCTATAATCCTCCGCCGTTGTCCATCTGAGTCCGAAAATCTCTGTCCCGTCGAGAGTCTCATGCAGATTGTGCAGTATGGCCATCCCGCTTTGCGTTGGAAGGCGAAGCCGATCCAGTCGATCAACGAAGAGCTTCGCTCCGTCGTGCGCGAGATGTTCGACTTGATGTACTCGGCGAAGGGAATCGGACTCGCGGCCAATCAAGTCGGGCTGCCGCTGCGATTCTTTATCGTCAACGTGACGGCCGACCCGGCAGAGAAGGACGAGGAAATTGTGTTCCTCAACCCTCGCATCCGCCGCCGCAAAGGGACCACGACGGGTGAGGAAGGCTGTCTCAGTCTGCCGAGCCTGTACGCCAACGTGGACCGAGCCGAGGAGATTGTGGTCGAGGCGTTTGACCTCGAAGGTATTGGTTTCGAGATGGACCTCGACGATTTGCCGGCTCGCGTCGTGCAGCACGAGACCGATCATCTCGACGGCGTGCTGTTTGTCGATCGGCTCACACCGGATGACCGCTTGAAGGTCGAGCCAAGGTTGCTCGGATTCGAGTCGGACTTCCGCAAACAACAGTCGATCGGACAGTTCCCTCCCGACGACGAGATCAAGCGACAACTGAAGGCGTTGGAAAAGGGATTGTGAAGGCGTTGGAAAAGGGATTGGTGCGGACATCGTCATGATCGGAGTGCCTTTGAATCGGCGACCACTGACTCCAGAAGAAGCAGACATTCTCCGCATGGTGCAGGAAGGCTTCGGTCTCCAAAACACCGAAGAGGATGTTTTCTTCACCGATGCGGACGAAGCCGCCATATTCGTGAAGGCTCGCGACGGCACCAATCCAGTCATGGTGGTTTTGACGAATCTGGCCGCGTGGCGTGCAGATGGCACGATCTCCAGTGACGACGAACTCAAGCGAGACTGGCTCCGAGTGGGCCACACCTAGCAAATGGGATGACACCGTGACACTGCGGATTGCGATGCTGGGGACCGGATCGTTTGCGCTACCGACGTTTCAAGGGTTGCTCGATTCGCGGCACACGGTCGTTGGTCTGGTGACTCAGCCGGATCGAACCGGAGCCGGTCATCATCAGCATCGCAATCCGCTGAAGGAGTTGGCCATCGCTCGCGAGTTGCCGGTGTTTCAACCGGCGAAGGCGAGTGCTCCCGAATCGCTCGACGTGTTGGCCAGTTGGCAGGCCGATTTGTACGTCGTGGCGGCCTATGGGCAAATTCTGTCGAACAAGTTGCTGAGCCTGCCGAGGCTCGGCGCGATCAATGTCCACGCTTCGATTCTGCCCAAACATCGCGGTGCGTCTCCGATTCAGCATGCGGTTTGGGTCGGCGACACCGAGACCGGCATCACGATCTTTCAAATCGTTCGCGAATTGGATGCCGGCCCAGTGCTGGCCATCGAGCGGACTCCGATCGGACCGGACGAAACGTCGGGAGCGTTGGAAGAGCGACTCGGCACATTCGCGGTGCCGGTGCTGATGCGCGTCGTCGAGCAGCTTGATGCCGGCACCGCAACTCCGCAGCCGCAGGATCATTCGCAAGCCTCGTACGCACGGCGGCTCAGCAAATCGGATGGTGAGATTGACTGGACCCGAACCGCGACCGAGATCGCCTGCCACGTTCGAGCGATGCAGCCGTGGCCCAAAGCGTTCTCGCATTGGCTTCGAGCGGATCATCCGCCGCTGCGAGTCATCGTCCCGCAGGTGAGCGTGGTTGCAGACTCGACGACCGCTGCTTGCGGCTTGGTGTTGCCGTCGCTTGCGGGGCAATTGCTGGTGAAGTCCGGCCAGGATGCCGTCTCGTTGGAATCGCTTCAGCCAGAGGGGAAACGCCCGATGTCCGCAGCCGACTTCCTGAGAGGTTATCCGATCCAGCCAGGCCAGCGATTTGGCGACGGATAATCTCTGACTTTGAGCCGCTCGATCCGCCAATTCGCCAGAAACGAGCTGCGGCTAATTGCTGGTCTCAGACGACGACGGCATACTCCTGCGGCTTCCGGGAGCGGTCCCTGATCACTTCGACCGAGTTGTCATTTCGTTTCGGTCCGGACCGTGAGCCGACATTATTTACGGTGAGGCATGGCGCGAGACATTCAGGAGTCTGGTGACCTTGGCGGGCAGCGCGCGGTGGTCCGTTACATCATGGTGGTGGACGACAACGAAGAGTCCGCGCGAGGAACGAAATCCGTTCTGGACCAGGCCGGATTTGACGCCAAGGTTTTCAAAGATGGCGGTCAGGTACATGGCAGCCTCGCGCTGGATCGCCCGGACTTGGTGCTGCTGACGTTGATCTTGCCCGGCGAGAGCGGCTTTGAGATTTGTGAACGCTTGAAGAAACAGGACCGTTTTCTCCCGGTCGTGATTTACTCCGAGATCGAATTGGAAGCCGCACAAAACTTGGCGTCGAAACTAGGAGCTGACGGTTACATCACGCGGCCTTGCGAGCCGAAAACTCTCGTCACGACGATCCGCGAAGTGGCCAAAGCCGTTTGGGATCGACAAGCCGACGAACGAGAAGGGAAAGAAAAAGGGGAGATTCGATTCCGTTGCAAATGCGGACATCGCATGAAAGAGAAGCTCGAATACCGCGGCAAAATCGTGACTTGCTCGCAATGCCAGGCGATGGTGCAAGTCCCCGAACGCAGCGTGCATCCGATGATCGTCAAACTGGCGGATGCCGCGACGGCCAACGCCCTGAACGATCCGATGCGGTTTCTGTCCGTCAAATGCCAGCATTGCGGCACGTTTTACAAACTCTTCTCGGCGGATCTCGAAAAGGCCCGCACCTGCCCCAAGTGTCAGAAGCGACAAATCGGCGCTCTCTCGATCATCGGTGCCCCGCTCTCGCGAGCGGCCTTGGCCAGTTCGCTGCGCGTGCTCCGCATTTTGACCGGCGCGCTTAAAGGCAAGAAGCTGATGCTGCCTGACTACGAGATCACGCTTGGCAGCGGCCATTCCTGCCAACTCAAACAGACGGGCGAGGGCATCGCTCCCAAACATTGCACTCTCAAGCCGACCCCAAGGGGGATCCTCGTCAATGACCTCGGTAGTGAAGCCGGCACGTTCATCGACAACGAACGCATCACCGGAGAAGTTCTGCTCGAACCTGGCGGCTTGCTCAAAGTCGGCTCGATGACCTTCCGGCTGGTCGGACAAGATCGCGACGTCAACTCCACAACCTTCTACAATCCGAAGCAAGCGAAAGTTCAGGAAAAGGCCGACCGCAAAGGAGTCGCACTCTTTCTCTCGGACAAGCCCACCGCCGACGAAGCGGCTGACGTCATCCAAGCCCATTGGGACATCGTCCGCAAGAAGTCGACCATGCAGAATGAAGCGGATGTATCCGATGGGTAAACCCGGTTTCGATGGTCCGTTGATTCGACTCAACGACTGTTGCTGGAAGATTCCCAAGTCGTACAAGATCGGCATGCTCGTCGATGGCTTGATCTACGCCAGCGACGAACTGATCGAGCAGGTCCGTCACGATCAGGCTCCCGAACAAGTCGCGAACGTCGCGACGTTGCCGGGAATTCAAGTCGCCAGTCTCGCGATGCCCGACATTCATTGGGGCTACGGCTTCACGATCGGTGGCGTGTGCGCGACCGATCCCGATCAGGGGGGCGTCATCTCGCCCGGCGGAGTCGGTTACGACATCAACTGCGGCGTGCGGCTGATTCGCACGAACTTGACGCATGACGACGTCAAACCGCATCTGACTCGGCTGATCGACGAGCTGTTCAAAAACGTGCCGACCGGTGTCGGTCGCTCCGGCAAGTATCACTTCAACATGACCGAACTGCGCGAGTTGATGGGCGAAGGAGTCGGTTACTTGCAGCGCCGCGGCCTCGCGACCGAGGCGGACATCGAAAACACCGAAGCTCGCGGCCGAATCGACGGAGCCGAACCGGGCAACGTCTCGGATCGAGCGATCCAGCGCGGGGCGAGTCAGTGTGGCACGCTCGGCTCTGGCAATCACTTCATGGAGGTGCAGATCGTCGAGTCGATCTTCGACGAACAAGCCGCTGACGTGCTGGGCCTGAAAAAGGACCAAGTCTGCGTGATGATTCATTCCGGCTCGCGCGGCCTGGGCTATCAAGTCTGCGACGACGCATTGCTGCATCTGCGCGGCGTCCCAGAGAAATACGGGATCGTGCTGCCGGATCGGCAACTCGCGTGCGCTCCGGTGCTCAGCCCCGAAGGGCAGCACTACCTCGGCGCGATGCGCGCCGCTGCGAACTTCGGATTTTGCAATCGGCAACTGCTGACCTGGCAAGCTCGCGAAGTCTTCGAGTCGGTCTTCAACCGACCGTGGCAAGAGTTGCAGATGAGCTTGATGTACGACGTCGCTCACAACATCGCCAAGTTCGAGGAGCACACCGTCGGCCGCGAGCAACGCAAAGTCTGGGTACATCGCAAAGGGGCGACTCGCGCGTTTCCGCCCGGTCATCCAGAAGTCCCAACGCACTACCGAGCGGTCGGGCAGCCGGTCCTCATCCCCGGTGACATGGGCCGCGCGAGCTGGGTGCTCGTCGGTCAGCAGGGCAGCATGGATCAAACCTTCGGCACGACCTGTCACGGAGCCGGCCGAGTCCTCAGTCGCACGAAAGCGGTCGAGTTGTCCCAAGGCCGACGCATCGACAAGGAATTACTCAGCCGAGGAGTCGTGGCCCGCGCTCAAAGCTGGAAGGGTCTCGCGGAAGAACAACCCGATGCCTACAAAGACGTGAACATGGTCGTGGACGTCGTCCATCGAGCTGGCCTGTCGAAGAAGGTCGCGCGGATGAAACCGATCGGTGTCATCAAGGGCTGAGCGTCGAGTGTGTCGCGATGCCGTCTTCCTCCCTCTCCCTTTGGGAAAGGGTCGGGGTGAGGGTCGGTACGGAAATCGACAATCAAACTGCAATCGAGTCCCTCATCCGGCCTTCGGCCACCTTCTCCCGAAGGGAGAAGGACTGAATCGGGACCGCTACGACGGCTTGTCCTCTCGCAATTTCTCCAAATCGCTGCTGGCCAGGTAGTGGCCGACGAAGCCGCATTCGAGACAGACAAAGGCATTGATCTCGTGCCCCTTCGCCCACACGCTGCTTCCTGATGGGACGAAGCGTTGAGCGACTTCGCCGTACCTCAGCGATGACGAACCACATTCCGGACACGCGGCCTTCGTGGAAGTCGATGGTCCTCGGCGAACGGGTTCGTCGCTCGCAACGATGCTGTCACGACTGGTGGAATCGGTCGTTGTCATGGTCGTCTCCGGCGAAGACTCGATGAATCGTCCCAAGCAAGTCAGGATGGTCGCCAGCGGGATGTACTCGGTGCCGGGAGTCAGCGTGTAAAGGCCCGATCCCAGCGCGATGACGAGCCGCCAGCCAAAACCGAACGGATAGTACAGACTCAACCAGATGCCAATGACGAACCCAATCGGGAAGCTGGCCCAAGGTCCAACGGTGCGAGTCAGAGAGAAAAAATCCGCAAAATCCAAAACCAAACCGGGGAGCACCGGGCCGAAAGTCCGCTTGATCCGGGCCGAAAACGACGGTCGCTCGCGTTTCATGGTGGAGTTGGTTGCATTCACAGCGTCACTGTTCATGGCGTCAAATCGTCTCGCAATATTTGCCCGGTCATTCGCCGAACAGGGCGGAAGCTTATCCAGAATTGTTCATGTTGGGAGCAGCGTGCCGCGATGTAACCCGAAGCGTCAGCGAGGGCGAACCGTGACGACGCCCTCGCTGACGCTTCGGGTTACATTGAGGCCCGGTTTCGGACCGCGCAACAAAATACCCAGGCCCGTTCGCACGAGCCTGGGTGGATTTTGTGGTTTGGGCGTCTCGCCCGCACGTCAACGGTCAGCGACAGCAGCTTGGGGCCGCTCCGCAGCACGTCGGAGCCGGCGAGCAACACGAAGCGACTGGCCGACAGCAAGTCGAAGTCGGGCAGCAGCTCGGAGCCGGAGCACACGCCGGTTGTGGACAGCAGACCGCGACTTGAATCTTCTTCTCGACCATCTTGCAGACGCAGACTTGGACATCCTTCTCAACCTTGTACGGCACCATCACGGTGCATTGGACTTCCCTCTCTTCCATGACCGGCTTGCAGCAGGTCACGGTGCGAGTCCCTGTCTTCTTCTCTGGGACGCAAACGGTGTAGCAGACGTCGCGAGTCTTCGTCTCGCACTTGTGTGTGCAGACCTTCTGAGTGCAAGTCTTATTCTCTGGCTTGCAGACGGTCACTTCGTATTCGAAGGGCTGATCTTCGCAAACGACCTTGTGAACCGTGACCTCGATCTCCTTCTGAACGACTTCCGGAACCCAGACCTTTTGAGTGCAGGTCGTGGTTTGCGGACAGCAGATCGGACGGCCACAAGCATCGCAGCCGCGGACGAAAGTTTGCACTTGGACTGAGCGATCTTCCCAGTGACCTGTGTGCTCACAGACGGTGCGCTTCTCGACGCTGGGGACGCACCTCGCAACCTTGCGGACACCTTGATGCTTCTCGATGTGCGGGACCATCACGGTGTATTCGGTCGTGACGTCTTTCCACTCCGGCACCAGAACCTGATAGGTCTCTTGGCGAGTCTTCACTTCCTGTCGCCATTCGCAGTACTCGTATTGGACTTCCTTCGTTTCCTCGATCATCCGACAGACGTTGATTTTCTTTGTGCGCATTTCCGGACGACACTCGATCATGCAGACCCTGCGAGTCTCTGTCGTCATCTGCGGCACAAGCACCGTCCGCTCGACCATGCAGGGGGCCGGAGCCGGACAGGCGGGTTGACAGGCCGGGCGACAATAGTTGTCGGCGGAAGCGGGGCTGCTCGCGAGTGCCATCAACCCGATGGCCGCGAGGCTGACCCAAAGAAGTTTCTTCATGCTGCTTTCCTTTTCAATGTGAACCACTCGCTGGCTGAACAGAGACGTTGCCGCGACGCCCAACCCAGCCAACTCCAACAGCGGGGCGCGCAGAGACGCCAGGAAAATACTGTCCGAATGCGCAGACGTGAAGTGTTGAAATAGGAAAGATGGGCAAATACTGCGGGTTCGCGTGCCCGGTCAGAACGTGGCCAGAATCGGCACAACCTCGGTCTGGAGTGCGCCGCCGGTGACATGCACCTCGCTCTGCGGATCGACGAAGACGTTGATCTCCGACCTCACGCCGAATTCCGGCAAGTAGATGCCCGGTTCGACGGAAAAACAGGTTCGCGGCAGGATCAATCGCTCCTCGTGAGTTTCCAGGTTGTCCATGTTGGCTCCGTTGCCGTGGACTTCCTGACCGATGCTGTGCCCCGTGCGATGCACGAAGCGGTCGCCGTAGCCTGCCGAGACGATGACGGCTCGGCAGGCGTCGTCGACTTCCCAACCTTGCAGCGGTCGCTTGGCCGCGAACGCCGCCTTCACGCACGCGATCGCCGCATCGCGAGCCTTCGCCACGATCGCGAACACTTCCGCAATGTGCTGCGGAACAGTCTCTCCGACAAACCCGGTGCGGGTCAGATCACTGTAGACCGACCTCGGTTGATCGAGCTTGCCCCACAAATCAATCAGCACGAAGTCGCCGCTTCGAATCGTCGTGTTGGTGCCAGTGCCGGTCTCGTAGTGCGGATCGCCGGAGTTTGGCCCGACACCGACGATCGGGGGGTGATACGTCGTCACGCCATGTTTGGCGAAGTGATCCATGATGACGTCTCGCACCGCGAGTTCATTTGTCTCGCCGCGCGACCGCACTTCGTCGGCGATGAACTTCCAGGCGACACCGTACGCGCTGTCGGTGACTTTCTCGGCCGCGAAGTGCGAGCGGATTTGGTCGTCGTCCCACGCCGCCTCGAAGAGCTGAATCAGATCGCCCGAGGATGCGACTTCGATGCCCAGCGATTGCACGATCTCGACCAACCCGGCATCAACGCGGGAAACATACGGGTTGCCGTTCCGCGGCGAGTATTCCATCGCGACCCGCTGCATGCCGCCGAGCAGTTGCGCGATGCCCGCTTCGAGCTCCTGCCACTTCAGGTAGACCGTCTTCGGTCCCGGCAGATGATCGAGAGCACCGGTCTCGATGCGATGCACCAACCGCAGCGGTTCACCGTGGGCCGGTACGAAGTAAAACCACCGCCGCGATGTGACCGGCAGCTCTCCCATATCGAGCACTCGCCGAGCCAGCATGTTGCTGCCCCGAAAGTCGTACAACAGCCAGCCATCAAATCCGAACTGCCGCAACGCCTGCTGCACCGCATCCAACGCAAACATCTCGACCCCCGTTGTTGAAATCGCGGGGCACGTTTCCAACGCTGTACGAGCTTTGTCACTCGCCCCGAATAAATCGCTCGGCATTCTTGACGATTGCCGGATCACGTTGGCGGAGCTTGTCGAGATTTGCGCGAGCCTGCAACTTCGTCGTGGCCGACTCGGCCTTCGTGGCTGCGAGAAAATATCCCGCGATCGCCTGGCGCGTGTGGCGATCATCAAAGCCGTCGGCACCGTAAAGACTCATCAGGCGATCCTGGATCGACCAGTCTTCCCAACGAGCGAGGTCGGTGATCGCCTTTTCGGCAGCTTCAGGATGATCCAGTAACAGCCGCATCGACCGCCGCAGCCGCTCGCGCGGGATGCGGTCACCGCCGTCGGTCCACATGACTCGCATCGCCGCCATGAGCGAGGCCAGCTCTGTCGAGTTGGTCTTTGTGGGGCGAAGTTTGATTTCATCGAGAATGTCCAGGCCGTCGGACTTCGTCAGTAGGAGATAGCCAAACGCGACCCCATCCAGGCCGAAGGGGTATCCGGGATTCGGAGTTTCGATTCTGGCTCGCAAAGTCTCTGCGTCTTTCTCCATGCCGCACAAGCCGAGCATCATGCCGTACAAACCCAACCGATGGGGAACGGTTTGCTCGTCGGCGAGCCAGCCGCGCAATTTTTCTCGCGGCAGCTTTTTCGCCAATGTGGCAACATCGGCATACGGGACGACGGCAAACTCGGCCAGCGCGTCCATCGCAATCAGCGAGTCGCTCGATTCTAGGTGCCCAAGGTAGTACTCCAGTCGCTTTCCGACCGGCTCGTCGATCGCCGGAGCTTTCAAGACGTATTGATACGCCTCGTCGGACAGCGGCACCGGAGTCTCCCACAGGAGTTCCTCTTCCTTGCGTCCGAACAGCAAGCAGTGCTGTCTCGCTTCCGCCCGCCATTCGCGAGGCAACGTGATGCGGTCTCCTTTGGCAAATACGAGCTTGCCTTCGGGGCCGCGAATCCGCTCGATGACTCGGAATCGCGTACTTCCATCGGTTGCATTTTTGGCTTGCGACGCCTCAAGCCATTCCGCCACAACCGCGACGTCGTTCTTGGCTAATCGCTCGCTCAACCGAGATTGAGGCGGCCCGCAGAACGGACAGGCCCACGCATTTCGCGTTGGACCGATCGCCAACAGCAGAAGCATGCAGACGCCGATGGTGTGAATTTGACGTCGCATGACTGCCTCACGCCTCACTGCAAGAAGAAGAATCGTTCCGCTTCTTTGACTGTCTTTGGATCCGTCTCGCGGAGCTTTTCGAGGTTGGCGCGGGCTTGCAGTACGGAGGCGGGGAGGACTTCCGGTTTCGGCTTGGGTGCCGCTGGATCCTCTTGCTTGGGATCTTCTTTTTTAGGCTCCTCGGCCTTCGGGGGTTGGACCTTCGCGGCGGTGAGCAGGTAGCGGACGATGGCACGTTTGATCGACGGGATCGAGTACTCCCCTTGCCCGTAAAGCTTCATCAGACGGTCTTGAACGGACCAGTCTTCCCAGCGGGCGAGGTCGGCGACGACGAGGTCGGCGAGTTCCGGGCGGTCGAGCAGCTCGCGCATCGACTGTCGCAAGCGTTCCTTGCTGACGCGGCCGTTGCCGTAGGTCCACATGAATCGCAACGCCTGCATCGCTGCATAGGTCTCGCTGAACGGAGCCTTCTTGTCGCGGAGTTTGCTGTTGTCGATCGTTTCCATTCCCTTCTCGCCGGTCAGCAGCAAGTACCCGGAGATCAAGCCGTCGATGCCCAATCGAAAATCTTGGACCTGTTCTTCGATCTTCTTTTCCATCATTTTTGCATCGTCGTCGTTGCCGCACAGGCCGAGCAGCAACCCGTACAAGCCCATCCGCGTTGGCGAGGTTTCTTTGTTGGTGATCCACTTGGCGATCTTGGCCCGATCCATCTTGTCCTTGATTTTGACGATGTCCTCGTAGGGGGCATTCGCGAACTCGCCGTAGGCATCGTTCGAGACGAGCTGGTCCGAGAACTCCAAGAACTTCAAGAAGTACTCCAGCCGTTTCGCCGTCGGCGATTCCGGCGATGGAGCCTGCACGATGTATTGGTAGGTGACCTCGGTGACTTCCAGCGGGCTGGACCAGTCGATCTCTTTGTCCTTGGTGCCGAACAGCAGGAAGAGGTCATCCTTTTTACCGGCTCGATAGCGTGGCACGGTCAGTTTGTCGTCCTTCTTGAGTGTCTCCTTCGACCCGCGCGAGACCTCGACAATCGCGTACGTCGTACTGCCGGCGGACTTCTCCGTCGGAGTTTTCCCATCGACCCACTTCACCAGCACGGCGGCATCCGCTTGAGTCAACTGCTCGCTGAGCGTCAGCGACGGGGCGGAGCAAAACGGACAACCCAGAGCGACCTGTGATGCGAGCAACGTGACGGCGAGAACAATCAGCAAGCGGGATTTCATGGCAGGCTCCTGGTTCATTCCTGGCGAGCGGAGGGTGTCAACCCTCCGAGTCATTCGGGTTCGGGATCTCGGAGGGTTGACACCTTCCGCTCGCCAATTTCACTTGGCTATTTCTCAATGACAACCGCGTCTTCCAGTTCGTACATCGCGGAGTACTTCTCGATCTCCGACTTGATGCGGAAGACGCCGACGACGTCGAACGGGCGGTTCTGAATGTAGTGTGTCGTCACTCCTTTGCGCAGGAAGGTTTCGACGAGGTCGTATTCTTTTGGAGTCCGGCCGAAGCAGCAAATCTGGTTGTCGCGAGCCAGCACGAAGCCGCGGATGTCAGTGTCCTGAAACGGTGGGAACATGAAGCCTCGGACTCGAATCCGCTTGCCGTCGAGTTCCTTCAGCCACTTCGGCAATCGTTCGGGAGCATCCGGCGGCACCGGGTCGAGGTTCATCACCTTGAGCAGGTCGAAGTCGTCAAAGCTAACGCGAATGGAGTTCTCTGGTCCTTCGACTTTGAAGGTGCGAGTCTCATCAGTCACGGCCGTCGTCGGTGCGGCGGCCGGTTCGGTGGGCGCTGACGGCTTCACGTCGGGCGACTTCGAGGACTCGGTCTCCACGATTGGGGTATCGCTGGCGGAAACCGGGACGACCTCTGAAGGTGTCGCCTTCGATGCCGGGGATTCCGGAATCTCAGCGGCGGCTCCGAGCGTGATGGTCGAATTCGACGCTTTCCCTTCGGAGTGTCCGCAGCCAACCGCCAGCGTGACGGAAGTCATCGCCAGCAGCATCGCAGCCATTCGGGGACCGAGCGTCATCATCAGGCTCCGGGATTCGATTCCATTCAATACGACGTCTTGGCCGGGCCAAAGTGAGTCGCTTCCAATTCGAACGCGGGCTCCAGGTTGCCGGAATTTTGCAAATCACGCAACCGGAAAACACCTGCGACCGAGACCATGTGGTCGCTGAACCTCGCGGTCTGGCCTTCGGTCATCTTCACTTTGATCATATCGGTCAGCTTGGGTTGACCGCCGAAACAGCACTGGCCGTTGTCTCGACAAAGAATGAAGGACACGATGCCATCCGGCCGCCCCTCCGGATACATGTAGCCCTTCAAGAAGAGCGGCTTGCCTTCCAAAGCGGCGATGTCGGGATGAGCTCGCCCCTCGCCGTCTTCGACGACGAACCCCTTCTTCGAGATGTCTGCTCCGAAGCTGATTCGCTGATACCCTGCGGGCACTTCGGTTTGATACCAGTAGATGTGCAGAGCCGTGCTGCTCACGAGCAGGACCGCAGAGATCGATACGCCCAGCGAAGCGATTTTGCGCCCGCCGAGATCACCCTCGGCTCGCTGGATTTGTCGCAGGCCGATGAATCCCAGAACCAGTCCGAACACTCCGAAGACGAGGCCCAGTGGACTGAGAAGACCCGACAAAGCACAGACACCCAACAGTGCGGAAACCGGAGCCAGCGGCGGAATCGGCTTGTAGCCAAACTCGTCGAAGCCAGGCTCGATCGAGGCGGGGCGGACGGCGGAAGGTTCCAATTGATCGACAACCTGAGACATCATGCACCTCGCGGCGAAAGAATCGTGGACGGGAATCGCCGCCCAATACGTCCGCTCGCCGAAAAACGACGGAAACGGCCGACCATGATACCACCCCGCCGGGTTGTGGCTACTCCCGACTGGTTCCGTGTCGCTCAACGCACGCAGGTCAGGCCGGTAATATCGTCTCCGTAGCCCTGTCGCTCCGCGACAGGACAGCCGAATCTCACACAGACTCGGTCACCAAAACCCGCTCTCCAAAGCCAAACGACGTTCGGCTTTCCTGTCGCGGAGCGACAGGGCTACGACGAAAGCCCACCCAATGACCGCCTTCAGCGCGAACCTCAACAAAGTCGCCTTGTTGCGAAACACACGAGACAACGGCCTGCCCGATGTGTGCCGATTCGCTCGGCTGTGCGTCGCCTCCGGAGCCGCCGGGATCACCGTGCATCCTCGACCGGACGAACGCCATACACGCCCCAGCGACGTCCATGAACTGCGCGCACTCACCTGCGAACTCCACGTCGAGTTCAACATCGAAGGCTACCCGACCGACGACTTCCTGCGGCTCGTTCACGAAGTCCGACCGGAGCAATGCACGCTGGTCCCCGACGCCCCCGATCAACGGACTTCGGACCACGGCTGGGATGTCGTCGCTCAAGCCGACTTGCTCATGCGAGTCGTTCCGCCGCTGCGAGCCGCCGGCATCCGTGTCTCGATCTTCATGGACCCAACGCCCGATGCGATGCCGCTCGTCCCTGTCACCGGAGCACATCGCATCGAGCTTTACACCGAACCCTACGCCCGCGATTTCCCGACAGCGCGACGCAACGCTTCGCTGGCACAATACGCTTCCGCCGCGCAAGCGGCTCAGCAGGTCGGTCTCGGAGTGAATGCCGGACACGATCTGAATCTCGACAACCTCGGCCCGTTCCTGCGAGCCGTGCCGCTGGTCGAAGAAGTTTCCATCGGTCATGCCCTGATCGCCGACGCGCTGGAGTTCGGCATGTCGGAAGCCGTGCGGCGATATGTCGCGATCTGCCAGACAAAATAACCCGAAGCGTCAGCGATGGCGGGCGCTTCACAGAGCTGCGATGCAAGAACATCGTCGTTCGGAGCACTCGCCCTCGCTGACGCTTCGGGTTAGTTTAGCCACGCCTGAAATCCGAGTTCAAACTTGTTGCCGATCGAGAAACGATGATGTCCCGCCTCCCCACACGCCGCGATTGGCTGAAGCAATCGAGCCTTGGCTTCGGAGCCACCGCGCTCGCAGCGATGTTGGCCGACGGTGGGTTCGCAGTGCCGCCGCATCGAGCGCCGAAGGCTCGCAGCATCATCTCGCTGTTCATGCACGGAGGGCCTTCGCAAGTGGACCTGCTGGATGACAAGCCGAAGCTGCGCGAATGGCACGGACAGGAATTGCCCGCGTCGGTGCGAGGGACTCAGCGACTGACCGGCATGACGTCGGGGCAGGCGAGCCTGCCGGTCACCGCGTCGGCCTTTCGATTCGCTCAGCACGGCGACTGCGGCACCTGGGTCAGTGAGTTGTTGCCCTTCACGGCTGGCGTCGTCGATGACCTGTGCGTGATCCGCAGCGTCACGACGGAAGCGATCAATCACGATCCGGCCGTGACGTACTTGCAGACCGGGCACCAACAGCCGGGCCGGCCGAGCTTCGGAGCCTGGGTCAGTCACGGACTTGGCCGAGCCAACGAAAACCTACCTGCCTTCATCGTGCTGCTCTCGCGAGGCAGTGCCGCTCGGCCGGCCGATCCGTTGTACGCGCGGTTGTGGGGTGCGGAGTTCCTGCCGTCGCAGCATCAAGGAGTGCAGTTCCGCACCGACGGCGATCCAGTCTTGTTCCTCAAGAACCCGCCGGGACTGTCGGCCGATTCGCGGCGACGGATGCTCGACACGCTCGCCGAACTCAATCAGCAGCGGTTTGAAAAACTCGGCGACACCGAGATTGAAACACGCATCGCGCAATACGAAACCGCGTTCCGCATGCAGACCGCCGTCCCGGAACTGACCGACCTGTCTCGCGAGAGCGAATCCACGTTTGAGTTGTACGGCAAAGAGGCTCGGCGTCCCGGCTCGTTCGCGGCGAATTGTCTGCTGGCTCGGCGGTTGGTCGAGCGGGGCGTGCGGTTCGTGCAGCTTTATCATCGCGGTTGGGATCAGCATTACGACTTGC
The DNA here is from genome assembly GCA_945904015.1 of Candidatus Kuenenia stuttgartensis. Taxonomy (GTDB): domain Bacteria; phylum Planctomycetota; class Planctomycetia; order Planctomycetales; family Planctomycetaceae; genus SXKJ01. The sequence continues at coordinate 151 of CAMDPK010000017.1, read as the reverse complement.
CGTCGGACCTGCGTCTGCAATGCGGCGACGTCGATCAAGCGTGTGCCGCGCTGGTCCGAGACCTCAAGCAGCGCGGCCTGCTCGACGAGACGCTGGTCGTCTGGGGCGGCGAGTTCGGCCGCACGGTGTATTGCCAAGGCAAGCTGACGCC
>CAMDPK010000016.1 GCA_945904015.1 Candidatus Kuenenia stuttgartensis | reverse complement strand
CCCGCGAAGTTCTCGGAAAACTCACCTGCTTGACGAGCGACTCGCTTCCCCGATAATGCCCGCTCACCTTCGCCAGGCGGGGAAGGCGACCTCTGACTGCGGTGAGGCCGTGTGAACCGGGTCAGATCCTAACCGAAGCAGCCCTAAGCGATGTGCTTTCAGGTGCGGAAGGAGGTCGCTTTTCCCGCCTGTCTTTTTTTCGAGCCGCATCATGGAAGCTTCGTCCGCGACGTACACCGTGCTTGCCCGCCGCTACCGCCCGCAAGGCTTCGACGAAGTCATCGGGCAAGAGCACGTCGCGACCTCGCTCCGAAACGCGATCCTCTCCGGCCGAGTCGGCCATGCGTACCTCTTCACCGGAGCACGCGGAGTCGGCAAGACCTCAACGGCTCGCATCTTCGCCAAGGCGCTGAACTGCCCGAACACCGTCGATGGGACGCCCTGCAATCACTGCGAAGTCTGCGAGAGTATCTCCGTCGGCAGCGACGTCGATGTGCATGAAATCGACGGCGCGTCGAACAACGGCGTCGAAAACGTGCGTGATTTGCGAGCCAATGTCACCGTTACGTCGATGCGATCGAAATACAAGATCTACATCATCGACGAAGTCCACATGCTCTCGAAGCCGGCGTTTAACGCACTGCTGAAAACGCTGGAAGAGCCGCCGCCAAACGTCAAGTTCATCTTCTGCACCACTGAGCCAACAAGACTTCCTGACACCATTTTGTCGCGCTGCCAACGCTTCGATTTCGGCACGATCGCGCTCCAGCAGATCATCGAGCGGCTCGCCGACATCGCGAAGTCGGAGAACATGGAAGTCGAACCGGCCGCGCTGGAATTGGTCGCCCGCCGCGCCGCCGGCTCGATGCGCGATAGTCAGTCACTGTTCGATCAACTTCTCGCCAGCGCGGATAAGCAGATCACGGCGGCTGAGGTGAACCGTCTGCTCGGCACAGCCAGCGACGAGCGGCTGATCGAATTGTTCGCCTCGATCATCGGACGGCAGCGAAGCCAAACGCTTTCGCTGTTCGGCCAAGCGTTGTCGGAAGGTGCGCAGCTCGGCGAGTTCGCCGATCAGATTTTGAATTACCTCCGCGACCTGATGGTGCTTGCGGCCGAGGCCACCAACGTGCCGCTGCTGAGCGTTTCGGAAACGAACCACTCGGCGCTGCTCAAGCAAGCTCAGGCGTGGGGGCTCAACACGATCGTCGCCGCGTTGCAGATCGTCTCGGAGGCGAAGCTCAAAATGCAGCGGGCGACTTTCGGACGAGCGCTGGTTGAACTCGCGCTGATCCGCCTGACGCTGCTCGAACAACTGCAATCACTCGATGCGCTGCTGACTGAGTTGGCGACGTCACCGACAGGCCGGACGCTCGCGGTAGTCTCCGCACCGGCTGCTGAATCGGAAAAAAAAAAGCCTGAGCCAGTGACTCCGGAACCAGCCGACGAAAGCCGGAGGATGGGCACTCCTGCCCGTCCGGTCGAGGGTTCAGACGCGGTCCAGGAATCGGATGTGGCTGAGACATCTGAGGGGACGGGCAGGAGTGCCCATCCTCCGAATCAACCGGTCGCCGGGACGGTTCCGGCCCCGGCTTTGCCCCCGAACCCACCCGCCTCGGAAGCAGTTTCGCCGCCGTCAAGCGGGGACTTTCAGCCCGGCTCGGAATCCGCCTTTTGGGCGCAAGTCCTTTCCGAAGTTGGCGATGATGTCGGTAATGCTCTCCGCAAGGCCAGCCGTATCGCAATTCGTGGGCCAAACCGCCTGGAAGTTGAGTTTCCCAAGAGCTACCTTTTCGCCAAGTCGCTCGCCGAGCAACCGGAAGCTCGCCAAAAGCTGGATTCTGTGGTCGCTCGGCTGGCTGGTCGGCCGGTTCAGGTGGTCTTCGGATTCTCGGACGAGCCGGCTACGAACGGGGATTCCGTTCAGGTTTCGAAGCCGACCCGGCGGATGGACACCTCGACCGACGGCGACCCGTACGTCGAGAAGGCGATTGAACTGTTCAACGCCAAAGTGATGAAAAAGGAAAGCCTGGCCCGGCCTTCAGGCCAGGAAATGTGAGCCGCCCGCAAGGGCGGATTGAGCCATGTTCAAAGGACTCGCCAATCTCGCCCAAATCATGAAACAGGCCCAAGAGGCTCAGTCCCGGATGGGCGAGCTGAAAGAGCGGCTCGGCCGGCTGACGGTCGAAGGTGCGGCGGGCGGCGGGCTGGTCAAAGTCGAGATGAACGGGCACCAGGAAGTGCTCGGTTGTCGGATCGACGAATCGCTGCTTCGTCCGGAAGACCGCGAAATGCTCGAGGATTTGGTCGTCGCCGCGACCAACGAAGCACTGCGGAAAGTCAAAGAAGCGGCAGCCGGGGAGTTCTCGCAAATAGCGGGTGGCATGGACCTCGGCGCGATGAAAGACATGCTCGGCGGGTTGGGTGGATAATGGCCAAACAATTGTTTGAACCTGAGAAGCATCCGTTTGGGCCGGCGGTCGGTCGGCTCGTCGATCAGTTCGCACGCTTGCCGGGGATCGGCCGCAAGTCGGCGGAGCGGCTCGCGCAGCATGTGCTGATGACCGACGAAGGCGAAGCGTTTGAATTGGCCGATTCGATCCGAGCGGTCAAGACGCGCGTCCGCCCCTGCCGCGAGTGCTTCAATCTGACCGAGAACGAACTGTGCAACATCTGCCGCGACACGCGTCGCGATCATCAAGTGCTCTGCATCGTCGAGCAACCGCGCGACGTGTTGGTCATCGAAGGTTCGCACGCCTTCGATGGCTGCTACCACGTCCTGCAAGGCCGCCTCTCGCCGCTGGAGGGGATCGGGCCGGAGCAGCTCACGATCGACGCGCTCGTCCGCCGCATCCGCCGCGACGGCGTGACCGAGTTGGTCATGGCCACTAATCCGACTCTTGAGGGTGATGGCACCGCGTTGTTTATTAGCAACGTCCTAGCGAACGATTCCGTGAAGATCACGCGGCTCGCTCGCGGGATCGCCACCGGGAGCGTGCTAGAGTTCGCCAACAAAGAAATGCTCGCCGATGCCATGCGCGGCCGGCAGAGTTTCTGAAAGAGATCGTCTCCGTCATGCACATGAACTTCTCACAACAGATGCGGATGAGCCAGCAGATGAAGCTGGCACCGCGGATGATCCAGTCGATGGAGATTCTGCAACTTCCGATCATGGAGTTGCAGGAGCGCATCGACCAGGAAATGAGCGAAAACCCAACGTTGTTGGCCGACGCCGACTTGGACGGCGAGTCCGACACCGAACGCAACATCGAGATCGCCAAGGCCAAGGAAGAAGCGACCGAGACCCCGGTTGAGGCTCGCGAGCTAAAAGTCGAAGAGAACGGCAACAACGAGGCGGACTTCGAGCGTCTCCTCGAAATGCACGAGAACTGGAACGACGACAGCTTCAACTCCGAGTCGCGGCAGTCCTCCGGCCGCATCTCCGAAGACGGCGAACGCCATCTCGATCAGATGGCCAGCATCCAGGAAGACGAGCCGACTCTGATCGAGCATGTGCTCGAACAATTTCATTTCTACGACCTCTCGCCGGAGTGGCGAGAATTCGGCGATTACCTGATCTACAATCTCGACGCGGATGGCCGTCTGCAAAGTTCGCTGCCGGAACTGGCACAAGTCTTCGGCCATCAGATCAACAATGACGACGCGCTGAAGGTCTTGCAGCTCATTCAAAAGCTCGATCCACCCGGCGTCGCGGCCCGCGATGTCAAAGAGAGTCTGCTGCTGCAAGTCACCGACGACATGCCGTTGCGCGACGTCGTCATCACGATCATCACCTCGCACTTCGAGGACTTGGCCGAAAACCGCCTGCCGGTCATCGAACGCAAGACGGGCTATTCGATCGACACAATCAAGATGGCCCGCGAAGAGATGCGCGAGCGGCTCGATCCGCATCCCGGCCGCCGCTACAAACATGTCCCGGTGCAGACCGTGACTCCCGACGTGTTCCTCGAACAGGACGACCACGGCAAGTACGCCGTGCGGCTTTCGAGAGAAACGCTGCCGCAACTGCGGATCAGCCGCAAATACATCGACATGCTCCGCAACGGCTGCGACGCGACGACCAAAGAATTCGTCAAACGGAAAATCGAATCGGCCAAGTGGCTGATCGAATCCATCGAGCAGCGTCACAACACACTCAAGCGAGTCGCTCAAGCCATCGTCGATCGGCAGACAGAGTTCCTCGACAAAGGTCCGGAGTTCATCGCTCCGCTGAAAATGCAGCAGATCGCGGACGTCGTCGGCGTGCATGTCACGACCGTCTCGCGAGCCGTCGATGACAAATGGATTCAAACCCCGCGCGGCCTATTTCCGCTGAAACGCTTCTTCGGCGGCGGCACGAAAACCGACGACGGTGAAGACGATGTCGCGTGGGCCGTCGTCCGCATCAAGCTGCAAGAGGTCATCGACAAGGAAGACAAAGACGACCCGCTCAGCGACGACGCGCTCGTCGAGGAAATGAAGAAACTCGGCTACAACCTCGCCCGTCGCACGGTCACGAAGTACCGCAAGAAGCTCAACATTCCGTCGTCACGGCAGCGACGGGTGTACTGACGTAGCCCGGTCATTCCGTGACCGGGATTTTCGAGTCACGGAGCGCCTCGACTACGTTTTGCCGCTCAGTGATTGAACATGAACTCCTTCGAGTTCAGCAGCGTCCAGAGCAAATCCTCTGCGGCTTGGCGTTTGTCCGACTCGCCGTCGAGATACTTCGTCGCCGTGTTGAGTTCGTCACTGCTCGGCAGACGCGACAGCGAGCCGAGGTACAACTCTTCGATCAAATCCTTCAGCGGCCGGTGTTCTTTTTCGGCGAAGAACTTGCCGATCTTGCCGTCGCCGCTGGAGAGCTTGTTCTCGATCTCATCAGAGTTCGAAAGCAGCAGCACTTGGGCCAACGTCGCGCCGGGTGAGCGTTCGCACTCGCAAGCGGTGACTCGCTTCGGACGGTCGAAGGCGTCGAGGAAGTACGAACCGAAGTTCTCATGCGGCAGGTCGATTGCTCGCGCGGACGTTCCGACGCCGTTGAAGCGATCGCGGACGCCGGTCGCCTGGTTGACCGAATCCAGGAACACCTCGGCGATCAAGCGGCGAGCGTAAAAGCGGGCGTAGTTCTGCCGGTCGTGTTCGTTGTCCGGCGTCGGTTGCGACGACAACTGATAGACCTGACTCGTGACCATCTGCCGAATCGCGTGCTTGATGTCGAACTTGTGAGCCGGCGACAGAAAATCGTCGGCGAGGAACTTCAGCAGTTCGGGATTCGACGGCGGGTTCGTCTCGCGCAGGTCATCGACTTCGTGGACGATGCCTCGGCCAAAGAAGTGTCCCCACAGCCGGTTGACCAGAGTGCGTGCGAAGTACGGGTTCTCCGGCTTCGCCATCCAATCGACCAGCGCGTGCCGCGGGTCTTGTTCGGAGGAGAACTCGGCGTAGTCGCCGTCGAGAAACTTCGGCTTCGGCGACTGCTTCGTCAGCGGGTTCTGATCGCCGCGAGTCACGGTCGGAGCATTGAAATACGGCGGCGGTTCACCGAACGATTTCTGGCCCAGCCGCGTGAAGAAGCCGGACAAACCATAGTAGTCCTCTTGCGAGTACCGCTCGTACGGGTGGTGATGACACTTCGCGCATTGCAACCGCAGACCGAGAAACACCTGAGCCGTGTCGGCCGTCGATTGATGCAACAGGTCATCGCGCATCTGCCAGTAGCGATTGATCGGTGGAGCGTCCTGCCACTCGCCCGACGCCGCGATCACGCCACGAGCGAACTCGTCATACGGCACATTGCGAGCGACTTGGTCCTTGATCCAATTGTTGAACGCATACGACGCCCGGTCGGCTCCGGCGAGATTCGAGTTTCGCAGGATCGAACCCCAGCGCAACGCGAAGAACGCCGGATAGTCGGGCGATTCCAGCAACCGATCGACAGCCGCCTCGCGCTTCGTCGGAGTCGCGTCATTCAAAAAGGCTCGCACCTCATCCGAGGTTGGCAAGCGTCCGCACAGATCGAGCGTCACTCGACGCAGAAACGTCGCGTCATCGACCAGCGGCGAGGGCTTGAGTCCCAGCTTCTTCCACTTCTCGACCACCAGCCGGTCGATCTCGCACTTCGGGGTGAAGTTGGCGATCTCCTTGAGCGGCTCGCCATGCGGCACTAGTGCGAGAAACACCGCGACTTGGCCCATGTATCGAGTCATGATCGCCGCCTCACCCGTTTGACCGGTGGTCTTCACAAGTCCGTCCGGCGAGACCGATGCGACGACATCGAGGTTGCTGGAGAAATCGGCTTGTCGAGTCACGTCACGCTGCGATCCGTCGCTGTACTCGGCGACGACCGCAAGTTGCTGCTGCGAGTTCGTAGGATGGGCACTCTTGCCCGTCCTGTCTTCCGGCCTTGAGTCGACAGAGTCGGGCAGGAGTGCCCGTCCTACATTCAACACACGCTCTTTCGGTGACACATGCAGCTTGACGACGCGCGGCACTTCCGGCGACGAGGCCGGAGCGCTCGATTCAATCCAGCTCAACAGCAACTGATACGGCTCACTGCCAACTTCGATGCGACGGCCGCCGCCGTGCGGCGCAGCGCCGATCGACTTGCGAAGCAACAAACTGCCGCTCGCGTTCGACACATTGACACGCCGCCCGCGAGCTTCCTTCACGAGCGCCGAGTAATCGAACTCGGTGTCGAAACCGAACAGCGACATCTGAAATCCGTTCTGGCCACCTTGCTTGCCGTGACAGCCGCCGGCGTTGCAGCCGAAGCGGCTCAGCAGCGGCACAATCTCGGTCGAGAAGTCCACCGCGCGAGCGTTCGACATCCCTTTGACCGTGACCGGCACTTTCGAGGTTTGTCCGTCGAGGGCAATGCCGATCTCGGCGGTCCCGTCGGCGACCGGCAGGACGTAACCCGACTCATCGACGGTCACGACGCTCGGCTGCGAACTGACGAACTTTGCCGAGCGAGTCGCATCCTGCCCGCTCGACTCGACCAACAACTGCCGTCGTGCAAACGGGTCGGACAGCGTGACCGCATCGGGCAGGACTTTCAGCGGTCCCTCGGCGAAGGCTGTCGTCGCGAACAAGACTGAGGCCAGAGCCAGCAGTTGAACGCGGAGATTCCAAGCGGGGATCAGATCTCGGTCGAATAGCATCAAAGTTCTCTCGGCGGGCGAGTTACGGGAACGAATCCAGGTGGGCGGAGCCAATTTAGTCTCGACCAGCAAGCCGCGGTAAGTCTCCTCTTTGAAAATCTGCCGCATCTGCGTTTGGATTTTTGAAACGCAGATGGTGCAGATTGTCGCAGAGGGATTCAATTCAGGATGGGAGATCCAACTCAAAACACGTCGCCTTGCCGTCGCGCGACCAACTGATCGAACCACCGTGTGATTCGGCAATCTGCTTCGCGACCGCCAAGCCCAAGCCGGTTCCTTCTGGCTTGTCGGTGACGAAAGGCTCGAAGATTTGACCGGCAATCGCATCAGCGGGGCCACGACCGGAATCGACCACTCGCAACCGCACACGGTTTGGGTCCGCGCTGTTTGGAACCGCACTGTGCAATTCGACTCGAACCCAGACACCGTGACTGCTCGACGGGAACTGCGCCGCCGCATCGATACCATTGAGCAGCAAGTTGACGAGCAATTCCTGTAGCTCTTCGCGGTCGCCGTGAATGACGATCGGCTGCGTGGGGGGAGTCCATTGCAAGTCGACGCCAACATGCCGGCCTCGCGGTCGGACGAGCGACAACACATTGTCAATCAAGTCGATCAACGGCATTTCGCGCGAGTCGTGCGGACGCACCGCCTCGTCGCGACCCGCGCCGAGTGTCAAGAAGCGCTGCAAGTACGACTCCATCAAACCGAGCTGCCGCAGCGCCATCTCGGTCGATTCAGCGTGCTCGCCGAGCGGACACTCGCGCGCGTGGACTTGCAACGCCAGGCGTGCGCCCGTCAGCCAGTTGCGAAGTTGATGAGCTAACCCGGCTCCGAGTTGGCCGAGCGTCTTGAGCCGCTCGTTGCGGCGGACTTGCTGTTCGTAGCGCGTCAGTTGTTCGACCATGCGATTGATCGACAGTGTCAGGTCGCGCAACTCGTCATCGCGAGTCGGCAGCGGCATCGGCTGGAAATCACCGCTCGCGATGCTCTCGCTCTGCTGGCTCAACTGCGCAATTGGCCGAGTGAATCGCCGCGCCCACCACGCCGTCAGCATGAGCGCCGCTAATGCGGTCACGCCACCAGCGATCAGCGGAGGCAGGACTGCTCCGCGAGTCGCCGTCCACCAACGATCTTCCGGGTACAGCACCAACAGCGAGAGAGGTCGCGTGGCCGTTCGACGCAACGGCACCTTCGCGGTCAGAAAACTGCGTCCCTGAATCTCGACGAGCGGATTGCTCGACAAGTCGGACAACGGCCCGGTTTCGGGAACCGCTTTGAGTCGATCGCGCACATCCGCATCCAACGGCAACGTCGCCGCCTGAGCTTGCTGCTGAGCATCCCACACGACGAACTCGGCCCCCGACAACCCCGCGAGCTTCTGCAAGACCGATTCCTGCAACGGAAAGTTCGCATCCGCCAACGTCGCCACGACGCGCGACAACCGGTCGGATTCCTCACGCCGCGCCCAGCGACTGCCGACCCACGCGCTCACGCCGCTGGAAAGCGTGCTGGCCAGCACAATCACCAGCAGCATCGGGACAAGCAGTTGTCGCTGAATCGGCCAGCGCATGAATGACCCCAAACCAACCCGAAGCGTCAGAGAGGGCGAACGCTTCAGAGGCACCCGAAAAAACGAAGATTCTTGGAGCGCCCGCCCTCGCTGACGCTTCGGGTTAGTCTCGGTGAGCAGTAGACCGAGCGGACGCCCATTTGTCATGCTCTGCCGCCATGCGAACGGACTCGGAACAAATTGCCGATCGGCCACTGGTGCTCGTCGTCGGAGCCGGCATCAACGGCGCGGCCGTCGCGCGCGAGCTGACACTCAACGGCGTCTCGGTCGTCGTCGTCGATGCGAACGACATCGCGTTCGGAGCGACCTCACGATCCTCGCGGCTGATTCACGGCGGGCTGCGATACCTCGAACGAGGCGACTTCGCCCTCGTTCGCGAATCGCTGCGTGAGCGATCGATCCTGCTGAAGACCGCTCCACAATTTGTCCGACCGTTGCGGCTGCGAATTCCAGTGCGCCGCCGCTTCGGCGGTCTAATCTGGAGCGTGCTGACATTCCTCGGCTGGGATCGTTCATGCCTCGGCCGATTCTGGCTGCGCTGTTTTCCAAACGCTCGCGAGCGCGGCCTATGGCTCATCCGCCTCGGCCTCTGGATGTACGACCGACTCGCGAACTCGTCCCCTCTCCCCCCGGGAGAGGGTGGCCGAAGGCCGGGTGAGGGCCGATCAACGATTGACCCCCGTTACCCCTTCGCCTGCGAATACTTCGACGCCCAGATTCTCTCCCCCGAACGGTTCACCATCGCACTGCTCGACGATGCGAGACAACTCGCGCAAGAACAGAAGCTGACCTTCGACGTCCACACGCACACGCTCGCCGAATTCCACGGCCGCGAGGTTAGTTTGATCGACCGGCTAAATCGCAATGCGCAGATCACGCTTCAGCCCGATGTCATCATCAACGCGACCGGAGCTTGGGGCGATGCGACGCTGGCTGATTGGCGAGTCGGTTCTCCCAAACTCTTCGGCGGCACGAAGGGGAGTCACTTCGTCACCGCGAATCGCGAACTACGAGCGGCACTCGGTGACGGTGGCCTCTACGCTGAAGCGAGCGACGGACGCATGGTCTTCGTGCTGCCGCTCGGCGAAGATCAAACGCTCGTCGGCACAACGGACGAGCCGTTCGACGCTCGGCCGGAAACCGCCGTCGCCGAACCGCGCGAGATCGACTACCTGATCGACTTGGTCAACGAAGTCGTGCATTCGGCGAAGCTGACTCGCGAGGACGTCGTGATGAGCTACTCCGGCATCCGCCCCCTGCCCTTCGGCCGAGCCGACTCGCCAAGCTCGATCCCGCGAGGTCACTGGATCGAAGAGAACACGCACGGCCCGATCCCAATCCTGACGCTCATCGGCGGCAAGCTGACCACCTGCCGAGCACTCGGCGAAGAGGTCGCGGATCGAGTGCTGTCACGGCTTCAAATGCCTCGCCTCGCGAGTTCGCGTGACCGCTTCGTGGGGCAGGTTTTCAACCTGCCCAACCAAGACCAATCTGGTTCGGAAGAACTGCGGACGAACTCATCCGGGCAGGTTGAAAACCTGCCCCACGTTCGCGACATCATCCGTCACGAGTGGGTCCGCACGCTGAGTGACCTCGTTGAACGCCGCTTGCTGCTGATCTTCGACCCACGTCTTGACCAACCGCGCTTGCGAGAACTGGCCATGCTTTTGGCCAGCGAAGGAGTGATCCGCCCCGACCAAGTGGACTCCGAAGTCACGACATCGGCCACTCGACTTCGCCAAGTCTACGGCATCAACATCAACGGGGCGGTTGAGTCCATTCCAGATCGTGCCAACCCAGATTTGGACTAGGCCGAGATCGGCCGTCACCGGGCACGATTTCGTTTACACTCCCGATGCACAATTCGGATTCCGCAGAGAAGCTCAGAGGAATAATCGAAGCGAATTGATGGAGGTCAGTCACTGACGAAAGTCCACCTCGATTGAGTTAGAGTCACTCAATTGATCGATTGCGGGGGTATTGTCATGTCTTTCGCGAGACGAGTTTGCTCAGTCTTCCTGCTTGCAATCAATGTGCTCGGCTGCCAACACGGCGAGTCGGTGATGCTCGTGGATGAACCGGCCAAGGTGGTTGTTCCCTCTAACTTCAAGGGCTCGAAGGCAGGAGACGAACGAGAGGTCGCTGGCATCACGCTCAGCTGGTGCCCGCCGGGGCGGTTCCTCATGGGTAGCCCACCCGGCGAACCAGAACGGCGACCGGGGGAAGATCAGGTCGAGGTGACCCTGACCAAAGGCTTTTGGATGGGCAAATTCGAAGCAACACAGGGACAGTGGAAACGGGTCATCGGTCAACTGCCGGGCGAACTCACGGAGGAGTTGCCTGCGGGCGATGACTTCCCGGTTGGTAATGTCAACTTTGCTGAGACGGAAGCATTCTGCCGAAAACTCACCGAACTCGGCCGCCAATCCGGCGACCTTCCAGAGAATTGGGAGTTCCGTCTGCCCACCGAAGCGCAGTGGGAATACGCCTGCCGGGCTGGAACGACGACAGCGACTTCGTTCGGAGACAAGCTGAGTCGTCAGCAGGTGAACTTCAAGGGGAAACCGTACAACGGAGCTGAGGAAGGGCCATCGCTCAATCGGGCGGCAACCGTCGGCAGTTACCCGGCGAACGCCTGGGGATTGCACGACATGCACGGCAACATCTACGAGTGGTGCCGGGACTGGTACCACAAAAAACTGCCAGGCGGCACAGACCCGGACTTGTATTCGGCAAAGTCTTCAGCCACGAAAAGTGAGCATGGAGACATCTCGCGAGCACGGCGAGGTGGTTGCTGGGCCGACGATGGTTGGCCTTGTCGGACGGCCTTTCGATTGCGGTTCGAACCGGAGCGGCGCTACGACCACATCGGCTTTCGTGTTGTGGCCGTTCAGCAGTAGCCGCTGGGAAACGTGCGACCGATTTTGATCGTTGGACGAAAACCGCAGTTCAGGGCGTGAAGTCGCAGCTCGGCGTCAGCGACAGGCAGAAGTGAGCGATCAGCTTCGCGGCGTTGTCGAGGTCGTCCAAGGAAATCATTTCGACCGGGCTGTGCATATAGCGATTGGGGATTGTGACGAGGCCCGTGGCGACGCCGCCTCGGCTGATTTGCATGACGTTCGAGTCGTTGCCGGCAGCTTTCGCGAGGCCACCGATTTGGAACGGGATGTCGTGCTCTTTGGCGAGCGACGTCAGGCGATCGAAGACGACCGGGTTGACGTTCGGGCCGCGATACAGCACCGGGCCGCCGCCGAGCTTGATCTTGCCGTGCTGGTTCTCGTCGATCGTCGGGCAGTCGGTCGCGTGCGTCACATCGACCGCAATTCCCAGAACCGGGTTGACCGAGTACGCGCTGGTCTGAGCGCCGCGCAGGCCGATCTCTTCTTGAACCGTTGAGACCGACACGACGGCCGCTTGCGAGCTGCCTTCCGCGATGAGTTGCAAGGCTCGCATGACGACCCAGACGCCGACTTTGTTGTCCATGCCGGGAGCCGCCGCGAGGTTGTTTCGCAGCGTTCTCATGCCGAGTTCAAACGTGACCGGGTCGCCAACCGCGACGAGTTCTTTCGCTTCGTCCGCGCTCTTCACGCCGATGTCGATCCACAGGTCTTTGATCTCCGGCACCTGTTTGCGGTCTTCGGGCGTTTGCAAATGAATCGCCTTGCGAGCAATCACTCCTTTGACTGGCCCGGCCTTCGTCCACACGAGCATGTGCTGGCCGACCAGTTGCTGCACATCCCAGCCGCCGATTGCGGCCGTCCTGAGAAAACCATCCTTGTCGATGTTTACGATCAGCAGGCCGATCTGATCGCAGTGGCCGGCCAGCATGATTCTCGGCGAGCCGCTCGGATTGACGGCCGCGATCACGTTGCCGTGCCAGTCGGTTTGCACCTCGGCTGCAAACGGCGTCACGAATTCACGGACGACGTCTTGAATCGGCCGCTCGTACCCGGACGGGCTGGGGGTATTGAGCAGTCGTTCAAGAAAACTCAGCGAAGCGGCTTCCATTCCGGTGTGTCCTTTGCGGCCGCGAGGCGGCATTTCGAGAAATAAATTTGACGGTCGCTGCGGCCTCGGTACACTTTCGCCCGCTTTGGATCTCCCGCGGAATGCGGGGGGCAAAGAGCGAGGCAACCCTGGATGCACAGATCAGCCGCGACGCGGCGGCATCTTGGAAGCGGTCGGAGTGACCGTCAAGTTCGTCTCGCTGAGAACGGATTGTTGTGCTTCGGCGCAGCTCAAGGAGGAAAATTATGACGCCCCAAGCTCTGGTCGATCAATCACGAGGACTCGCCGATTTCTCGGCGCGTGAACTCGCCGACACCGTCGAGCGCTACGTCCGGCTTCGCACCGGCGGCACGATTCGCAGCCTGCACGTCGAAGTGTCCGAGGGCGAGGTCATCCTCTCCGGGCATACTTCGACGTACTACAACAAGCAGCTTGCGACTCATGCTGCGCTCGATGCGGCCAGCGAGTTGTCACTGACCAACGAGATCGAAGTCTGCTGAGGCTGGAGGTTGGGCACTCCTGCCCGACCGGACGGGCAAGAGTGCCCATCCTACGACTTCGGCGGCTTGCGGCCAAACCGAGGTTCCTCGCCGCGCAGCAGTCGCACGATGTTGCTGCGGTGCTTGACGATGATGAGCGTCGGGACCGCGAGGCTGAAGCTGGCGATGCTCCAAGTTTCCGCGCGGAATGGTTCCGGCCAAAGAAAAAACATCTGTGAAATGGCGAACGTCGCGGAGGCAGTGATCGAGCTGATCGAAACGATGCGCGACACACTGAAGACCAGCACGAATGCGGCGAAGGCCAACGCGATCGGCAAATCACCGGTCGTGACGTGACAAAGCGTGGCTGCGACTCCCAAAGCCGTCGCGACCCCTTTGCCGCCGTGAAAGCCGAGCCAGACCGGAAACATGTGACCCAGGATCGCCAGCAAACCGGCGGCGACTTGCCAGTGAATCCGATTCGAATCGTCAGCCGCGAGCATCACGTTCGGGAGCAGAACCGGCAACGCCCCCTTGAGCACGTCGAGTACGAAGCACAACGCGCCCCATTTCCATCCGAGAACGCGCGTGACGTTCGTGGCTCCGATGTTCTTGCTGCCGTGCTCGCGGATGTCGATCCCTTTGGCGAGTCGCGCGACAATCAGTCCGAACGGCAGCGAGCCGGCGAGATACGCGCCAACAAGAATCAGCAACGGTGTCATCGCAGCTATTCAGACTCTGGAGGCTTTTTCTTGGCCGGCTTCTTTTTGGCAGCCTTCTTCTTCGCCGCTTTCTTCTTGGCGGGCTTGAGAGCGGCAGTGGTCGTCTCCCCCTTGGGAGCTGCGGCCTTCTTGCGGAACCCGCCCCGGCCGCGCCCCTTTTTCTTCGACGGGCCGAGTGCGGCTCGTTCGGCGATCCAGATCAAGGCTTCGTCGAGTTGCACCGATTCAATCGTGCGATCCTTCGGCAGCGAGGCGAAGACATCTCCGTGTCGGACGTAAGGGCCGAAGCGGCCTTCAAAAATCTGGATCAGTGAGTCGTCATCGGGATGCTTGCCGAGATCGCGCAGAGCCGTCGGGGCGGCTCGCGTCCCCTTCGGCTGCTTGATGAGTTCGACGGCGGCGGCGAGTTCGATCGTCAGCACGTCGCCGGTCTTCGGAATCGAGCGGAACGATTTGTCGTGTTTCACATACGGGCCATACGGGCCGATGCTGGCGAGGACCGGTTTGCCGTCCTCCGGGTGCGGACCAAGGTCGCGCGGCAGAGACAACAGCTTGACTGCCGTCTCGAAAGACATTGTCGAGGGGTCGATGTTTTTCGGGATGCTCTGCCGCTTGGGCTTCGGGGCTTCGGGGTCTTGAGACATCTCGCCGACTTGCAGGTACGGCCCGAATCGACCGCTCAGCAAGTAGACCGGCAGCCCGTGTTCGGGATGACTGCCGATCGACTGCGGGCCTTGCCGCTTGAGTTCCAGCCACTTCTCGGCGAGTTCGTTGGTGATGTCGGCGGGGGCGATGTCATCGGGGATCGACGCGGTGTCCGGTTCGGGGCCGCTCCCCATTTTTTGCAGGAACGGGCCGTAACGGCCGACACGGACTTTCGCCTCGACGCCGGCCAAGTCGATGGTGCAGGCGATGCGCGGGTCGATCTGTTCCTCGTGCGACTTCACTTGCTCGTCGAGCCCCTCGCCGCCGCAATAAAACTTTTGCAGGTACGGCAGCCGCTCTGACGTGCCGGCCGCAACCTCGTCGAGCTGCTCCTCCATCTGAGCGGTGAACTTGATGTCGACCAGGTTTGGGAAGTTCTGTTCGAGCAACCGCGTGACCGCGATCGCGGTGAAGGTCGGGATCAGTTGATTGCTGACCTTGCGGACGTAGCCGCGATCCTGAATCGTGCTGATGATGCTGGAGTAGGTCGAAGGCCGTCCGATGCCGTCCGATTCGAGTTGGCGCACGAGCGTCGCTTCCGTGAATCGCGCGGGGGGTTTCGTTTCGTGTTTCAGCGAGTCGAGTTGCCCCAGCGACAGCGGTTGCGATTCGCGCAGCGGCGGCAGCGCGGCTTCTTGGTCGTCGAGCGCGGCTTCGGGATCATCGACTCCTTCGACGTAGGCTCGGAAGAAGCCGGGGAAGTCGACGTGCCGTCCGGTCGCGCGGAACTCCGCATCGGCGGCGGCGATTGTCGCGGTGATGAACGTCAGCCGCGCGTCGGCCATTTGCGTGGCCATCGTCCGCATCCAGATCAGCGTGTAAAGCCGAGCCGATTGGCCGGAAAGATTGTGCTCGTCGGCGGTCGGCATCATCTTGCCGGCGGGGCGGATCGCTTCGTGAGCCTCTTGTGCTCCCTTGGCTTTCGTCGTGAACTGTCGCGGCGTCGGGCTGAGATATTCCTGACCGTATTTTTCTTCGATGCGTCGCCGCGATGCGCCGATCGCTTCGCCCGACAGGTTGACGCTGTCGGTTCGCATGTAGGTGATGAGTCCGTCCTCGTACAACCGCTGAGCGATCTGCATCGTCTCTTTGGACGACAAGCCGAGCTTGCGGTTCGATTCTTGTTGCAACGTGCTGGTCGTGAACGGCGGGTACGGTCGGCGAATCTCGCTGCGGTCCTTCACATTGCTGACTTGCCAGCTCGTGTCGGTCAGTCGGTTCCGCAATGCCTCGACGTTCGGTTGATCGAGCAGTAGCACGTCGGCGTTCAGCTTGAGCTTGCCGGTCGTCTCGTCGAAGTCCCTGCCGCTGGCGACTCGGCGTCCGCCGACCGTCGCGAGTTCGGCCGTGAACTTCGCGGACGTGTCGGTCGCGAGTTCCGCCTTCAAGTCCCAATAGGTCGCGCTGCGGAACGCCATCCGTTCGAGTTCGCGGGTCACGATCAGCCGCACGGCGACCGACTGCACTCGGCCAGCCGAGAGCTTCGGGGCGATCTTTTTCCAGAGCAGCGGGCTGAGCCGGTAGCCGTACAGCCGATCGAGCACCCGTCGTGTTTCCTGAGCCGACACGAGGTTGACGTCGATGTCTCGCGTCGAATTGATCGCCTCTTGAATCGCCTCTTTGGTGATCTCCTCGAAGACCATCCGCTTCACGGGAACCTTCGGGTTGAGCACTTCCGACAGATGCCAGCCGATGGATTCGCCCTCGCGATCAAAGTCGGTCGCGAGGATGAGTTCGTCGGCGTCTTTCAGGGCCGCCTTCAGCTCGGCAACGACTTTTTTCTTTTCGGGCGGGATGACATACAGCGGTTGGAATCCGTGCTCGACGTCAACGCCGATCTTGGCCCAGGCTTCCTTTTTGAGTGCGGCGGGCACCTGCGCCGCTCCGGCTGGCAGGTCACGAATGTGCCCGACGCTGGCGAGCACTTTGTAGTTCGGCCCCAGATAGCCGCTGATCTTTTTGGCTTTCGCCGGCGACTCGACGATCACCAAAGCTTTCAAACGCTTTCCGGCCACACGCAGCTCCTTTGCAGAGAATGAAGTTCTTCAATCTCTGGATTCCCCAACCTTGTCGCTCAACCCCTTGGGACTACAATCCGCCGGCTTTCCGCCGACCCAAGGGCGGAAATACGTACTCGGCCCTTTCTTGCGCTGTCAAGCAAGTCTGCCGAAACAGAATTTCGACCGCTGCGCTCTTTTAGAGGTGTTGCTACATGGATTCGTTGGATTTCTTTCGCCGTAATCTCAAGCCGATCATGGCCGCGCTGACGCTCATGGCCATGATCACTTTTGTCTTCGATGATTCGATGCGCGCCGGCAATACGACGCTGATTCCGTTCCTTCTGGCGATCCTTTTCGGCGGCGGCGCATTCGTCTGGGGAACTCGGAAGGGGAAGCAGAACGAGTACCTTGCGATGGGTGCGCTCTTCGGAGCGGTGCTCGGCCTGATCGTCATCGTGTTCGGCGACCGCGATCCTGGAACGCAACCCTCGATAGCTGGACTCACACCACGCGACATTTCGAATCTCAAAAGCCGCCGCGAGACCGCCAATCGCATCGTCGGTTTGATCTACCGCAAGTCGCATCCCATCCCGGAGCAGTTTCTCAAGGCCGGTCCGTTCGGCCAGCAGTTCTACCAAATGCAGATGCAGCGGGCCTTGGAGCAAATCCAATTCAACTTCGGTAACGACGACTTCGAGAAAGATGTCATCTTCGGCGACCTGTTGCGCCGTGAGGCCGGTCGGCTGGGAATCAACGTCAATGACGATGCGGTCAGCGACTACATCAAGATGGTCAGCGACCAGAAGCTCTCAACGCAGGATTTCCGCGAAGTCAAACAAGAACTGCACGTTGGCGATCACTTCATTTACGACGTGCTCCGCGAGGAAATCGCCGCTCGCATGGCCGCCGAGATGACCTTCCCGCGAGCCGTCGCCACTCCGCAGCAGCGCTGGGCGGCCTTCCGTAAGGTCAACGTCAAGAACTCGATCGAGGCCACCACGATCCCGGTCGAAGCGTTCGTGAAGAGCGTCGATGACCCAACCGACTCAGACCTGCGTTCGTTCTTCAAAGACCACGCCGACAAATTCCCGACCACGAAGGGTGATCCCGGATTTCGCCAACCAACTCGAACGAAACTCGCGTACCTCGAAGCGGACTACGAAACAATTGAAGCCAAAGTCACGCCACCGACCGACGAAGAAGTCGCCGAGTACTACGAGAAAAACAAAGAATTCTTCATCGACCGCACTCCTCCCAAGACCGAGAAGAAAGACGACGCCACCGAAGGGGACGACGCCAAGAAGCCGGACGATCTCAGCAAGGAAGAGGAACGCATCACGGCTGAATTGGACAAGCAAACCGACGTGGCCTTCACCGACACACCGCTGACCGACGTCGTGAAGTTCCTCGCGGACTATCACAAGATCCCAATTGTTATCGACGCGGAAGCGCTGGAAAACGAAGGCATCGCGACAGACGCTCCGGTCACCAGAACTCTGACTGGAGTGAAACTGCGGAGCGCGCTGAAGATCATTCTTCAGCCGTTAGATCTCGGCTACCTGATTGAGGACGACGTGCTGAAGATCACGTCGGCCGCAAAGTTAAACAAGAAAAAACCGCCGCAAACGGGCGACATGCCGGAAGAGAAAAAGGACGGCGACAAGTCCGAAGAGCCGAAGGCCGACAAACCGAAGACTGAAAAACCTGCCGAGCCAGAGAAGTCGGAAAAGCCCAAATCCGACAAGCCGGCCGACGAACCGAAAAAAGAAGAACCGAAAAAAGACGCCGAAAAGAAGACCGACTCGGAAGGCTCTGCCTGCGACGACAAGGCTGAGGAATCGAAGAAGCCTGACGAGCCGAAGAAGGCCGAGCCAAAGCCCGACGCTGAGAAGTCGGACAAGAAAGAGGCTCCCAAAGCGGACGCCAAAGCCGACGAAAAGAAGTCCGAAGAAAAACCGAAAGCGGATGACAAGGACGACAAGCCGGCGGCAGAGAAAGACAAGAAAGACGAGTCCGAAAAGCCCGATGACAAGTCCGAAGAGAAAACGGAGAAGAAGCCCGAACTCAAGTACAAGCCGTTCGAGGAAGTGAAGGACAAAATCCACGACGACTTGTTGCGGACTCGCACGCTGGATGAAATGAAAAAGCGGATCGAAGCCGCCGTCGTCAAGATGCGTCGGCTCGGTTCGTACACGGGTGTCCCCAAGTCCTCGAAGCGCGATTCGCCGAAAGACTACGATGCTGAATTGAAGGAGCTCGAAAAGGCTCCCAAGTACAAGTCGCCTGACGACGTCCTGTCTGAGTTGAAGCAAGTGGCGTCATCGGCCGACCTCAAGTACGTCCTGACTTCGATGCTCTCGGCGGAAGAACTGAGCAAGTCCGAGGACTTCAAAATCAGTTTGGCCACGGACGCGACGGACGACGCGATGAATCGTCAGGGAGCGGCCTCGGTGATTCAGCGAGTGTTCGGCCGAGGCAACGACAGCGTGTTCTCTCCCGAAGTCGCCGAGGATCCGGGCACGAAGAATCGCTTCGCATACTGGGTGATCGAACGGGACGAAGCGCACGTTCCCAAATTCGACGAAGAGGGAATTCGAGATCAGGTCGTCAAAGCCTGGAAACTGGCGAAGGCCGCACCGAAAGCCGAAGAGCGTGCGAAAGCCCTCGTGAAAGCCGCTGAAGGCAAAAAGCTGACCGAAGTCCTGGCGGGCGAGACCGTCACCGGTGACAAGGACGGACAGGCACTGACCGTGCTCGCCCCCGAAGGGAAGATTTCGCACTTCACGATGTCCGGCGCGTCCGCTCCAAACGTGAATGCGTTCCAGGGAGGCAACGAACGCCTCGAACTCTCGCAGATCGCCGGCCTCGAAAAGCTCGGAGACGATTTCTTCACCGGCATCGACAAGCTGAAACCAGGGCAGACTGCCGCCCTTCCGAACTTCGATCGTTCAGCGTTCATTGTCGTCCACGTCGCCGAACGGGAGGACATCGCCGCCGAGGAAGACGCTCCGCAACGCACCGACTTCATGAAGACCTGGCCGGGCAGCCCGCCCGCAAACCAACTCGCCTCCTTCGACTTCGACCCGCTCCGCCGCGAATGGATGGAATCCATCGAACGCAAATACAACGTGACGTGGCCAGTGAAGTAATTTTTGATTGATGATTTTCGATTTTCGATTTTTGACCGGATCGCCACTGACTCGCTGACTCATCCATCGAAAATCGGCAATCACAAATCGAAAATCCCACCATGTCCATCATCGTCCTCGGCTCGATCAACACCGACTTGGTGATCCGTTCACCGTCGCTGCCTCGGCCCGGAGAGACGATCCTCGGCGGCGAGTTCTACCGAGCGGCCGGTGGCAAGGGAGCCAACCAAGCGGTCGCCGCCGCGCGATCTTCGCGCGAGCCGGTGACATTCCTCGCGGCCGTCGGCGACGACTCGTTCGGCCACGAGTCGCTCGCAGGATTGCGGAAAGAAAACCTAGACACACGATTCCTCAAGCTCGTGCCCAATCAGCCGTCGGGAGTCGCTCTGATCCTGGTCGATGCCAACGGTCAGAACCTCATCAGCGTCGCCAGCGGAGCGAATTTGCATCTCCGTCCGGACGATGTTCACGCGGTGCCGATCGAAGTCTGGCAGAACGCTCGCGTGTTCGTCGCCTGCTTGGAATCGCCGCTGGAAACCGTCATGGCCGGCCTGCGTCGCGCGAAGCAGAACGGGCTGACGACGATCATCAATCCCGCCCCGGCCGATCGCGAGATCCTGTTCGCCGTCGGCCTGCGGCTGATCGACATTTTCACGCCGAACGAATCCGAAGCCGCGTTGCTCACCGGCCGCGAAGTGCTCATTGCCAACGACGCGGAAGCTGCCGGGAGGCAACTTCAGACGGCCGGCTGCTCGCGAGTCATCATCACGCGTGGCGAGCAAGGCTGCTGTGTGCTCGACGGCGATGTCGTCACACATCTGCCCGCGAAACGAGTCGAAGCCATCGACGCCGTCGCCGCCGGAGACGTCTTCAACGGTGCGCTGGCCACGGCGCTCGCTGAAGGCCGGCCGCTGATCGACGCCGCTCGCTGGGCCAGCGCGGCCGCGTCGATCTCTGTGACTCGACGCGGTGCTCAGTCGTCGATTCCGACGCGCGACGAGATCGGTCCCTGATCCGAATGCGAGTCGCGGGAGCGACTCGCCTACGTAGCTTCCGCCGCGGCGGACTCCCGCGACTGAGATTCCTGTTGTTCGACACTCGAAATCAAAATGCGACTCTGGTCACTGCATCCGAAATACTTGGACTCGCGCGGCCTCGTCGCGCTGTGGCGCGAAGCCCTCTTGGCTCAGGCGGTCCTGAATGGCGAAACTCGCGGCTACACTCGCCACCCACAATTGGATCGCTTCCGAGCATCGGCCGCGCCACGAAATGCGGTCGCGACATACCTTCGAACTGTTCACACGGAGTCGGTCGTACGTGGCTACCACTTTGACGGCTCGAAGATCGGCAACGACAGGGACGCAGACCTGATAGAAGTGACGCGCGGCCAAATGAATTACGAGTGGCAACACCTCCTCGCGAAATTGCAGCGACGCGAACCCGCGCGGTGGGAGGAGTTCAAGTTGCTGACGCGGCCATCGCCTCATCCGCTGTTTCGGATCAAGCCGGGGCAGATCGAAGCCTGGGAAGTCGTACCATCCGCGTCAGAGCAGCCGCCTACAAAGCCGCGAAAGCAACGTTGAACCGTCTGGCTGATCGCGACGTGACACCGCCGAGCGGTACTACGAAGCTCGCCCGACGAGCGTTATCATCCTCGCCCTTCAACGACTTCACGGGGATTGACGATGACTGTGCGAACGCGATTTGCTCCCAGCCCGACAGGCTACATGCACATCGGTGGGATGCGAACCGCTCTGTTCAATTGGCTCTGGGCGCGGCACAACGGCGGCACGTTCATCCTGCGGATCGACGACACCGACCAGCAGCGCAACATCGACGAGGCTCTCGGCCCAATCCTGCGAGCGTTCAAGTGGCTCGGCCTGAACTGGGACGAAGGACCGGAGATCGGCGGCCCATACGCTCCGTACTTTCAATCGCAGCGCGGCGAGCTGTATCGAGCCGCCGCCGACCGCCTGCTGCGTGAAGGCAAAGCCTATCGCTGCTTCGAGACGAAAGAGCAAATCGACGAAGACCGCAAGCTCGCTGAGACGGAGAAGCGGACATACTTGAGTGCCCGGCGTTCGCTGCAATTGAGCGACGCCGAGATTCAGCAATTCCTCGCCGAAGGCCGGCCGCACGTTGTTCGATTCCTCGTCCCGCGCGATCAGAAAGTCGTCATCGATGATCACATTCGCGGCCGAGTCGAATGGGACGCGGGCCTCATGGCCGATCCGGTCATCATGCGCGGCGACGGCTCGCCGCTGTACAACTTCGCAACAGTCATTGACGACGCACAGATGCAGATCACGCACGTCGTCCGCGCCGAGGAGCATCTCTCGAACACGCCGACGCAGGTGCTGCTGCATCAGGCGCTCGGCAACACGCTGCCGCAGTTCGCGCACATTCCGTATGTCGCCGCACCGGGAGGAAAAGAGAAACTCAGCAAGCGCAAGCTGGCTCAGTACCGCAACAACGCCTCGTTCAAAAAGCTGTGCGACAAGGGAGACGCCGTCTTCTCACAGATCGGACTCGCGGGCCAGGCGGGACTCGATCCGGTGATGGTCGAGTTCTACGAACGAGTCGGCTTCCTGCCGGCGGGGATCTTGAACGGCCTGCTGCGGCTCGGCTGGTCGCTCGACGACAAGACCGAGATCTTTTCGCTCGGCGATGCCATGAAGCACTTCACGCTCGACCGAGTCGTCAAAGCTCCGGCCGGGTTCGATCCCGACAAGATGGTCTCGTACCAGCAGCACTGGATGACGCAGTTGCCGCTCGCCGAGAAAGTTACCGGCTGCCTGCCATATCTGGTGAAGGCAGGCCTGATCGTGGGGCACGTTTCCAACGTGTCCGGCCGAGAAGGGCACGTTGAAAACGTGCCCCACGAAACGCTCGATTTCGTGACTCGCCTCGTCGCCGCGCTCGGCGACCGAATCAGGCTCTTCAGCGACGTGCTCGACGTGGCGTACTTCTTCAAAGACGAGATTGCCTACGACGAAAAAGAATTCGCAAAGCGAGTCGCGAAGGACGGTGTCCCCGCGCTACTCGCTGGCTATCGAGACCGCATCGCAGCGTTGTCCGATTGGACGGTCGAGACCTTGGAGGCCGCGCTGAAGTCGTACTGCGAGGAGCAAGGTCAACCCGCTGGCACACTGATCCACGCCTTGCGAATCAGCACGACCGGCGTCCCGATCGGACCCGGCGTCTACGAGTGCGTGCTGCTCGTCGGCCGCGAGCGAACATTGTCTCGCATCGACCAAGCTGTGAAGCGAGCGACCGCCTAACGTGGGGCAGGTTTTCAACCTGCCCGTGAATTTGAGGGGACGGGCAGGTTGAAAACCTGCCCTACGATCAATGCCGGAGGTTCCTGTGAAGTTCCAAACTCTCGGACTCAAACCCAGTTTTGGATTCGGCGACCGGATCGGACTCGCAACACCCGGTCACATTGCCGCCATGCGTCGCGTGCCGTGCGGAATCGAAGCGATCTTCCCGCAGCAATCCATTCGCGAGATGACGCGGACGCAGCGCACGCCGCAGAACGTCATCGACGATGCGGTCAGTGGCATGAAGTCAGCCGGCTGGACCGGCCTCTGCGGCGCGGATGCTGACCACCTCAAGACTTCCGAAGACGTCGAACGCACGGCGGCTGTTGGGTTCACATTTTTCACAATCGACCCGTCGGGAGCCGTCGATCCGAAGGCCGACAGCTACGACGAGCCGACGCTGCGGCAACGAGCGGCGGCAATCGAGGCCGAAGTCGGCTGGGTGTCGCGGTACGTCGGCCGCAAAGTCACGCTCGCGACCGGCACGGTCATCGACTTCACCGAACGCGCCTGCTTGCAAGCCGCCGTGAAGTACGGTCGAGCGATCAATCAGGCGGTCGTGCTATCTGATTACATTTGCAATGTGCAGACGTCGGCCGGGCGTGACTTCGAGATCGAACTGAGCGTCGATGAAACCGACAACCCGACGACGCTCGCAGAGCACTACATCATCGCGGATCAATGTCTGTCGCGCGGGATGAAGCTGGTCAGTCTCGCGCCGCGGTTCGTCGGCGACTTCGAAAAGGGAGTCGATTTCAAAGGGGATCTCGCGTTGCTCGACCGTTCGCTGCACGAGCACGCGGCAATCGCCGCATTGCTCGGCCCATACAAGCTCAGCCTGCATTCAGGGTCGGACAAGCTGTCGATGTACGCCGCGCTGGCTCGCGCGACGAAGGGCCGCTTCCATGTGAAGACGGCCGGAACAAGTTACCTCGAAGCGCTGCGCGTCGTCGCACGGCACGACGAGAAGCTCTTTCGCGAGATCATCGCGTTCGCTCGCGGACGATACGACACGGACAAGGCGACGTATCACGTCTCGGCGACGTTGGCGGGCGTGCCGTCGGGCGAGCAACTCGCGAACGCTCGCGATCTCGAACGGAACTACTTGGAGATGTGGTGCGACGTGCCGTCCGGCAAAGGCTTCACCGCTCCGGGCCGTCAGATTCTGCATTGCACGTTCGGCTCGGTGCTGACGCATCCCGAATTCGGCCCAGCCGTTCGCGGCGTTTTGGAGTCGCACCTCGACACCTACACCGAAGTCTTGGCCGAGCACTTCGCGAGGCACCTGGACGCTCTGAAGGCCGGGATGTGACCGCTCAATCTGAGCATATCTTTGAGTCCCGCCAGGGACGGATCGAAAATAGCCCAGCACGTCAGTGCTGGGTTCTGTGGCGGCAATCATCATAAAGTCCCGTCAGGGACGACAGAAAACGATCGAGGTCTGTCGTCCCTGACGGGACTCATGACGCACGCTTATCGGCCATCCCAGCACTGACGTGCTGGGCTATTGTCGAATGTCCCTGGCGGGACAAAAACGAAATCACTCCGATCGAGTGATGCGCTGCCGCTACTTGAACGCCAGCTTCGTCGCCACCTTGCGGAATTTTTCGCGGAATACGTTCGCGTCGTAGTCGGCAATAGGTGGCAGCGTCTTCGTCAGATCCACCTCGGTCACTTCGCGAGTCTTGGTGGAACCCGGAATCTCCTGCTGAGCCTTGCGCCCATCGAGCAAGTTGAGGGCGAAGAGTTTTTCCACGTCGGCCAACTCGGTGGCGACGGTGGCGATCAAGTCGCGCACGGCCGGTGGGCTGCGATCGCTGGCCAATTCGCGGCGGAGGACATTGGTCGCCCACACGAGTTGCCGTGCGGAGTCGTAGTCCCAGTAGTCTCCGTCCGCGACGGCGACAATGTCTCGCAGCAAAGCCAATCCGGCATCACGCGAGAGTGGCTTGCGCTCCAACGCCAACGCTTGCTGGTCGAGCCACTCGGTCGCCGGCTTGACGACTTCCGCCCAACGCTCGCGCCGGCCGAAGGGTTGATCGCTGAGCAGTTTTTCAATGGGCTGCGTCCGCCGAGACAACTCCTGCGGGTCGCTGTGAAGTCGGTTCAACGCCAGCTTGGCGAGCACCGTCGGCCAGGCTCGCAACAATGGCCGGCCGGGAGTCCCCGTCAGCGCGCGGCGTTGTCGCCAACTCCGGTCCTTCAAATCGTGATGACAGGCGAAGCACTCAAATTGCGCCAGTTCCGGCCAGTCCGGCTTCGACACCGGCGAGGCCAATCGCTCATCCGCGAGGTCGCTGGCCAATTTCAGATTTTCGCTGAGCGCCACGATCGCCGAGACCAGCACGACGTTGGACTCATGCAGGTTGTCGAGCTTGTACGATTCGCGGCCGTAGAGGTCATCGACGTTTCGTTTGAGAAACTCGTTGCGCACGCCGTCCGCCTTCTTGTGAAAGTCGCGCCAGTGCTTGGGCATCTGCTGAGCGAAGGTCTCCAATTCAAAACTGGGCAGCGGCGGGTGACCGGCAGCGTACATTTCGTGAGTGACAATCTTTCCCTCGGCCACGTTCCCCAAGTGACACGACAGGCACAGCCGCGTTCGGGCCGAGGCCGAGCGAACATTGGTGAAGCCGAACTTGTCGAGCTTGTCCTTCGCAGACAGGAATCGCCAAGTCTCTTTGTTCGCGTGCGGTACGAACCAGCCTTTCGCCTCGGAGCCTCCGACCGCATCGCCCGAAGGGAGATGACAGCCTTCGCAACTGATCCCTTGAGCGACCTTCAAGTCTTTGGCCAAGTCGGCGGACATCAACCGCGGATCATCCCCCATCGCCGACAACGGAAAGGCGGTGTGACAGGCCAGACAGCGTTTGTCGCGATGAATCTCCTCGACCCCCAACAGTTGCCCCATCCGTTTCGAGCGCTCGTTCTTCAGAGCCGTGAATGCCTGCAAGTGCCGATCGGCGGCGATCCATGTTTTCAACTCGTCGAGCAAAACCCAACTATCGTCAGTGAGGTTCTCACCAAAGCCGGCGGCCGCCAACAGCGGATCGGGTTCTTTCGGCAAACCTCCGCTGTGACACTTCAGGCAATCCAAGGCACCACGAAACGTGCGCGGTGGGGACTTGTCCTGCGCGGAAAGTGGGCCGGTCGCGAACGCGGTCAAACTCAAGATCAGTCCAATCGACCAAGTGCGCATCGACGTGCCTTTCGAATCGGAGAATGGGCACTCTTGCCCGTTCAAAGTGTCGGGCAGGAGTGCCCAACCTCCACTGCTCAGCGTTTGATCGCATCCACGGCGAGTTGTTGCATCTCTCGGCGGAGATCGGAACCGTCGGCGTTGGCGAGACCGACTCGCTGGATCAGCAGGATCACGAACAGGTCTTGTTTCGGGTCGACCCAGGCTTGTGTCCCGAAGGCTCCGCCGTGACCGAACGTGCCGGGCGAGATCATCGCGGTGACTCCTTGCGGCTCTTTGACGACCGCCCAACCGTAACCGAATCCCATTCCGGGAACGAACCCGCATTGCAAATCTCCGGTCTGCACTTTGGTCATCGTCAGCACACTTTCGGGCGAAATGATTTTTGTCGCACCGAGCCGGCCGGCATTGAGCATCGCCTGATACAGCTTCGCCAGATCGGCCGCCGTCGAGTACAGCCCACCGGCCGGGATCGGATGTTTGGCTCCGGTGGCCGGGCCGACGATCGGCCGATTAGCGACAACGAGTTCGCCATTCTTCGAGTCGTACAAGCCAGCGATGCGCGAAGTCTGTTGCTCGGTCGGAAAGCAGGCGGTGTCGTTCATTCCCAGCGGACGAAAGATTCGCGCGGCGAGGAACTCCTCGAATGACTGGGCGGAGGTCAATTCGATGACTCGGCCGAGCGTGTCGATGCCGGCATTGCAGTACGACCACTTGCTGCCCGGCTCGAAATCGAGCGGCTGCTGCGAACTGACCAGCACCGCCTCCGCCAGTGTGCGCTGGCGAGTCTGATACAAGTCCGCGAGTCCCGCCGGAAATCCGCCTGGCAGCCCAGACGTGTGCGTGAGCAAGTCGCGTAGCGTGATGACTCGCGAAGGCTTCTTGAGCGTGACGCTGTCTCCCTCGCGCGAGGCAACGATCCGCTGGCCGCGAAACTCCGGCAGATGCTTCTCGACCGGATCATCGACCGAGAGTTTTCCTTCTTCTTGCAGGATCATGATGCCGATGGCGGTGATTGGCTTGGTCATCGACGCGATACGGAACAGCGCGTCTTTCGGCATCGGCTGTTTGGTCTCGATCTTGTGCAGACCGACCGCTGCCAGCGACGCGAGGCCGTCTTTCGAGCCGACTGCCGTCACCGCGCCGGCGATCACCTTTTGATCGACGAACGCCTGCATCCGCTCGCGAATCTTGCCGAGCTTTGCGGAATCGAATTCAGCGGCCGGCAGTGTCGTCGCCGAGAACGCCACGCAAATCAGTGCAGTCAGTTTGAACCAATGACGCATGGGATGATCCTTTGAGCTTCAAAAACGGTATTGCGGCAGTCGGCGATCAGCCATCGGCTTTCGGCCGGTCAGGTTGATCGCAGGCCGATCGCGGTTGCGGTGGCGTATTCACGGCAGTGGGACATCGTGACGAGAATCTCGCCGATGCCGAGTTCTTTCGCGAGGTCGGCGGTTGAGCCGTGCAGCACGACGCGCGGGCGGCCAGATTCCTCGGTGACGACTTCGATCTCTTGGAAGTGCGTCCCTTGGATAAAGCCGGTGCCGATCGCTTTCATCACGGCTTCTTTGGCGGCCCAGCGGCCAGCGAACGGTTCGGCGGAGAACTTGCGTTGCCTGCAATACGCGACCTCGCCGGGCGTGAAGATGCGGTTCACGAACGAGTCCCCATGTCGCTCGATCATCTTGCCGATCCGCTCGACTTCAACGATGTCTGTTCCCAGCCCCACGATCACGACGTTGCTCCTCCCCAACTCGACCGCGCGAGCTTATCGTGTGCCACGAACGCCCGCCAACCTTCCCGCCGGAGACCAAACATGCCCGCCGATCCCGTTCAAACGCATGTCGTGAAGTCATTCGCTAACGAAGCCTCGCTGGTCTCGTGCCGGTTCGATCCGAGCGGCCGATTCGTGTTCGTCGGCTTGCAGCACTCGAAAGTCGTGCGCTGGGACTTGGCCAGCGGAGCGAAGACCGATTTCGAAGGTGCTCACGATTCGTGGGTGCGAGCGATTGCGTTCGCGAACAAAGGCGAGACGGTGCTGACCGGCGGACACGACGGCCGGCTCGTCTGGTGGCCGACGGCCGCCGAGAAGCCGGCTCCGATCCGCACCGTCGAAGCTCACGCCGGCTGGATTCGAGCGATCGACATCAGCCCCGACGGCCAATTCATCGCGTCCTGCGGCAACGACTTGAAGGTCAAGCTCTGGAAGGTCGAAGACGGCAGCCTCGTTCGCGAGCTGACTGGCCACGAGCGGCACGTTTACAACGTCGCGTTTCATCCGGGCGGAAAGAATCTGATCTCCGGCGACCTGATCGCCAACTTCATCGACTGGGAGGTCGAGACCGGCAAGGCATCGCGGTCGTTCAAAGTGCCGACGCTTCACAAATACGACCCCGGCTTCATGGCCGACTACGGCGGGCCATACTCGTTGCAGTTCGCGAAGGACGGCAAGCAGTTCGTCGCCGGCGGCATCACGAACGTCTCGAATGCGTTCGCCGGCGTCGGCAATCCCGCGTTCTGCATGGTCGATTGGGAGACCGGCAAAGAGACAATCGCACATCTCGCCAAGTCGGGCCTGAACGGTAAAGCCTTCGGCGCGGTTCTGCATCCGGAGAACTTCCTGATCGGCGCAGTCGGCGGTGGAGGAGGCGGACACCTCTTCTTCTGGAAGCCGGGCGAGAAGAACGAATTCCACACGCTCAACATCGGCAACGCGGTACGCGATCTCGCGCTGCATCCGGATGGAATTCAACTGGCGACCGCGCATCACGACAAGCAGTTGCGTCTGCTGGCGATGAAGCCGAAGGTGTAGTTTTCAACCCAAATTTTGTGCCGACCGATTCAGTGCAAAGTGCCGAGTGAAGAGTGCAAAGTGCAAAGTGTCGAACAGACTGCTTTCGCGTCGTCCGCAGTCTTCACTTTGCAGTTTGCACTCTTCACTTTGCACTGCGTTGCGGCTTCGCCGCGCTACACTTTCGGCTCCCAGCCTTTGCGGTACTCGCGGCCCCAGAGCTTCATCGCCTCCGCGTCGTCCTTGATCTTCTTCGTCTGCGGGTCGAGATGCAGCGTGTGGCCGGTGCGGTACGCGATGTTGGCGAGATGACACAGCAGCGTGCTTGCCTGACCGATCGCGATCTCCGAGTTCGGCGTCTTGCCGGTGCGGATCGCGTCCAGGAAATTACCCATGTGAATTACGTCGCCGTTGCCGACTTCGTTCTTCTTGTTCTCGACCTCTTTGCCTTGCAAGTCGAGGATTCGCATTCCCGGTTCCAATTGCAGGGTTCCCTCGCTGCCGTAGAACGTGACGAACGGCAGGTTCTCACCCTTTCGCGGATGACAACTGCTGACATCCCACGAGATCGCCTTGTCGCCGAAGTCGAACATCGCGACACCAGTATCGGGCGTCTCTTGATCGTCATCGTGAGCGTATCGCCCGCCGACGAACGAAACCGTCGATGGGCAATCGACACCCAAGCCCCAACGCGCGACATCCAGGCCGTGAATACCATTGTTGGCCATCTCGCCACCGCCCCAATGCCAATGCCAGTGCCAGTTGTACGGAATCAAGTTGGACTTGTACGGCCGGTCGGGAGCCGGCCCTTGCCACAGCTCGTAATCCAGATGCGGCGGCGGAGCCTGCGCGACTCCCTTGCCGATCGGGCCGCGCAGGCCGTTGTAAACGCAGCGAGCCATCATCACTTTGCCGATCGCTCCGGCCTTGAGCTTCTCGATCGCTTCCTGCACGACCGGCCAACTGCGGCGTTGATTGCCCATCTGTACGACCCGCTTATTCTTGCGAGCCGCCGCCACGATCATCTCCCCCTCAGCCGCGTTGTGACTGCCGGGCTTCTCGACGTAAACGTGCTTGCCCGCCGAGCACGCCAGAATCGCGGCCGGCGCGTGCCAGTGATTGCAGGTCGCGATGAAGACTGCATCGAGCGTCGGATCTTCCAGCATCTTGCGGAAGTCGGTCACCCCTTGTGGAGTCCGGCCGATCTTGTCGGTGACGATCTTCTGCCCGCGTTCGAGCCGGTTGGCATCGACCTCGCAGAGATACGCGATCTCGACGTTCTTGTTGGTCCCCATCTCCATCAACGCACTGACGTGCCCCAACCCGCGGCTCAAGCCCATCACGCCGACGTTGAGCTTGCGAGTCTCCGCATCATCGGCGGAAACCTTCGTCACACCCGACGCCCACAAGCCGGCTCCGAGTGCGGCGCTCACCTGCAAGAAGTCACGACGATCGAACGACGAAGTCAACGGGTTCGGCGAGTGGGTCATGGCTGGAGACTCCTCAAGGCGGGATTCGAGCGGCGCGCATCACGTCGAAGCGCGAGGGGGCAAGCTATCGCAAGTGAACCAGCCTCGCGAGCGTTCGGCGAATGTAGGATGGCCGCCCCCGGCCGTCCGTGCTTGTGAACGAAGGCGCAAGACGGCCGGGGGCGGCCATCCTACAAATCAAAACACCTTCGCTTCGCGTCCGTCCACAATCACTTGGCTGCCAACCTTCGCGAAGCCACTGCGTAGGTACGCCAGCGCAAGCGGTTTGTCATCAGCTCCAATTCGCTTCGACGCGGACGACGTGATCGTGCCGACCGGTTTTCCGTCCGGGGCCGGCTTGTCGAGGATCGTCGCGCCAGCGGATGGCAGCGGCCCCGACGAAAGTTCGAGGCGACACAATTGCCGGTTGACGTGTCCCATCGCGTCGATGCGGGCGATCGGCTCCTGGCCGAGATAGCAGCCTTTCGTGAACGAGATCGCCAGCTCGGTTCGCGCGACTTCCTGTGCGAGGTTCTCCTCGGTGATGTCGATGCCGTAGATCGGAAACCCGGCGGCAATTCGCATCGCATGGAATTCGTCATCGCCTGCCTGTCGTGCTCCGGCTTGCGTCAGCGACCGTTGGACCTCGTCGCGCTGAGCAACTGGCATCGACAGCAGCCAGGTCGGCGAGTCGAACCAATCGACTCGGCGAACGGACCTCACGGACAAAGAATCTCTCCCGTGCGAAAGATGTCCGTATCGCGGCAGCGAGCTGACTGACATGCCGAACTGTTCGAGCAACTCGGTCGCGCTCGCACCGACAAGCAGCAACTCTGCGAACTCGGCCGAACGATCCGCGAAGCGGACGTCCTCAGTGATGAGGTACTTGTCGAGGTGCGGCAGCAGCGTCGCTGCGGAACCGGCGACAGATTCGAGCCACAGCGAGTCTCGTTCGGCGAAGACAAAGATGTGGCCGAGGACTTTGCCGTTGACGTTCGTCACGAACGCCTCGCACCCCTGCCCCGGTTGCAGTTTCTTGATGTCGTTCGTGCAGAAGCTGTGCAGAAACTTCACGCGGTCTCGGCCGGTGACTTCGATCTGCACTCGGTCGGAGACGTCGAAGAGGAATTGGTCATTGGTCATTGCTTTCAAATCTCAGATTTCAGATTTCAAATCTCAAAATCATCTCGGCTTCGGCCGGAATTTGATGTCGTCGATGTCCAACCGGCCGGTCGCTCCATTGAGGCCGATGCGGATGATCGCTTCGCGGGCTTCTTTCGGAACGGGGATCGTCCCACCGACGATGTCCCAGTCGGTGTCGCGCAGCCACGGGCCGATCACTTGCGATTCGATTTCTTTGCGATTCTGGTCGTAGAAATGAATCACCAGCATCGGCTTTTGAAACGACTCGCTGCCGGGGCGGATCTTCTCGACGCTCACCTGCAACGCGATCGCGACCGAACCGATCTTGCGACCGTCGATCGCCATGCCTTGCAGTGCTTGAGCCAGCCGGCCGGGATCGTCGCTTTCCATCCGCAAGAAGGCTTTGCCGTCGGGTGGTTTGTCGGTCATCAATTCCGTCAGCCGCTGATAATGCCAACTGTCGGGCAAGCCGTCTTTGTTCTCGTCGATCTCAAAGCTGGCGTTGAGCAATCGCGGATGCAACGGATCGGGCTGAGCCTCCCGCAGGTCTTCCGACTTGCCGGTCATCGGCACGAACAGCGTCGGGATCAACTTCTTCTGTTCGAGCTTGCCGTCCTTCTTTTCGAAGAGATGAAACGCCTGCTGGTAACGTTCGCCGAGCGGGATGAGCAGCTTGCCACCGTCTTTGAGTTGCTCGACCAGCGGCACCGGAACGTTTTCTGGCGAGCAGGTGACGATGATCTTGTCGAACGGCGCGTGCTCCGGCCAGCCGAGATATCCGTCGCCAACTTTGCAGAATACGTTGTCGTATTCGAGCTTCTTGAGCTTGCGAGCGGCTTCCTTGCCGAGTGGCTCAACGATCTCAATCGTGTAGACCTCTTTGACCAATCCGCTGAGCACCGCCGCTTGGTAGCCGCTGCCGGTGCCGATCTCGAGCACGCGATCGGTGGCTTTCGGCTCGATCGTCTCGGTCATGTACGCGACGACGAACGGCGGCGAGATCGTCTGCTGATTGCCAATCGGCAACGCTGTGTCGTGATAAGCGTCCTTTAACTGGGCGGGCTTCACGAACTCGTGCCGCGGCACCGTCCGCATCGCGTCGAGCACGCGCGGGTCTTTGACCCCTTCCCGCTCGATGCACTCCTTGACCATGCGATGCCGAGCGTCGCGAAACTTGTCCGACGACTGCGCGAACAATTGCGGCGCGACTTCGAAAATCGCGAACAAGACGAACAACCGCCAGCCGCGCATCTGATGACTCCGTGAAGACTCCGTTGCTTCCTGAAACGGAATTTAGGTGGCCGAAGCCATTTTTTGAGTCGCTTCGTACAAGTTCATCTCGGCACGATACCGGCCGATCATTCTCAGGTACGACTGCCGCGTCGCGTCTTTGTGATCGGGAGACACATCGGTACGAGGCTCAAGATCAGCCAGCCGTTGTTCCATCAGTGCCAATTTGGTTTTCGTGGCTTCGTAACCTTCGAGAGTGAGGTGCTCAATCATAGCTTGATCTCCACCGCCCCTTTCGGGACACCTCTGTGGTCGATGGCGAAGTCCACTCGCGCCCACACGTCGAAGTCATTTTCATCCACAGCGACCTGTACCTGCAAGAAGGGCCAGACGAGGTCTTCCGATTTTGGCGGCAGCTCCGCGACGGTCACACCTCTCTTCGGCAGGATCAGGACGTCTACGTCAATTGGGTCCACTTTCGCCGTGACAATACTGCCGTCAATCAACAGCCGACGGACTCCGGTTCGGCGACACCAGTCAATGAATTGCCGCAGTTCGTTGATTTCAACTTCGCGTTCCGGTGATCCCCGACCGAATCGCTCGGTGAGTTCGGCCTCGGAACAAGGATGAAGGCCCACCGGCAGGACACCCCGACCATTCAATTCGGGCAACATCGCGAAGCCTTGGGCGAAGGGGCATCAATTGGCAAGCAAATCGACGGACAAACGATCGCGGATTCTGGACTACTTGAAGTCCGACGGATTTCCGAACATTCCGCCGCCGCGTGGCTCTTCTCTTTCGCGGCCACCTTTGAGCGGCGTCTTGCGTTTCGGCGGCGGCGCGGCGGGTTCGGCTGACGCTTCTTCTGGCGGAGGCGCAGCCGGTTCGGGCTTAGCTCTGAGGGCTTTGAGCGACAGGCTGATGCGGTGTTTGACGGGATCGACGCTCTGAACTTGGACCTCGATCGTTTGGCCGGCGGAGACCACGTCGGTGACGCGGATGACTCGTTTGTAGTCCAGCTCGCTGATGTGGACCATGCCCTCGACGCCCGGTTCGAGTTCCACGAACGCACCGAAGTCTGTCGTTCGGGTGACCTTGCCGCTGACCGTTTGGCCTTGGAAGTATTTCGAGGCGGCCAAGTCCCACGGGCTGTGACTCGTCTGTTTGATGCTCAGGCCGATCTTCTTTTTGTCGTCACTGATCGTGACGACCTTGACCTTCACCGCCTGACCTTCAGCGAGCACTTCGCTGGGATGCTTGATGTGTTGCCAGCTCATCTGTCCGATGTGAACAAAGCCGTCGATGCCGCCCAAGTCCACGAACGCGCCGTAATCCTTCACCGACTTCACGGTGCCATCGAGCGTTTGGCCAACCTCCAGCGTTTTGAGAATTTGCTCTTCAGCCAGAGCGCGCTCTTCGAGCAGCAATGCTCGGCGGCTGACGATCAGGTTCCGCTTCGCCTTGTTCGCCTCGATGATTTTGACCGTCAGCTTTTGGCCGATGAAGGAATCAAGATTCTCGATGAACCGCAGGTCGACTTGTCCTGACGGGAGGAATCCTCGCAGCGAACCGACGGTGACTTCCAGGCCACCCTTGTTCGATTTCGTGACCATGCAATCGACGACGAGTCCCGCTTGCACGGCATCCCAATTGCCAGAGACCTTTTGGCGGCCGCTCGGCAGGCTAACGTGAATCAGTCCCTCTTCCGGGCTGACCTTGTGAACGATGACGTCGATCTCGGTGCCGACCGCCGGAACTTCTTTCCCCTCGTATTGCTTGAGCGGCAGGATGCCCTGCGAGCGGAAGCCCAGGTCCAGAAACATGTCCTCGCCGTGCAGCAACGCGACCTTGCCCTTCAGACGTTTGCCTTGATGCAGCGAGTCTTCGGCCGGAGCTTCGGCAACCGCCGCCGTGACCGTTCCGAGCACTCCTTCGGTGGAGGTTGCACCGCCGCCCATCGCGGCGTTGATCTCCGCTTCCATCGCGGCGTCGAGATCCTGTTCGAGCGGAACTTCAACAGAGGCTTGTTGGCGCGGAATCGGGAGATCGCGCATCGGCCGCGCTTCGCGTTCGGCTTCAGCATCGATATCTCGTACCCGCTCGCGATTCCCCTCCAACTTGCCAGGAGCAATTGAGCCGACCGCTTGGAATTCATCAGCGCCGGTCGGGCTGAGCGTGACTCGGCGCGAAGACTCTTCAGCGGGCGGATTGGTCTCCGCAATCGAGTCAACAGTCACAGCGGGATCGGCGGGGGCGAGCGAGGGGTCGGCAGACATTCGGGGGACATCCTGAAACACAACCAAGTCACGAGTTCGCGGTCGGACGCGAATGGTTCAGTTCCGCTTGGCTGACGCGGTCGAACTGGCGGGACAGCATACCGGCGAGCAAATCAATCGCAATGCTCGCAGTCCCTCGTCATTGCAGGACCACGAGCAACTGCTCTGCGGCCGCGCGACCCATCGCGACCGACCGGTCTCCGCGGCGCAGCGACACGAGTCCGGCGGCCTCGTTCACCTGCTCCACAAGAGCGGTCGCGCCGATCGACAAATCCGATTCGGTGAGGTATCGCAGAAAGTCGGCGTCTTGATTGAGCACCCGCACCAATCGCACCTTGGAGCCAACAGGAACACTGTTGAGCGGCCGGCTTTCCTCGCCACTGGTCCGCAGATCGCCGTTCGCCGTCGGGATCGGATCGCCGTGCGGATCGCACACCGGGTTGCCGAGGAAATCATCGATGCGGTCGATCAGAAAATCACTGACGGCGTGCTCCATGTTCTCGGCCTCTTCGTGGACTTGATCCCACGTCAGACCCAGCGTCTGCACGAGAAACAACTCGATCAACCGATGCCGCCGCAACATTCGCAGGGCAAGCGTGCGACCGGCCTCAGTCAGACTGACCCCTTCATACGGCCGATACGAAGCCAGTCCCGCCTCGGCCAATGCTTTCTGCATGCTGGTGACAGTGCCGGGCGAGACCTTCAGGCTCTGCGCGAGCTTCCCCGTCGAGACCGACGACGACCCCGTAGTGGCACCAATCTGCCAAATGGCTTTGAGATAGTTTTCGACGGTCAAGCTGGGCATGAGGCACGTTCGCGTTTGTAGGATGGGCACTCTTGCCCGTCGCAGAGAAAACCGGACGGGCAAGAGTGCCCATCCTACAAAAATCACAACTCAACACCGCAGGCATCGCACCGTCCGTTGGCGTGAGACGTCTGCTGGCCACAGTGCGGACAGGCGAGTGTCGCGTGCCCGCCTTGTACCGATTTGAACAGGCCGAGCATTGCCGACAATCCCTTGACCAATCCGAAGATCAATGCCAAGCCAACCACGGCAACGAGGATCAACCCGATGAAACTGATTCCCATCATTGATGACCATTCTTCATTGCAGCTCACCGCCGCAGTGCTCACACGTCTTGCCACTGGAGGACGTTTGCTGACCGCAGTGGAAACAGGTCAGAGTCGCAGACTGTTCTCCCCAATCGAGCAGCGAATCAAGACTCACTCCGCAACACCAGCAGACGACCAACAGAACGAGAACGCTCAGCACCAGGGCTGCCAACAGCCCGCCGATGTAGCCTCCGAAGACGTAGTAGAACCACATACGGCACCTCGTCCGGCGAGTGAGCCTGAGCGATCACCCTACCACTTTTTGGAATCGCGCGACGGCTTCTTCGATTTTCTCCCGGCTGTTGAAGGCCGACAATCGGAAGTAGCCCTCGCCGGCCGCTCCGAAGCCGCTGCCCGGTGTCCCGACGAGGTGCGCCTTCGACAGCAACAAATCGAAGAAGTCCCAGCTCGACAGATTGCGCGGAGTTTTCAGCCACACATACGGTGCATTCACTCCGCCGTGGACTTCGATGTTCGCTCGCTGCAAGCCCTCGCGGATCAACCGCGCGTTCGTCAGGTAGAACGCGATCATGTCGCGAATCTGCTGCTTGCCTTCAGGCGAATAAATCGCGGCGGCGGCCTTTTGGATCGGGTACGACACGCCGTTGAACTTCGTGCTCTGCCGGCGATTCCACAGCGGGTGAATGTCCACGCTCTGGCCGGAAGACGTCTTCCCTTTCAGCGCCTTCGGCACGACCGTGAACGCACAGCGCGTCCCTGTAAAACCAGCCGTCTTGCTGAAGCTGCGGAATTCCAACGCGACTTCCTTCGCGCCGGGAATCTCGAAGATCGAGTGCGGCACCGTCGGATCGGTGATGTACGACTCGTAGGCCGCGTCGTAGAGGATGATGGCGTCGTTGGCCTTTGCGTACTCGACCCACTTGGTCAGCGCCTCTTTGCTGATGACCGTTCCCGTCGGGTTGTTCGGGAAGCAGAGATAAATCAGATCGACCTTGCGATCTGGCAGCGCGGGAGTGAATCCGTTCGCGGCGGTCATCGGGATGTAGACCAGTCCGCCGTAGCGTCCGGCGTCATCGGCCGGGCCGGTGTGTCCCGCCATCACGTTCGTGTCGACGTAGACCGGATAGACCGGATCGGTCACGGCGATGACGTTGTCGTCGCCGAAGATGTCGAGGATGTTCCCCGTGTCGCACTTCGAGCCGTCCGAGACGAAGATCTCGTCCGCCGACACGTCCGCTCCGCGAGCCTGATAGTCGTTCTGAGCGATTGCGGTTCGCAGGAACTCATAGCCCTGCTCCGGCCCGTAGCCTTTGAACGTGTCGCGCCGAGCCATCTCGTCGACGGCCCGATGAAACGCCTCGACAACCGCCGGGATCAGAGGTTCGGTGACATCACCGATCCCCAGCCGAATGATGTTGACCGAGGGATTTTCCGCAGCGAACTTCGCCACGCGGCGACCGATTTCCGGGAAGAGGTATCCCGCTTTGAGCTTCAAATAATTGTCGTTGATGCGAGCCATGATGCGTTGCTTGTGATTGCGAGGAACGAAACATCCAGCCTGTCAGGAGCCGGACCAACTCAAACGAGCAGCGAGTTTAGAGGTGCCCATTCGCCGCGACAATCGACGTCCGTCGCGCGGCTTTGCCGTTCTCCGCGAGATGACTACAGTCTCGCAGTTCTTCGACTCAGACCTCGGATTCCACCATGCTTGGCCAGCAAATCGCACCGACCGATTACGACCTGCGTTTCCGCTGTTTTGGATTTCCCATCCGCGTGCATCCGATGTTTTGGCTGACGTCAGCCATCGTGATTTGGAATGTGTCGGATCGGCTCGATCTCAAGCTGGTCGGAGTCCTCGCCGTCTTCATTTCGATTCTGATTCACGAACTGGGACATGCCTTCGCGACCCGTCATTACGGCGGCCGCTCCGAGATCGTGCTGCAATTCTTCGGCGGCTATGCGACCTGCAACGTGAACCCATCGCGGATGGGCAACATCATCATCGCTGCGGCCGGGCCGGCGGCGGGGTTTCTGTTGTGGGGTGTGTTGACGCTTCTGGTGCGTCAGTTTCCGATGCAGATCGTGACCGCTCACGACTATGTGCTGACCCTGCTCGAGGTGCTCCTCTGGGCCAATTGGTCGTGGAGCCTGCTGAATCTGATTCCGGTCTGGCCGCTGGACGGAGGTCGCATTGCGCACCTCGTCATCGGGAGATTCCGAGCATTCGACTCGTGGGAACTGGCGCTCAAACTCTCGATCTTGGTCTGCGCCGGAATTGTCAGTTGGCGCGCGTTCGAGTTCGCTCAGCACGGTGACGGGAATCGCTTCCAGATCATCATGTTCGCCCTGCTCGGCTTCCAGAATTTTCAGACGTTGCAGGCAAGCACTCGCGGCCGCTGGTGACCGCGTCCGGAACACGGCTCCGTTCCCTAAATTCCGTAGCCTGATGGATTCGCCGAATTCGAGAATCACCCGACCCAAAAGGGGTCGGGCTACGAACAGCTCAGCCGCGCGGCACGATGTAATTTAGAGCCAGCACGTAATGGCACGCGCTGCCGAGTATCGTGAAGAGATGCCAAACGGCGTGATGAAAGCGTCGTTCGTCATTGACGAGGAACCAGATGCCGGCCGAGTATGCGACTCCCCCGGCCACGATCCAGGCAACTCCGTCGTTTCCCAGATGCCGAAAGAATTCTGGCAGCAGCAGAATCGGCACCCAGCCCATCAGCAGATAAAACGATGGTGCCACCGCGTGCAGCTTCGTGACGAACAGCTTTGCCACGATCCCCGTCACGGCGAACACCCACATCGCCGGCAACACCGCCCCGCGCCAGCCTTCCGTGAGAAACGTCATTGCGAACGGAGTGAAATTCCCCGCGATCAGCAGGAAGATGCAGATCTGATCGAGCGTCCGAAACCGATGCCGCCAGATTCCGCGATGCACGCTGTGCGACAATGTCGAGGCGGCGTACAGCAGAGACAACGTCACCGCGTAGACCGCACAGCCCAGAGTCAACGAATCGTTATGCTTGTCGATCGCGGAACGGACAAGCCACCAACCGGCCGGCACGCTGACAGCGAAGCCGATGCCGTGAGTCCATTGATTCGCCACTTCCTCGGCGACGAATCGCGATGACGATTGGAACTCGATTGAACGGCTCATCGCAGCTTTCCCTGGAAACACCCCGGTGCCATTGACCTCGATTTGCGGGGGCTGCGGAATAACAGATTCCACTCCGCAGGCAAACAGCGATCGACGTGGGGAAGTGCCACTTTCGGATGACTCTGTTTTGCCACGCGAAAGCGGTTAGATTGGCGGCCTTCCAATTTCATGAAGGGGCGAACTCATGACACAGACTCGTCGCGAACTTTTGACAACTTTGGCCGCGACAGCGGGACTGAGCGTGCTGGCGACTTCGACGAGCGCGGAGCCGCCGCCGTCGCGAGTTCGGAATCGGATCGGCGTCTCAACGTATTCCTTCTGGCATTTTCACGGCGACCCGGTGCCGATCGAGAAGTGTCTCGAACAAGCCGCCGACATGGGCTTCGACGGCGTCGAGATTCTGCACGTCCACATGGAAGAGGCCGCAAAGGCCGGCGCCGGATCAGTCGACAAGTCATTGCTGCGGCGAATCAAGCAGCGAGCCTTCTCGCTCGGCTTGGACCTGATGGGCTTTTCGACGCACCAAGGTTTCGTGACGCCGGATGATGACAAGCGGCAGAAAAACATCGAGCACACCGAACGCTGTCTGGAGATGGCCTACGAACTCGGCATTCCGACGATCCGCGTCAACACCGGCCGCTGGGGGACCAGCAAGAACTTCGACGAACTGATGGCCAACAAAGGGATCGAGCCGCGTCTTCCCGGATTCACCGACGACCAAGGTTTTGATTGGGTCAACGCCAGCTTCGAGAAGTTACTGCCCAAAGCGGAAGCGTGCGGCGTCGTCATGGGTCTCGAAAACCATTGGGGCCTCGGCCGCGAAGCGACCGGCGTGCTTCGAGTGCTCAACACGCTCAAGTCGCCGTGGCTCAAGGCAACGCTCGACACCGGCAACTTCCTCGAAAACATGTACGAGCAAATGGAGAGGCTCGCGCCGCACGCAGTGCTCGTGCAAGCCAAAACGTACTTCGGCGGCGGCGAGTGGTACGCGCTCGACATCGACTACGCCCGTGTCGCCGACATCCTCCGCCGAGCCAATTATCGCGGCTACATTTCGCTGGAGATGGAAGGCAAAGAAGCACCGGCCACTGCGATCCCGAAGAGCTTGGACTTGCTGCGCCGCGCATTCTCCTAAATCGCCTCGAAGAACCTTCCGCGTCCGTTCAGAAGAACTCCGCAGGATTCGTCGCGTTACCGATTGCGATTCCACGCCAGCGCGAGTGGTGCCGTCGCCAGCGGTGCCACGACCAGCGTCGCCAGGCAGGCGACCAACACGCCCGGCATCAGCGGCCGAGCGGGATGCTGCACCCAATCGTGCACAATCAATCCACCGAGTACCGCCCACACGCTGAACGCGCTCGCGACTGTCGGCGATCCGATCAGTGCTTGACGCCGCGCCGACACAAACGCCCAGACCGTTCCCAGCGCAATCACCACTCCAACGACGATGCCAACTCCACGATTGAAGGTCGGCCGCGACTCAACAGGCAGTGCGTAGTTGCAGAACAGCCCCAATCCGAAGAAGGCTGCGAGCACACCGCAGATCAATTGAGCCAGCAGCTTGGATCGCCCCGTCATCGATATCGAAGCCAGGACGGATGTGAGCGTCCAACATCCCAGCAACGTCATCGGGAAATACCACCAGCCCCAATCGTTCAGAAGCTCAACGGACGGGATGGCACCCTTCGCGAAAAGAATGGCCGTGAGAATCACAAACGGCACGGCCCAGATGGTCCACGCGATGAGCACGCTCTTGCCCAAGACTTTCAGCAGCGTGCGTGACATCTCGGTGTTCGTCAGCGGACGTGTCGCGAGGAAGTGCCCCATCTCGAAAGTCTGATCATTGGGACCGACGATTCCCAAGACGAAACCCATGAACCCCATCAGCGTCAACATCGCACCACCGGCGACGAAGCCCTCGAACAAGTCCTTCAACTCGCGGATGAAAAGAACCCAGATCCCCAGCCCGACCACCATTCCAAACACGACCGTGAATGGCATGACCCAACCCTTTTTCCGCCACTCGAACCAGAAGTACGCCTGCTCGGGAGTCGTGAACGGAGCACCGACGTCCGGCGGCGGATCACAGACCCGTTCGATCCAAGTGATAATCCCCAGTGACGGCAACGGCTCGCCGCAGCGACGCCGAGCAACTCCCACGACGGCCGCGTAGTACGAGAGTCCCGCGAACGTCAGCAACGTGAAGACCTCTCCCGGTGTGAGTTCGACCCACGAATGCGTCGGCATTGAGAACATTGGCCCAATCCGAGATTTGAACCAGAGTCCAAGCATCGCTGCGACAATCCCCACGGACACGGGCAGCCACGCCGATTTCTCCATCGACCACATCACCGCCTGGATGGCCGCCACTCCGACAGCCGCGAACAGCGCCGGCCCCCACAGCGGCCAGTTCAGATCGAACGCCGCATTCAAGCACGCGGTGCTCGCCAGGGCCTCCAACCCGACCAGCACCATCGACGGCAACATCTGCCAAGCCACGAGCGACGATGTCGGAATCGGCATCGCGTACAACCGCGATGGCCGACCCTGCGCGTCAAACGCCGCGCATCCGAAAATAAACATTTGAATTTGGATCATCGTGACCTGCATCACCAACATGCTGGGATCGTCGGGATCGAACCCCGCTTCGTGGCGCAGCGCGGTGAGGAGCAGCACTGGCAACGCATTCGCCGCCAGCGCGAAGGCCAGCAGACTCCAGCGTCCGCGAGTCAGCATCTCCCAAGTCATCGTCACCGGAATGGATCGCATGATGATTACTCCTGGAGTGCTGCGGCTTGACGCAGCCCTCCATCCATTTGAAATCGCGATACACAAGGTTCAGAAACGATCGGCACGAACATCTCTGGATGAATCGCCTCTTTCTTGAGCTCCAACGTCTTCATTCCAATCGAATGGAGGGCTGCGTCGAGCCGCAGCACTCCAGGGTCCGTTTAGCTGAGAATCCGCGACACGAAGATCTCGTCCAGCGTCAGCGCGTCGTCACCGACGACCGTGGCTCCGATCGCTTCGGCCGCACGTCGCAATTGACCGCTTTCGCCACTGCAAATGTACGTCCACTCGGCTCCCTGTCCCTCGAACGAGAGCGTCCCCACCAGCGACGGCGGGCGATCGAGCGTCTGACCAAACCGCAGTGTCACTCGCCGATGCGTGTCTTTGATTTCGTCCATCGGAGCTGTGAGTAGGATTCGCCCTTGGTGGATGATTGCGACCCGGTCGGCGACTCGCTCGACCTCGTCCAGCAGATGCGATGAGAACAAAACCGTTCGCCCTTCGTCGGCAATCGTGCGAATGATCGCTCCCAGGATGTCTCGTCGCACTACCGGATCAAGCCCCGAGGACGGTTCATCCAAGACGAGCAGTTCCGGACGATGAGCCAGCGCGACCAGTAGTCCCGCTCGCGCTCGCTGGCCGCGCGACAAATTCTTGATCCGCGCGTTGCCGTCGAGATCGAACGCTTCGCGCAGTTCCTCGGCATATTTTTCGTCCCAATTCGGGAAGAACGCCTGCGTGTACCGCATCAATTCGCCGACGCGCATCCAGTTGGGCAGGTCACGCTCTTCCGACAGATAGCCGATGCGGCCCAACGTGCCGACTGGATTCTCAACCGGGTCGAGTCCGAAGACTCGCACGCTGCCCGATTGAGCCTTGAGCATTCCCAAGACGTGTTTGATGAGCGTCGTCTTGCCGGCTCCGTTGCCGCCAATCAAACCGAACACACCGCCGCGCGGCACAGTCAGCGAGATGTCATCGAGAGCCGTCTTGTTGCCGAACTGCCGCGTGACGCGATGAATTTCGACGATCGGCGGCGCGGAAGAGGGAAATGGTTCGTGCATGATTATTCCTCGTTGCGAGTGATTTGCATGGCCGCGTGGCGCTGCTGAACGAGCTTGACGACGTCCTCCTGGGGGATCGCCAGATGCTGCGCCTCGGCTAGCAACTGGTCGATGCGGTCCGTCAAAATTTTGAGCCGCTCGCGCCGAGCCAGCGGCGAGCCTTGATCGGAAACGTAGGTTCCCGCCGTGCGGCGCTTCTCGACGATGCCGGCCATCTCCAGTTCGCGATACGCCCGCGCCACCGTGTTCGGATTGATGAGCAGTTGCTCGGCCAGCCCACGGATCGGCGGCAATTCCTCGCCCGCCGACAGCCGACCGGAAGCCACCAGATATTTGATCTGGTTCACGATCTGCTGATAGATCGCCACGCCATCGTTGGGAGAAATGTGAATCTGCACGGCATTGTCTCGGTGCGAACGAGCCTGATTCAGCTCGCCATCTTGTATTAACTCAATAATACAATTTGCGGCGGATCAGTCAAGCGAGAAAAATCCCGAACCGAATATTCTCTGGCCAAGTGGAATCGCTGCCTGTCGGCTGTTGAAGAAAGCCGTGACGTTTACACTGCGTCGACTTCAACCAAACCTGGACCAAAGTCGGCGATGAAATCGGAGTCCGCTCGATGAAAACACTTTTGCGGGATTGGTTCGGCATGGCCGGCCTGTTTGTTTTGACGTTGGTGGCAATCAACACGATCGTCCGAGCAGAAGATGATCCCAGCACAGAGGCGATCAAAGCTGCGGTCACCAAGTCGCTGCCGCTTTTGGAAAAGGGAGCCAAAGGCTCAATGGAACAACGCAAGCAGTGCTTCACCTGCCACAACCAAGGGCTGCCGATCCTGG
Source organism: Candidatus Kuenenia stuttgartensis (assembly GCA_945904015.1). Lineage (GTDB taxonomy): Bacteria > Planctomycetota > Planctomycetia > Planctomycetales > Planctomycetaceae > SXKJ01. The sequence goes on along the minus strand of CAMDPK010000016.1, from coordinate 22,402 downwards.
CGTTAGTGACGGCGCAGTCGCGCGGCTTTGCGATCGACGCTGAGCACTTGCAGACACAGCTCAAATTCACCGCCGACTTCCTCGGCAAAAACAAACAGAAATACCTCGAAGGCAAAGGCCAGGGAGGGCAGACTGACACGGCCGGCTACGCTCTGTGGACGCTCGACAACGGCGGCTGGAAGCCCGACGAGACCACCGCCGCCGTGGCCGAATACTTTCTGCAATGGCAAAGCGACAGCGAACATTGGCGGCCGCAGTCGCGCCGGCCACCCACTGAACAGAGCTTGTTCACCAGCAGCTTTGTGGCACTGCGCGGGCTGAAAGTCTTCGGCACTTCGGACCAAAAAGAACGGATCGACCGCCGGATCGAGCAGGTCCGCAAGTGGTTGCTCAAGACTCAGTCCGAGGACACTGAAGACCGCGTCTTCCGCCTGCGAGCACTGCAACTGGTCGGTGCTCCGGACGACGACGTCCGCCGCGCGGCCACGGAGTTGTCGCAGACGCAACGGGACGATGGCGGATGGGCTCAGCTTCCAGACATGCCGAGCGACTCGTACGCCACCGGTTCCGTCTTGGTCGCGCTGCATCAAGCCGGAGGCCTGGCCACCACTGACGCCGCTTACCGAAAAGGGCTGAGCTATCTGATCTCGGTTCAGCAAGAGGACGGCTCATGGCATGTGACCACTCGCAGCAAGCCGATCCAAACGTACTTCGAGTCCGGCTACCCGCACGGCAAGGACCAATTCATCTCGATCGCCGCAGCCGGCTGGTCCACGACCGCGCTCGCTTTGGCGCTCCCGAAAACTTCCCCTGAAACGAAGTGACGAGGATCAATCAATGTCGCACGACACTTTTTTCGCGATCAACACGGCGGAACAGCCGTGGGAAGAACGGTTCAACGAGAAGATCGGACGAGCGTTGTTCCGCAAAAATCTCCATACCGATCCGGAGACCGGTGCCGAGATTCGGTTGGTGCGGTATCCGGCCGGGATCATCAATCCGCTGCACACGCACCCGTGCGGTCACGGCATGTACGTGCTCGAAGGGACGCTGGTGACTCACAAGGGTTCGTTTGGCCCCGGTACTTTCGTCTGGTTCCCCGAAGGGGAAGCGATGGAGCACGGTGCCAGCGCCGATGGCGACGTCACGGTTCTGTTCATCACCAACAAGAGCTTCCGCATCGACTACATCGGCTGACGATCCTGCCTTCGTCGCGGATCATCGAACACTCAAGAAGGAACATCATCCATGAGAGACTTCGTTCGCGCTGCGTTGGTTTTGTCGTTGTGGATGTTCGCTGCGGAAGTCACACCGCGCGCCATCGCTCAAGAGTTGCAGCAGCCTGAGAGCTACCTTCGGCTGCACTACCTCAAGTCCGAGCACATGATTCCAATGCGCGACGGCGTGAAGCTGTTCACGTCGGTCTTCGTGCCGCGTGACACGACCAAGACGTACCCGATCATGATGAAGCGAACGCCGTACGCCGTCGGGCCGTATGGCGAAGACAAATATCCGGCGCGAGTTGGCCCCAGCGAGCACTTCGTGAAGGCGGGATACATCTTCGTCAATCAGGACGTGCGCGGGCGATTCGCATCCGAGGGAGAGTTCACGCAAGTCACTCCGCACATCCCAAACAAATCGAAACCAACCGACGTCGACGAAAGCTCGGACACGTTCGACACGATCGAATGGCTGTTGAAGAACATCCCGCAGCACAACGGCCGAGTCGGCATGGCGGGCATCTCGTATCCCGGCTTTTACGCGGCGGCCGGAATGATTGACGCCCATCCGGCGCTGAAAGCGGTCTCGCCGCAGGCTCCTGTTGGCGATTGGTACTTCGACGATTTTTTGCACCACGGGTCGTTCTTTCTGGCTCATGCGTTTAAGTGGTTGACCGGCAATGATCGCGAACGTCCGAAACCGACCACGGAACCGGCGAAGCCTTACGTCTACCCGACGCCCGATGGCTACAAAATGTTTCTGGAAGCCGGCTCGGTCGAGAACATCGACAAGCTGTATCTCAAGGGGACGATCCCGTTCTGGAAGGACATGATGCTGCATCCGAACCGCGACGAGTTCTGGCAGAAGCGTGCTCTGATCCCGCATCTGAAAAACGTCGCCCCGGCGGTGATGACCGTCACCGGCTGGTACGACGCCGAGGATCTCTACGGCTCGTTCAAGACGTATCACTCGGTCGAAAAGCAGAACCCGAAGGTCAACAATGTGCTGGTCGTCGGCCCGTGGCATCACGGCGGCTGGGCCAGCGTCGATGGCGACAAACTCGGCAACGTGACGTTCGGCTCGAAGACGAGTGCATTCTATCGTGAGCACATCGAGCTGCCGTTCTTCGAGAAGTATCTCAAGGACAAAGACTTCCCCGCGCCGGCGGAAGCGACTGTCTTCGAGACCGGCTCGAACGCCTGGCGGACCTTCGACCATTGGCCGCCGAAGAAGACGGAAACCAAACAGCTCTTCGTGCGTGAGGGAGGCAGCTTGCAGTTCGCACCGCCCGACAAAGCCGCGACCGACGCGAGCTTCGATGAATTCGTCAGCGACCCAAACAAGCCCGTCCCGTACTGCGAGATCATCACACCGAAAATGACCATCGAGTACATGGTCGATGACCAACGCTTCGCTTCGCGCCGGCCCGACGTGTTGACGTATCAGACTGACGTCTTCACCGAAGACACCGTCGTCGCCGGCCCGATCGAAGCCGACCTGTGGGTCTCGACCACCGGCACCGACGCCGACTGGGTCGTGAAGCTGATCGACGTGCGCCCGGATGCTCCCGAAGCCACGCCGCTGGCCGGCTACCAAATGCTGATCCGCAGCGAAGTCATTCGCGGCCGATTCCGCAACGACTACGCCAAGCCGGAACCGTTCAAACCGGGCGAGCCGACGCGTGTCCGGTTTGAACTGCTCGACGTGCTGCATCGCTTCCAGAAGGGACATCGCCTGATGGTGCAAATCCAAAGCACCTGGTTCCCGCTGGTCGATCGTAATCCGCAGACGTTCGTCGACAACATCTACTTCGCGAAGCCCGAAGACTTCAAGAAGGCGACTCACCGAATCTTCCGATCCGCAGCACATCCGACGAGCCTGCGGATGGGAGTGCTGCCAGCGGCGAAGTCGCTCTCCAATCCATAACCTGGCACGCCAATTCAGGCGGATCGGGTGCATCCTCTCATCCCGTTGAGGACTTCTCATGTTTGCTCGCGGCTTATTTGGTGTGACCCTGCTGATCGCCCTCACGGGCTCGTCCGTTCGCTTCGCCGAGTCAAAGGAGCCTGCGGTCGATGAACCCGACTTTCTCGTCCAGGGTGAGTACGTTGGCGAAGTCACTCGAACGGACAGCAAGCAGAAACTCGGCGTGCAAGTAATCGCGCTCGGCAAGGGAAAGTTTCACGCGGTGTGGCGAAACGGCGGACTGGCCGGTGACGGTTGGAACAAAAACGAATCGGCTCCGCGTGAGGGAGAAACCGCCGCTGGCGTCACCACGTTCAAGGCGGATGAACAGACCGCAACGATCAAAGACGGTGCGATGGTGCTCACGACGGACGGGAAAGTCATCGGTGAACTGAAGCGGATCGTGCGCAAGAGTTCCACGCTCGGAGCAAAACCGCCGAAGGGCGCGGTCGTACTGTTCGATGGCAAGAGCGCCGACCAATTCGAGAACGGCCGCGTGACGAAGGACGAACTCCTGATGCAAGGGGCGACCAGCAAGTTCAAGCATCAGAGCGGCACGCTCCATATCGAGTTTCAGATTCCGTATGGCCCGCTCGTGCCGAGCCGCGGCAACAGCGGGTGTTATCTGCAAAGCCGCTATGAAGTGCAGATGCTCGATTCGTTCGGGCTGAAGCCGCACAACCACGAGTGCGGCGGCATCCCGTCGATCAAGGAGCCGGACCTCAACATGTCCTTCCCGCCGCTGTCGTGGCAAACCTACGACGTCGATTTCACGGCCGCTCAATTCGCCAACGGCCAGAAAACGAAGAACGGTCGCATGACCGTGCGGCACAACGGAGTCGTCGTCCACGACAACGTGGAACTGCCGCACGCCACCACCTCCTCGCCCCTGCCCGAAGGCCCCGAACCTGGCCCGATCAACCTGCAAGACCACAACAGCGAAGTCCGCTATCGCAATGTTTGGTTTGTGGAGAAGTAGCCGAGAGATGTGTGGTGACGACGAATCAATCGAGGAGATTGGTCCTTTCGCGTTTTGGTTTTTAGGGCATCACAAATGCAGTCTGACTGGATCGAAGACGATTTACTTTTTGCGAGAATGCGCGACACCCAAAGCGGCAAGTCCTTGGATCTGACGTCGTGGGTCGGGGAGTCTGACCGACGTGCGGCTTCGGAGTCGGGTGAATTTGTCGCTGTGATCCGCATTCATGCTGCTTGGCAAACCGGTGGTCTTTGGCGCGACCGAAACGGACCACCCGAATCGGGGGAACAAGGACTGAACTTCCTGAATTTATTTTCTTGGCAGCGTGGCGATGACTTTGGCATGTGGCTGAAGTTCCCATTGCCGCCGAGTTTCGACGAATTACGCATCAGAAATCTCGGCGACAGGTTTCACTTCACTTGGCGGGACAAGGGGGCAACGGAGCATCAACTCTCCGCAACTTGGGGAAAGCTTTATGAATTCATGGTGGGTCAGCTTTCGGGAAGAGGGGCGAGCGAGACCAAGATTCAAACTGATTTTCAAAGCATGGTTAATACCTTGGCCTAACGGTTCTGATTGAGGAGCATCCAGTGTCACTCGGATTAACTCGTCGCACGTTCTTGCAGCACAGCCTCGCCGGTATGACTGCTGTCGCCCCGTGCTTCATCTCGCGCAGCGCACTGGCTCAGGGCGATCGGCCGGGAGCCAATAATCGCGTCGGCGTCGCGTTGATTGGCTGCGGGCGGCGTGGGCAGAGCTACATTGACCCTGGGTTGCCTCCGCGGACTCAGATCGTGGCGGCGTGCGACGTGCATCGGACGCGAGCGGAACTGGCGGCTCGCAAGGTCAACATCACCGAGAAAGACGTGGTGCAGGACTATCGGCGAGTGCTCGACCGCAAGGACGTGGATGCCGTGATGATCGCGACGCCGGAGCATTGGCACGCGCTGATCGCGATTGCGGCGTGTCAGGCGGGCAAGCATGTGTATGTCGAGAAACCGCTGACGCTGTGCGTGGTCGAAGGCCGGCGCATGGTCGAGGCGGCTCGCAAGTATCGCCGCATCGTGCAGGTCGGCAGTCAGCAGCGTTCGACGATCCCGAATCGCGACGGCTGCGCATTCATTCGCGGCGGCGGCATCGGGCACGTCCAACAGGTCATCGGGCCGAATCTCAACAGCCCGTGGATCGTCGATCTGCCGGCGGAACCGATTCCCGCGGAACTCGATTGGGACATGTGGTGCGGGCCGTCGCCGCTGCGGCCGTACCACCCGAATCTGTTCGAGTGCGAAGGGAAGCCCGGCTGGATGGAGAGCCGCGACTTCAGCACCGGCAACATGGGGAACTGGGGCGGCCATGCGTTCGATCAAGTGCAATGGGCGCTCGGCATGGACGCGACCGGGCCGGTGAAAGTGCTGGTCGATGGCCCGCCGCTCGACCCGCCGCGCTACGCCGAGCCCGAATCGCGCGAGCGTGGCTGGCAACTCTGCCGCCGCCCGTCGCTCGCGTTCGAGTACGCCAACGGCACTCGCATGGAACTGAGCACCGGCTCGATCAGCGGAGCGATCTTCATCGGCGAAAAAGGGAAAGTCGAAATTCGCCGAGGCAGCGTGCATTCCAATCCGAAGGAACTGATCGAGAACGTGCAACTCCCCGACGGCCCGTCGTACACCGTCGCCCACATCAACAACTGGTTCGACAGCATCGAGTCGGGCCAACTCCCCGTCGCCGACGTCGAGTGCGGCCACCGCACCGCGACGATTTTCCATCTCGGCAACATCGGCCGACAACTCGGCCGCAATCTGAATTGGGATCCCGCTGCCGAAAAATTCCTCGGCGATGACGAAGCCAACCAACTCCTCGACCGCCCTCGCCGCAAAGGTTATGAATTGCCGGTGAAGGTGTGAGTGTTTTGAATTGGGAAAGCGGCTCGACGAGAATGCGAGGCGTTGATGGATGGGAAGATTGATTACCTCAACACGGATCTGGACCTCACGTCTGCCGAAGATCTCACGAAACTCGCATCCGCACTTGAAGCGCTGGGCGTCTTCCCACTGCATGTGGGCCGTGGCGACGACGCCCTTTGGTACGCGACATTCGAGACCGAAGAGAGCTTTGATGAGCCGGACCCAAATATCGCTGCCATGATCAAGTCCATCGAATCGCTCGCCGCGCCAATACGGGATGTTTGGTCGCGATGCACGCGACGCGAGTTCAACATCGGGTACGATTGCGGTGATGAACCGTGGGCGTTTAATCAAGCGATGTCGAGTGAACTTCTTGGTCGCATCGCGGCGGTAGGCGGGGCACTCCGAATAACGATCTATCCCGACCGTCATGACGTTGCCAAAGCAAATACTGAGGCCAAGTCTGAAACTTGAACCGCAGACTCGCTGTATTCTCGTCGAGACAAAATGCGCAACATCGTTAAGGCTTTGCCGAATGACGTTTGACGTGATCCAGAACGCGCGCGAGGAACGCTTCCTGAATGTGTGGCGGGGCGGCGTGGTTCATCAGCGGTTCGTCGAGCATTTCTTTCGGACCGCGCAGCGCATTGAAGGCTGCGTAACAGCTTGACGGTGGGCAAGTCGCGTCGATGAAGCCAACGCTCAGGATCGCTTCGGCTTGGTAGCGGCTCGCGAAGTTCACGGCATCGACGTAGCGCGACGCTTCGAGGATGCGCGGATCGGGTTTGCCGTCGGAGCCGTCCGGCACGAGCTTCGGCCAGCCGTTGATCCGACCGGCTGCTCGGCCGGAGTGATCGCAGATGGCCGGCACACCCGACGCGATGATGGTGACTCGTGGGTCGAGGCCGCCCGCCACAAGAGCTTGACCTCCGCCTTGGCTGTGACCGACCACCGCGACGACCTTGCCGTCCCATTCGGGTTGCGTTGTTAGGAAGTCGATCGCACGAACCAGTCGCAGGAACATGCCACGGAAGTAACTGGTCTCGCGGCTTTCACGGCCGGTGGCGCGATAGTCCTTCAACCGGCCGTTCGTGAGTTCCGTGTAGAACTCGGCCGGCTTGCCGTTGGGAATTCCGTGAGCGTTGATGTCCAGCGACAGCATCCCGTGCTTCGCTCCTTGAATGGCGTTGCCGGCTGCGGAACTGCGCACGCCCGCGCCGTGAACCCACAGAATCGCCGGCAGACTCTTCGGCTTGGCATTCGTCGGCCGAGCGAAGTAGCCCGAAACTGGCGCATCGCCGAGACATTTGACCTGCACGTCAAAGCATTCGAGGTCGTCCTTCATGCCCGGCTGATCCGCGCGAGTGAGCTGTGGTTCGAGCGGCACAGCGGCGAGTAACTTCTTTAACTCGGTCCAGAAAGCATCGAAGTCATCGGGCACCGGCAGGCTCAGCCCAATCTTCGTCGGCGAGAATCCCGCTCCGGCAGCGGCCTGCAACTTCTTGCCGTCCGGTGCGTCGAACGACACCTGACACTTCAGAAAGCCCGGTTGCTTTCCGGTCACTGCGACGATGCCCGGTTGATCGGTGGTTGTCACGCTCCCGGCCGGCAATCCTGCCGCTTCGCCGCTTTTGAGGAAATCATCCACGACAAATTTCACGGCCGCGTTCGGGATGACCTCGTCACCTTTGCTGACCGTGATGAGGAACTTTGCCTCGCTGCCGGCCTCGTAGATCGCGTCCTTCCGATCCGTCACTACTTTCAACTGGTAGACCGGGTCGGCCGCAGGCAGACGCGCGGCAGAAGCCAACAGGAGCAGCAGCGCCAACAAACGACTCGTCACTCGCATCCACTTTGATCGCAGCATGGCATCAGTCTCCAGAGGTTTTGGCGGCAGCGTTGACCAACACAGGCTTTTGCATTGATGATCTTGTGCGAAACACGTCTCGCGCAGCAACTCAGGAGGCCCACGATGAATCGAATCTGGCTGGTGACTTTTGTTTCGTTGGCGTCATGGCTCAGCCATTCGTTGGATGCCGCTCCGCCGGAGATCACGGCGACGTTTTCGATTGTCGCGGTTGATCCAGAGAATCACGTCTGCGGAGCGGCGGTCGCCAGCAAATATCCGGCGGTGGGCAAGGTCGTGCCGTATGTCCGAGCCGACGTCGGTGCGTTTTGCACTCAGCATCATCACGTTCCGAAGTGGGGTGAGCCGGCTCTCGATCTGCTGCAACAAGGGAAGCGTCCGGAGGCGGTCATCTTCGAACTGCTCAAAGACGACAAAGACCCCGGCCTGCGGCAGTTGGCGATCATCGACATGCAAGGCCGAGCCGCCGTCCACAATCCGACCGAGGCTCCCATCGGGAGCCGTTACTGGGGAGCGATGACGGGCCGCTTTTATTCCTGCCAAGGCAACACGTTGACCGGACGAGAGGTCGTCGTTTCCATGTCGCGAGCGTACGAAGACACCGAGGGGAGTCTCGCGGATCGCTTGATGGCGGCGCTCGTCGCCGCAGACTGCGCGGGTGGCGATCACCGCGGTCGGCTGGCCGCCGGAATTCGAGTCGCAAAGAAAGGGGTCGAAGGAGACTGGCTGTCGCTGCATGTCGACAAGAGCGACGACGCGGTCGTTGAACTCGCGAAGAAGTACGCGGAATTCAAGCACGATGCCAAAGGCACCTGGCGCGGCGGCCAACTCCCGTTCCAACACCCCTGCCCCGATCGCCCCAAACTTTCCGCTCCGACAAAAGACTGATTCTTGACGCGCAATCTCGTGTCACTGAGGGAGCGGATGGAATTCCAACTCGCTGTCGCTTCTCAAGGCACACCAGAACGTCGAAGGCAAATTCGGTCGAAGTGCCGGAAAATGCCGATCGACGAGTCCGGCATTGGCGGCGTCCTGAAGACTCCAGCAGTTCTCTCTGGTCGGCAATTCCGCCGATTTCAGCAACACAAGCCGACTCGCTGGCCAACGGATCGAAACCCAAGCAGCGAGCGAATCGCTGGTGACGTCCCAGGTGTGCGGCAGCGACTCGGCACCGCATTCAGCCTGCGATTCTTCAATGCTGACGAACGCCATCAGGTCGAGCAGCGGCACTCGGCCGCGAGTCCAAACCGACTCGGCGGCGACCCGGTTCGACACGAGTTCCAATTCCGGCAAGAGCGTCAACAACAGGCGTTGATTGAGCCGGATAGATTCCATCGCCAGCCAATGTGACTGCTCTTCATCGAGTGCGTGCGTCGCATGCCAGCGCCGCACAACGTCGGTTGCGTCACCACCGCCGCACACGAGCAGCGGCCGGTCGTTGCCGAGCGTCTTGAGCATTGCCCGCAACCGAACCGGCAGATCGCCGAGATCGAGCAGACTGCCGCCAAGTTTCAAGACAGTGACGCTCATGCGGAGGATGGGCACTCCTGCCCGTCGCCTTGAAGGGAAGGGGACGGGCAAGAGTGCCCATCCTCCGAACTCAGTCGATGATCTTGTTGATGCCGTACTCGACGATGCCGCGAGCACCGGCGGACTTCAAAGCCGGGATGATCGTGCGGACCAGGGACTCGTCGACGATCGTGTTGACGTCCACCCAATCGGGATCGGACAGCGATGAGACCGTCGGCATTTGCAGCGCGGGGAGTTGCTTGAGCACCTTTTCGAGGTCGGCCCGGCGGACGTTCATCATCAGGCCAACTTTGCCCTCGGCGTTCAGACAGCCGGCGAGCATCAGCGCGATGTTGTCGATCTTGTTTCGCTTCCACGGGTCGGCCGCGGCGACCTTGTTGGCGATGAACCGCGTCGTGCTCTGCAACAGCTCTTCGACGATCCGCAGGTTGTTGGCTCGCAGTGAACTGCCGGTTTCGGTGACTTCGACAATCGCGTCGGCCAGCTTCGGCGGCTTGACCTCGGTCGCGCCCCAACTGAATTCGACCTTCGCGGTGACGCCGTGCTTCGCGAGATACCGAGTCGTCAGACCAACCACTTCGGTCGCGATTCGCTTGCCTTGCAAGTCTTTGACCGTCTTCACTGGCGAGTCATTCGGCACGCACAGCACCCAGCGCACCGGGTTGCGGCTGACTTTGGAAAACATCAGCTCGCAGATTTCGGTGACGTCGGCGTTCGTCTCCTGAATCCAGTCGAAACCAGTGATGCCCGCATCGAGGACTCCCTCTTCGACGTACCGCGCCATCTCTTGAGCGCGGATCAACATGCACTCGATTTCCGGATCGTCGATCGTCGGGTAGTAACTGCGCGACTGAAACTTGATGTTGTACCCAGCGCGCTGAAACAGCGCGGCGGTCGCCTCTTGCAGGCTGCCGGCAGGAATGCCGAGCTTCAAAACATTGTCTGGCATTTTGAGTTTCTCAACCGGAGACAAACCACTAATCCGCGCTAATCTTCGCTAATTAAGACAGATTGCTCGCAACTCTCATTAGCGAGGATTAGCGTCAATTAGCGGTCAAATGAATGATAGTCGCGTCACTTTTTATAAACCGCTTTCGGATCGAAGACGCGATCGCCAATGACGGTGACACTTCCGGTCGCCGGGTCGATGCGGCGGAAGAAGCAGCTTTTGTAGCCTTCGTGGCAGGCCGCTCCGCCGATTTGATTTACCTTCACGAGCAGCGTGTCGGCGTCGCAGTCGTAGTAGATTTCCTTCAGCTCTTGAACGTTGCCGCTCTCTTCACCTTTGCGCCAGAGCTTCTGGCGGCTGCGGCTCCAGTAGCAGACTCGGCCGGTTTGCAGAGTTTCCTGGTAGGCCGCTTGGTTCATGTAGGCCAGCATCAGCACGTCGCCCGTCGCGATGTCTTGAGCGATGACTGGGATCAATTCCGCTTTGGAAAAATCAGGACCGGACACAGGAGGCTCCAGAGTAGGTCAGCCTTTCCAGGCTGACTCGAATTTCGAACGGCGACCAACATGCCGTTCGGGTCAGGCTGGAAAGCCTGACCTACAGGTACTCGTTGATGATGTTCTCGATCATTTCCTGACGGCCGGACTCGTTCGGGTCGGAGTTGCCCTTGGTGAGCATGTATTTTTCCAACTCGGCGAAGCCGACTTTGCCCTGTTCGATCTGCTGGCCGATGCCGGTGTCGTAGCTGCTGTAGCGCTGCTTGACGAGGTCGGACAAGAGGCCCTCTTTGCGGATCGCGGCGGCGATCTTCAGGCCGCGAGCGAACGCATCCATGCCGCCGATGTGGGCGTAAAACAGATCGAGTGGGTCGAACGATTCGCGGCGGACCTTTGCGTCGAAGTTGACGCCGCCGGGTGCGATACCGCCCTGCTTCATGATGACCAGCATGCACTGCGTCGTGAGATAGATGTCGGTCGGGAACTGGTCGGTGTCCCAGCCGAGCAGCAAGTCGCCGGTGTTCGCGTCGATGCTGCCGAGCGCCCCTTGGATCGAGGCGTACTCCAACTCATGCATCATCGTGTGGCCGGCGAGCGTCGCGTGGTTCGTCTCGATGTTCAGCTTCACGATCCCTTCGAGGTCATTCGCGCGAATGAAGTTCAAGCACGCGGCGGCGTCGTAATCGTATTGATGCTTCGTTGGTTCCTTCGGCTTCGGCTCAAACAGGAACTGACCTTTGAAGCCGATCTTCTTGGCGTGATCGTGAGCCATGTGCATGAACTTGGCGAGATGATCCAGCTCGCGTTTCATGTCGGTGTTGAAGAGATTCATGTAGCCTTCGCGGCCACCCCAGAAGACGTAGTTCTCACCGCCGAGTTCGTTCGTGACTTCGATGGCTTTCTTCACCTGAGCCGCCGCGTACGCGAAGACGTCGGCGTTGCAGCTTGTCGCTGCTCCGTGCATGAAGCGAGGATTCGAGAACAAGTTCGCCGTGCCCCACAGCAGCTTGATGCCGGTCTTGGCTTGAGCCTCTTTGAGCTTCGCGGCGACCGCGTCGAGGTTCTTGTTCGACTTGGCGAGGTTCGCTCCTTCCGGGGCGACATCGCGGTCATGGAAACAGTAGTACGGCGCACCGAGCTTCGAGATGAACTCGAACGCGACATCGACTCGCTTCAAAGCGTTGTTCAACGAGTCGCTGCCATCGTCCCACGGACGCTGCATCGTGCCGGGGCCGAAGGGGTCCGAGCCGGTGCCTCGAAACGTGTGCCAGTAGCAGACGGCGAACCGCAGCCAGTCGCGCATCGAGCGGCCTTCGACGACCTTGTCCGCTTGGTAATGCTTGAACGCCAAGGCTCCCTTTTTGGCCTTCGGGTCGAAGGGAATCTTGGCGGGAACCTTCGGGAAATAGCTGCTGGCGGCCATGCGATGCTCTGCTGAGGTGTGAAAGGGAATCGGAACTCGTACGCCGAGCGGCCACGACCGGCCGCCGCGCGGTTCGGCAGGGTAACGGGCGTCGATCCGTTCGCCAAGAATCGGCTTGTCGGCCGCTTTGGGGATGCGGTACAAGCCCGCGAAATTCGTAGCTTGACTCTCCGAGTCGAGCCATTTGCGAAGGAGGCTCGACTCGGAGAGTCAAGCTACAGTCAACGGCAAGGATGCCCATGCAGAACTCGCGTTGGTGGAACGGAATCGTCGGTGGCGTGAGCGGACTCGCACTGGTTTCCGCCGTCTGTCAGTTTTGGCTCAACGCCGGGACGTCGCTGCCGGCTCAAACGGCGTTGGCCGTGACGTTGCTCTTGTCCGTCGTCGCGAATGTCGTGATGCCGGTTCAGTGGCGAGACGGATTGTGGCCTCAGGCGATTCGGCTGTTCGTGCTCTCGGCGTGGCCGAACGTTTTGCCGAGTTTATTTGGCGTTTCATGGAGTCTGATCGGAGCATCGGGTTTCGATCTTTCCACGTCCGTGGTCGGACAATGTGTCGGGCTGACGCTGCTGGCCGTTGTGACTTTGGGCGTGCCGATGCTCTGCTCGCTGCAACTGAGTTCTCCGGAACGACGCGCCTCGTTCGGAATTTCATTGGCTCTGACGACCGCCGTTGGTGGAGTCCTACTAGCGACGCTCATCGGCCCGGACGGCTGCGGCTTGCTTGCGTCGGCGAGCGGGCTGATTGCGTTCGTGACACTGCTCGTGCGCTGGTCGCGAAACGTGGGGCAGGTTTCCAACCTGCCCGTCCAAGCAAGCTCATCGTCGTACGGGCAGGTTGAAAACCTGCTCCACGTCGCCGCGCTGATCTCGGTCGGCGTCGTGTGGGTGATCGGGCAGCGGATGTGCCGGCAATTAATTCCCGACTCGTTCGCCCTGATGACGTTCGAGTGGTCGGTGCTCGTGGCGGGAATCGCGATCGGCGGGTGGCTGTCGAGTGGTGATCGACGGCGCGACGTGATCGTCTGTGGGATCGGCCTGTCGTGCTGGATGTGGATGTGTCTCGCGACGTTTCCGCTTGGAGTCCGTTTGGCGTTGTGGGAAAACTCGATGATCTCGCAAGTCTGGTTGTTGCAGTCGCTGCGATTGATGTTGGCCGGAGTCGTGCTGGGGCCAGTCGCTCTGAGTTGTGGAGCATTGATCGGCCGACGTGGCTCCGTCGCGGGTGTCGCTGCTGTGATTGGTTCCGCGACTTTGGCGATGTGGCTGCTGCCGTCGATCAGCGTGTGGAATCTCGCGCTGGTCGCGACCAGTCTGCTGTTGGTCTTGGTGGCGGACGGTCTGCGGAGGATGGGGTTTATCAGCCGGAACGCGCTAGCGTCCGGTTCGATGGTCGCAAAGGAACCGGACGCTAGCGCGTTCCGGCTCAAGTCGCTGGGGACTGCTGTCGCTGCGGCGATGCTGCTCTTCACGCTGACCGCGCCGGCTTGGGTGCGGTATCAGCCGGCGTTGGCGGCGAAGGTGTTGTTCGATTCGGGAGTCTTCGTCGCCTCGCGAGCGGCGACTCCTTGGGAACAACTTCCCGTGCTGGATGAAGGCCGCGCGGCGGTCGTCGTTGAGGGAGATCGTGGGACGCTGACCGCCTGGAAGTTCGCCGGTTCGCGATTCTTGCTGCGTGAAAACGGCATTCCGAAAGGGACGCTGGCCACGAATGCGAGCTTCGCGCCGCGCTATGTTCCGGATGTGCTGCCGATCGTGCTGCCGCTGGTGACACACGAGCGACCGCAGAGCGTCTTGTTGCTCGGTCTGCGTGCCGGAGAACCGGTGGCGGCGACAGCCGTGTTTCCCGTGCAACGGATCGTCTGCATCGAGGCGGATCGCGGAGTCAACGCGATGTGCCGAACGCTTTCGCCAGGCGGCGAGAACAGCTCTCCGATGAATGACGACAGGCTGGAGACTCGCGTCTGCGATCCGGCTCTGGCCATCCGCACAATGGGTGAGAAATTCGATGTCATCATCGCTTCGGCCGATCAGCCGTCGTTGCCGCAGGCGGCCAACACATTCACGGTCGAGTCGCTGCAAGCGGCCGCCAAGTGCCTCAACGAGGAGGGTCTCTTCGCGATCCGGTTCCAGCACATTGACCTCGGCCCGCGCTCGATTCGAGTGTTGGCTCAAACCATGTCGGCCGTGTTTCGCGAGGTCGCGGCCATTGAAATCGCTCCGGGTGAATTGCTGTTCCTCGGTACGCAGAGCGAACGCGGGTTCGCTCGCGAAGGATTCGTCGAGCGTTGGCAGCGTCCGCACGTTCGCCAATTGCTGGCCTCGGCCGGTTGGGATTGGTGTGCTCCGCTGCGATTGACGCTGCTGAATGCCGAGTCGATTCAGCAGGTCGCGAGCCAGCCCGGGGGCGTCGTGAACTTCGCGTCCCGTTCGACGTGGCCATTCCGTCTGCCGACCGAAGTCATGCGTTGGGAGAACAAGCTGCAACAAGTGCAAACCGAGTTGGCCAAACACAGCCGCTTCCTGCTGGCTTGGGGTGGCGACGAGGCGCAGAACGCCGACGTCGCAGCTCGGCTGAGCGAATGGGAATTGTCGCGAGCGATCATCCGGCGGCATCAGGACGAGTTCTGGGCCTACCGCAAGCAAGTCAAAGACCACATGACCGGCTCAACGCGCGCGATGATTCAACAAGTCAGTCACTCGAAAACCGAATCCGGGCTACACCCCGATGACGACCGCCGGCTGCGGTACTTCCGCACGATCGGGGAACTTGCCAAAAACTCGCGGCTCGCCGAAGCGGACCTCGACAGGCTGCGCCGCTTCGAGTCACCGTTCGATCCACTCGTCACGCCGTTCCTGCATCAAGAGGTCGTCGAGCTGTCGGATCGATGTTCGAATCGTGACCCGGACACCGAGTTTCGGCATCGTCTCGCAGCGATCTACTTCTCGACACCGGCCGATCGCTCGATTCGCAACGTCGCCGACGCGCTGCAATTCGTGAACACGACTCCAGCCGCGATCGCGGACAAGGCCGAGCGGTTCGATCATCTCAACGCTCTGCTGCAAATGCTGCTGTCCCGTTGGAGTGCTCGCGGTGAGTTCCGGTCGTCATCCTCGCGAGTCGTGCTCAACGATATCGAACGGAGCATTGCCGCCGCCGATACGTCCTTCTCGACGTTGGATGCTTTGTCCGCCGAAGGAGTCGTCCCTGCAGCCGAGTGGTCAGCTCGCAAGCAACTCCTCGAACGCCGACTCGTCCGCCCACTGCGCACCTATCGCGGCCAAGTCTTGCAGCACTACGTCAAGAACGAACGGACCAAAGAAGTCATCGACCAGGGCGATGTGAGTCCGCTTCCACCGGAGTAAGCTCAAAGACACGTCCCAATCGAGTGGCCTGTTTGAGATCCCCGTTCCGAAGTGCAAACCGAACGGCATCCAGCTTCCGAGCATCGGACAACGAGAGGTACGGTGCCCAACCGTCGTCTGAATCGATGACTTCGACTTCCACTTCGGCCGCATAGCCTGCTTCGTGGATCACTTTGGTCCGAGTTTGTGTGGTCATCAAGTCCTCGTTTTCATCCTCCGCGAAACGTCTCTGTTCAAGCGCGGGTCACGCTATCGGTCGCCACCGGGACTCACAACGGCACTTTTTGCCGCCTCAAACCTCGTCCCCCTGCGAATCTTGGCAAACTTTTCCAAAGATTCCGGTCGTAACGGCCGATGAAGGAAGGTGTGTATCGGACCAAATGGACTTGGTGAGAGGCTCGAATCATGCGGTGGAACGGAATCTCGGCGAGCGTGGCGATGGCTTTGCTGTGTCCCTTGATGCTGGCCGCAACCGGCTGCCAAACCACCGTCGGCGGGCAAACGCTCCCGTCCCCGTACTATCTGAAGGACGACGTCCAGTACTACCCGGCCGGCCCCGAATTCAAGCTGAGCAATCAGGTTCAGGCTCTCGAAGAGTACAAGCTCGAACGCGAGAAGTTGCGAGCGGGCGTGGATGACGAAGCCGGGCAATAGCGGTTTTTGAATTGGCGGATGCAATGTCCCTGACCGAGGAAGCCCAAAAGCGCGGTTGCTACTGTGACAAGTGGGAGACGAATCCCGCAGTGTTTGAATCGCTCGGCTATCCGCGTGGTTATTGCGGCTTCTGCGAAGTCTGTGGTCAACCAGGCCATACTCAGCACTTCCCTGGGCCGATTCCGTACAGTGGCTGCTGGTGTGACCGACACTGGCGACGAATGTTGTGGTTGGACCCGCGAGCTAGGTTTGGCTGTCTTGTGTGGATCGTTGGTCTCGCGCTGGTGTGGTTTGTTCTCAAGTTGTTGCGTTGAGGCTAGGGATTTAGTGACTCCTTCTCGTTTCACTGCTTCCGTCAAAACTTCTCTTGCTTGCCACTTGACCGTGCGGAATCTCGCTGGATAGATTGCCGCCCACTTTCCGATAGGAACCGTCATGCGATCTTCTTTGCGACTGCTGGCCCTTAGCCTTCTCCTGCGTTGACGCGGGGGCTTTGGTGTCGTTGTCGCTTTTGACCGTGCGAATACACCCTGAGCCTCCAATGGAGGCTCAGGGTTTTTTTGTTTGTTGAATCCCTCGCCAGCGCGGCATTCCTAGCCCGACGCGCTAGCGAGGGGTGGCGAGGAACAACCCTCGCTAGCGCGTCGGGCTAGGAACATGGGAGTTTCCAAATGTCTGCCACTCAGCCTGACACGATCACGATCTTCGACACCACCTTGCGCGACGGCGAGCAGTCCCCCGGCTGCAGCATGAACTCGGCCGAGAAGCTGGAAATCGCGAAGGCGCTCGTCGAACTCGGCGTGGACGTCATTGAGGCGGGCTTCCCGATCGCGTCGCCCGATGACTTCGAGGCGGTGCGGACGATCGCTCGCGAGTTCGGCAACCGCACGGTCATCTGCGGCTTGGCTCGCTGCCGCAAAGAGGACATCGACCGCGCGTGGGAGGCGCTCAAAGAAGCGGAGAAGTGCCGCATTCACGTCTTCTTGGCGACCAGTCCGATCCATCGCGAGTTCAAGTTGAAGATGGCCGAGGACCAGATCCTGAAGTCTACGGTCGAGATGGTGAAGTACACGCGCGACCTGATGTGCTCGCGACCGGACATCACGACACCGAACTTGGAGTTCTCGCCGGAGGACGCGGCTCGCACGGAACTCGACTTCCTGTGCCAAGTGGTCGAGAAGGCGATCGACGCCGGGGCCACGACCGTCAACATCCCTGACACGGTCGGCTACGCGACGCCAGAGCACTTCAAACGCTGCATCGAGTATCTCAAGGCGAACGTGTCGAACATCGGCAAAGCGGTCATTAGCACGCACTGTCACAACGATCTCGGCCTGGCGGTTGCGAACAGCTTGGCCGGTGTCGAGGCGGGTGCTCGGCAAGTCGAATGCACGATCAACGGTTTGGGCGAGCGGGCCGGCAACGCGGCGCTCGAAGAAATCGTGATGGCGATCAAAACGCGCGGCGACTTCTACGGCGTGAGGACGAACATCAACACGCCGAAGCTGTTCCCGATCAGCCGCTTGGTCAGCCGCATCACCGGCATGACGGTGCAACGCAACAAAGCGATCGTCGGCCAGAACGCGTTCGCTCATGAGGCGGGCATCCATCAACACGGGATGCTCCAGAACCGAGCGACTTACGAGATCATGCGGCCGGATGATGTTGGCTACGTCGGCTCGAATTTGGTCTTGGGAAAGCACAGCGGCCGGCACGCCTTCCGAGATCGAGTCAAATCGTTGGGCTTCGAATTGGAGACCGACGTGTTCGAGAAGGTCTTTCAAGAGTTCATCACGCTCTGCGACAAAAAGAAGGACGTGTATGACTCGGACATCATCGCGCTCATCGAGAGCCACATCGGCGAGAAGAGCGACGCGACGGATCGTTGGAAGCTGATCAGCGTGCAGACCTTTGCCGGTGCCAACACGATTCCCACGGCGACCGTCGAGTTGCAATGCGAAGGCGATCCGCAGCCGAAGCGCGACGCGGCAACTGGCGACGGGCCGCTCGATGCGATCTTCCTGGCGATGAAGCGGATCACCGGAGTCTCCGGCACGCTGCGAAATTTCCAGGTCCGCAGCGTCACCGGCGGCGAGGATGCTCAAGGCGAGTCGTTCGTCGAGATTCTCGTCAACGACAAGGCGTACCACGGCAAAGGGATCAGCACCGACATCATCCAAGCCAGCGCCGAGGCGTACTTGAAAGCGCTCAACCGAGCGATATCCGACAAGCAGCCGACCAAGCGAGTCCTCGCGCAACACGACTGAGCCGCATTGTGAGTTCGCTCGACACGACCATTCGTGCTCCTGATGAAACGCCTGCCTTCGCACGCAGTGTCCAAGGTGGGACGTTCGCGCTGTTCGTGTTGTCTGGAATGCACTTCGTCGTTGATACCGTCGCTTCGCAGGTGACTCCGCTGTGGCCGACGCTCAAAGAGCACTACCAGGTGCCGACGTTTTGGATGTTGTGTGTGTGGGGACTGGCCTCGTCGTTCAGCCAACTCGGCTTTGCGATGATCGGCGATCGAGCCGCCAGCCGCTGGCTGGTGTGGCTGGGGCCAGCGACGTGTTGCGTCTGCCTCGGTTGCTTGGGGCTGTTCGACCATTTTTTGGCTCTGGGATTCTTGCTGACGATGGCCGGAATGGGGATCGCGGCGTTTCATCCGGAAGGGGCGACTCTGTCGGGAAACTGCTGGCCGAACGCTCGCAGCCGCGCGGTTTCGATTTTCGCGATGGGCGGATTCCTCGGTCAGTCGGTCGGGCCACCGTGCAGCGGTTGGATCGTGGATCATTACGGCCTGCGTGCGCTGACAGGCGGGATCGCGATTGGGTTGGCACTGATGATCGTGATGCGGCTCGCATATCGGCCCGTGACACCGACCGTCGGCTCAAAGAAACTCATCCCAATCGCGAGCGAAGGCAAACATTCCGAAACGAGTTGTCTCGAAACGAGTCCACCGACCGATCGCCCTCGCTTGCGTTTCGGATCGGCGTCTCGTCGGTCGCTAATGCTGTTGCTGTTGTTGGCCGGTGCATCGCGAGTCATCGCGGCGTCCGGAGTGCCCATTGCACTGGCCTACTGGCTGAAGTCGCTGAAGTGCTCCGAGACGGAGATCGGCTGGATGCAGTCCGCGTTCCTGGGCGGGATTGGCCTGGGAGGTTTGCTGTGCGCGATTATCGTGCGGCCGCGATTGGAGCGACTCGTGTTGTGGTTCGTGCCACTGCTGTCAGTGCCCTGTTTGTTGGCGATGCCGAGTTTGCAGGGACTCTGGTTGTCGGCAGCATCGTTGGCCACCGGGTTGTTATTGGGGATGGCGCAGCCGGTCTTCATCAGCTACGGACAGCAGTTGTTCCCAGAGACGCAGCGTGTCGCCAGTTCGATCACGATGGGTCTGAGTTGGGGAATCGGTGGGGCCATCGCGGCCGCGTTGATCGACTTTTGCGACCGTCGGCAGTCATTCGACATTGTCTTCGTCGCGTTCGCGGCGGCCGTTGTCGTGTCGAGTGTGCTGTGTGTGTTGTTGCCGAAGGCGAAGTAGCTCGTGGGGCAGGTTTTTAACCTGCCCGTCATTTGCCAACGCGCTGGACGGGCAGGTTAAAAACCTGCCCCACGAGGCTCACGTCTCGTCGGCGTAGCGGACCAAGCTGAGGACGTCGTAGCGGCTGAGCTTCTCGCGGCCTTTGAGGAAGTCGAGTTCGATGACGAACGCGCAGCCGGCAATCGTGGCTTGAAGTTGCTCGACCAAGTTGACGCAGGCGAGCATCGTGCCGCCTGTGGCGAGCAAGTCATCGACGATGAGCACTCGGTCGCTCGAAGTGAGCGCATCGACGTGCATGTGCAGCGTGTCGCTGCCATATTCGAGTTCGTACGAGAACGCCTGAGTTTCAAACGGCAACTTGCCTGGTTTGCGAACCGGCACAAACTTGGCATTCAGTTGCAGCGCCAGCGGAGCCGCGAAGATAAACCCGCGGGCTTCCGCCGCGACGATGGCCGTCACCCCTCGGTCGAGGAAGTACGTCGCAAAGCGATCGATCACTTCGCGAAACGCCACCGGCTCAGCCAGCAGCGTGGTGATGTCGCGAAACATGATCCCCGGCTTGGGGAAATTCGGGATGCTGCGAATACATCGTCTGAGTTCCATGTCGTTCATTGAGGCTGGCCCTTTGCTGGAGAATCGGGATCGACACGAGAAGGTTCGTCAGTCGTTGTCTTTACGGCGGCAGGCGCCTCAGAGAATTCCATCAGATTCCGTCGAGCTTGCGCGACCAGTTCGGCGGCACCGAGATCATCGGCATAGAGTTCGACGATGGCCTTCCATAGCGTGAGAGCGTCGTCACGTTTCCCTTCCGCGATCAGCTTGTCCGCTCGACGGAGCGCAGTCGGCAACCAATTCGAGGTGCCCCGTTGCGTTCGATCATCCAGCAGCACGTTCAACAGTTGGGTCGCCTTTGAATGAATGTCTTTGAATTCCTGATGGCCTTCCGTCATGGCGATCAGTGCTCGCAGCTTTCGCTCGGCTTGCGCGTAGTCGTGGTTGTCCGAGCACCTCTGAGCCAGCTTCAGAATGCGATTCGGTTCTGGAGTTGTAGCGGCATCCAGCTTGTCTCGACCGCGTCGCAGTTCAATTCGAAGCTCGTGAATTCTCAGTCGATCTCGCACCGCATCGACGTCCTTCTCCCATTTTGAGCCTTGCTTCAGCGCTCTTTCGAGGTGCAGTTTGGCTTCTCCGATTTGGGATGCGGTCGCATCGGATCCGTCGGCGATCACCGCGGCCAACTTCAAATATTCCTCGGCCGTAAGGTCGCGATTGCGAAACAGCCAGACACAGACAGCGATCAGCAGGACCAACGAAACGACTTGCACCCAGAATTTGTCCAACGCACGTCCAATGGCTCCGGCGGCTTGCTGTTCGGAGAGCGCTTTGCGCATCAGGTTGCGCATGATCGTGCCGGGGCCTTGGCTGGGCGCGGCCAAATGCCGCGTGGCATCGGAATCGGTCGCTACGCGCTGCGACGCGGACGAGGTCATCGTGGCTCCCAGTGCGGGCCAATGAGAGGATGCGATGGGCACAGCCGGCGTCGGAAGCGTCGCACCCAGCGGAACATTCTGGCCCAGCGCATCCGGGATCAGGACTGTCGGCGCAAGCGGAAGATCTTCATCGACTCGCGCTTGACCGCCGGCCTCGGTGGAATCGCCGATGCTGGCTGTGGAGGGTGTGGCGGCACCAGAGGCCGCTGCCTCTGCTGGCTTCTGCGAGTTTTGCCAGGCGAAGCGCTTCTGAACTTCTGCCAGACGCAGCGACAAAACGTAGGAATCGGGGTAGCGGTTGTCCGGGTCTTTCTCCAGCAACTTGCAGACGATCTCTTCCAACTGCCGAGGCATGTCAGTGGCATACAGGCCAGGGCGATCGAACACTCCGAACTGGTGTTTGTGGATCACGTCCAGCGATGACTTGCCGCTGAACGGCGGCCGTCCGGTCAGCATCACGTACATGACCGCACCTAGCGAGTACAGGTCGCTCTTCTTGGTCGCTCGCTGTCCTTTGGCTTGTTCGGGAGACATGTATTCGGCCGTGCCGACGATGCCGCCCGTCACGGTCAACTTCTGCGAGGCGAAGACCTGAGCGACTCCGAAGTCAGTTAGCTTGACCGAGCCGTCGCTGGCCATCATCAAGTTCGAAGGTTTCAAGTCGCGGTGAATGATACCGGAATTGTGAGCCGCTTTGAGTGCTCGGCAGATTTGCAAACAGGCATCAATGACTTCCGGCCATGGCATTCGCTTGTCGCGCTTCAACCGCGAAGTCAGGGTCTCGCCATCGACGTACTCCATCGAGTAGTAGTAGATGTCTCCGTCGTTGCCACTCTCGTAGAACTCGACGATGTGCGGACTCTTGAGTTGCTCCATCGACGCGATTTCACGTTTGAAGCGTTCGACGAAACCATCCTCACGAGCCAACGAAGCCGGCAGCACCTTCACGGCCGCCTGCTTGCCGGTCTCTTGATGAGTCCCCAGATAGACCGTTCCCATGCCGCCGGCACCCAGCTTTTT
>CAMDPK010000015.1 GCA_945904015.1 Candidatus Kuenenia stuttgartensis | reverse complement strand
CCCGTGGAGTTCACTTCGACATGATCCTCGCGGACATCATCAGTAATCCGCTGAGTCCGCGTGGGCCTCCGTTGGAAAAACTCTTCGAGATCATGCAGGCTCAAGGAGCCAAGCCGACGCTCGTGGTGGGGGACTTCAACACGCCGCCGAGTTCCGTCTGCTTTGACGGTTGGCGTGCGGACTGGTCACGAGCTTGGGATGTCGCCGGCAGCGGCTATCAAGCGACTTGGCCTCAGCCGTTGCCGGTGCTGACGCTGGATCATGTCTGGGGCAATCGCGGAGTGACGTTTCATCGCTGCGCTTGCGCTTGGTCAAGCTGTTCGGACCATCGGCCGGTGATTGTGGAATTGACGATCGGAGAGCCGTAGATTGGGACTCTGTCCCGACTCTAACCGATCGGTCGTGATGGAATCCCAACCTACTATCTCCGCAATCACCAGAACTTCCACCACGGACGATCTTCTTCCGGTTCGATGAGCGGTTTCGGTGGGTCGTCGCCCGAGGTGATGAGCACGAGTTCGGGGAGCAGCACGCAGCTCAGGTCGCCACCTCGGCCGCCGGTCGTGTCGATCAGCAGGCGGTTGGGGCGGTAGATGACCTCGCGAACCGGGACGTGGCCAGAGACGACCAGCACCGGGCAATCGGGCGGAACGCCGTTCTCGACGAACGTTTTTGAACACAGCCACGGCGGGCGGTTGAGCGTGAAGTCGCGCTGACGCAGGATGCGCAGTTGTAGATCGAGCGGTTGATTTGGATCGAGTCCGGCGTGAACGAAGATCGCTTGCGGATGCTCGATGACCCACGGGCCGTTGGCGATGAAGTCAGCGTGTTCGGCCGGGAGGTTGGCTTTCAGAGCGGCGAGATCGCCCAGCGCCGCGCCGTACGAAGCGAACGTGCTTTCGACGCCGTATTGCTCAACCCATTGCGTTGCCCAATCGGCGTAGGCCGGAGCCGGGATCAGGCCGAGCGCTCCGGCCATCGCGAGTTCGTGGTTGCCGATAATGGAGGTCGTTTGCGGATGCTCGCGCTGCAACGAAAACATCCGGTCGAGCACCGCCTTGGGATCGGTCCCGCGATCGACGAGGTCGCCGATGAAGACGACCCAGCGGCGCGAGTAGTCGGGTGTCTGCCGCAGCTTCGCAAGGATCGCGTCGAGCTTTTCGATCTGTCCGTGAACGTCACCGATGACGGCGACTGGACCTTGAATGCGTGAGGCGAAGCTGGGCATGTGGTGATTGGCTCTTGCTCGACGGTGGTGTCGTTTCAAGGCGATTGCAAATTGCAAATTGCAAATTGCAAATTGCAAGTTGAACAGCCGACGGTTGGACTGCCGAACGCTTTGAAAGACCGGTTGACGATCGCCACTCGGTTGCCGTTTCGATCCAGCCGAACCTCTACGGCGTTCTCAATTTGCAATTTGCAATTTGCAATTTTCATTTTGCAATTCTTCGCAGAGGCAACCCGTCGCAGAAAAATTAGAAACGGTACGCGAGGTCGGTGCAGAGGTAGCTCAGACCGGTCATGTCGAGAAACGGTAGCGACTGTTTGTGTTCGCCGACCAAATACATCGGCAGCGGCCGAGGCTGACGCCAGTAACCGCTCGCCTGCAACTGTTCGATCAAGTCGGTCTGCAAGTGCGAAACGAGCGTCGAGATCGCCACGCCCCCTTCTTGAAAGACCTGCCAGCGGACTTCGTGCAGCAGATCGGCGAGCAGCGCGTGTCGCATCGGAGCCGCCCACAGCGTCACTTTCCAAAAGTCGGCGGCCTGTGAGTTCCGCCACAAGATGGCCGCCGCATCGACGCCGCTGAGTCCCCGGATGTAGCAGGTCCGCGTCGCGATCGACGGGCACCGACCCAGTGACCATGCCAAGTCCTCGAAGCGATGATGCGGATGCCATTCGGAGAAGTGATCGTGTTCGGTCAAGTCGGCGACGATCGGAGACAGGCCCGACTCGGTGATGATGTCCGGACGTCGCAATGATGGCCGAGCGACCCAGCGCACCGGGACCGATCGCAGAAATGTTCGTTCCAACCACTGAGCCAGACGATTCCGCTCGCCGAGTTTTCTGAGCGCAGCTCCAAGCCGCAGTGGTTGCCAGAAGACGAGGCCGGCGTCATCGACCTTGTGATGACACAGATGCGGCATGATCGTGCGTGCCTTCGCGCTGCCCCCCAGTGAAATCCACGGGCGATGCAGCGACATCGAATGCGTGGCGAGGACCAGTCCCATCCCTTTGCTGATGTTCGGATCGGCAACCGACCAATCGCAGCCCCAGACCATTTCGACCCGCTCGTCGGCGCGGCGCACGCTCCAGGGGATCAAACCGATGAAGCCTTGCACGTCGCCGTCGCGAATCCAGACGTAGCCGCGATCACGACCGCGATTGAAGTTCTCGTCGAAGTACTTCCACTCGACGACTTCGCTGGTCATGCCGCGACGGCCGAGGTATTCGGTGACTTGTTGTTTCGGGACCGCGTTCAACGGCAGAATCGCATCGTCCATGATCGCTCGCCTGAGAACGTCGCATCCTGCGGCGCGGAGGTGGGAAGGCCGAAAGGATTCCCGGCCGGAAGGGGCGGGGAATGTAGGCCGCTCGCGGCGAGAGGGTCAATTCGCGTTTTGGCCGGCCGGCTGCGGGGCTTCGGCGACTTCTTTTAAGATGTCGAACACGCGATTGATCAAATCCGGTAACCCTTTGCCCGTCACGGCCGAGATGCGGAGCACCGGCTGACCGATCTCAGCTTCGAGCTTGTCGGCGATTTCGGCCGCCTCCGACAGTTCACACTTCGTGACGACAACCAACTCCGGCCGAGTGATCAGCGACTCGTCGTACAGCCGCAGCTCTTCGTGGATCGCTCGGTAGTTGGTGATCGGATCGGATTGATCGGCGGGGATCGGCTCGATGAGATGCACCAGTACTCTCGTCCGTTCGACATGCCGCAAAAATTCGTGGCCGAGCCCGACTCCGGCGTGAGCACCTTCGATCAAGCCTGGGATGTCGGCCAGTACGAATTGGCGGTCGAAGCCGATCCGCACGACACCGAGATTCGGGTACTTCGTCGTGAACGGGTAATCGGCGATCTCCGGCGTCGCGCGCGAAAGTCGGCTGAGCAACGTCGACTTCCCGGCATTCGGTTTGCCGATCAGGCCGACGTCGGCGATCAGTTTCAATTCGAGCATCACCGTGCGCGACTCGCCAAGTTCGCCTCGTTCAAACTCGCGCGGCGCGCGATTGGTCGAGGTGGCGAAGTGCTTGTTGCCTCGCCCTCCGCCGCCACCTTTGGCCGCGAGAAACCGAGCCTCGTGATGATCGAGATCGAACAGCACCTCGCCCGATGAGTCTTTGACGAGTGTTCCGGGGGGGACGCGAATCTCGATGTCGGCCCCATCGCGGCCGGACTTCATCGAGCCTTGCCCGTTCGCGCCGCGATCGGCCTGCCAGTGCTTGCGTCCAACCAGGTTGGTCAGGCTGCTGACATTTTCGTCGGCGATGATGATGATGTCGCCGCCGTCGCCCCCTTCGCCGCCGTCCGGCCCGCCTTGCGGAACGTTGGCCTCGCGCCGAAAGCTCACGCAACCGTGACCTCCGTCGCCTGCCTTGCATTCAATGGTGTAGCGATCAACAAACATGGGGGCGGGACTGTAGCGGTGCCCTCGCTCTGAGGCGAGCGGCTGGCATCGTTCGCCGCGAGGACTGGTTTCGTGAAGAGAAAAACCATGTGGGCCGCTGTTCTGATCGTTCCGCTGCTGGTGATCGTCGCATTCGCGGTGCTGAGCGCATCGTCGCGACGGCCAAAGACGCTGGGTGCGCGAGACGGCCGATTGGCTCCGTGTCCCGATTCGCCGAATTGCGTTTCGACCCAAGCCGATCGCGAGCATCAGCGGATGGACTCGATCCCGCTGGCCAGCGACGCGGCCGATTCGATGGGAACGCTCCAGCGAGTTGTGTCGGCGATGCCGCGAACTCAGATCGTCACCGCCGAAGACAACTACCTGCACGTTGAGTTCACCAGTGCGCTGTTCCGCTTCGTGGATGATGTCGAGTTCTTCGTCGATCGCGAGCAAGGCGCGATCCACTTTCGATCTGCTTCGCGCGCCGGCCGTTCGGACTTCGGCGTGAATCGAAAGCGGATGCAAGCCATCATCGCGGCCTTCCAGCGAGAGACGTCCCGTCACGAAGGTTTGCCGAAGACCGACCGATAAGTCTCTTCGTGAAAGCCGACGACCAGCATCCGGCCGACACGAAACGTCGGTGCTCGCAGATTGCCGGTCGGGCCGAGCAGCACGGACAGCAACGTCTCGGCATCTGGCTTGTCCTTCTTCAGGTCCAGCGTGACGACCTTCGAGCCTTTCGCAGCCACGATCCGATCGACCTGTTTTGCCAAGGCCAGTGCGTCGGCCGCCGGCATTTTCTTTTTCCGCGCGTCGATCTGCTCGACGGTCTCGACCGTTGTCTTGCCCAAGAACTCTTGAGCTTTGACGCACGTCGTTCAGCCAGGGCGGTGATAGCTCCAATCAATCTTCGGCATCGTTTTCTTTCTGTGAACTAGCGGCTGCCCGGCGAGATCATGCCCGCTTCCGGGCTGGAGGCAGTCGCGTACAGCTTCTTCGGAATCCGTCCCGACAAATACGCTTGCCGTCCCGCTTGGCAGGCCCAGTTCATCGCGTGCGCCATGCGCAGCGCGTCGGTGGCTCCCGCGATACCGGTGTTGAGCAGCACGCCGTCGCAGCCGAGTTCCATGCCGAACGCGACGTCGCTGGCCGTGCCGACTCCGGCGTCGATGATCACCGGGTAATCGGGATCGTTCTCTTTCAAGTATTCGAGGCAGATGCGGATGTTGTTTGGATTGAGCACTCCCTGCCCGCTGCCGATCGGGCTGCCGGCCGGCATGACCGAGGTGGCTCCGGCCGACTTCAATCGCTTGGCGGTGATCGGATCGTCGGTCGTGTAGACGAGAACTTGAAAGCCATCGGCGACAAGTTGCTCGGTCGCGTACAGCGTCGCGATCGGATCGGGCAGCAGCGTCTTCTTGTCGCCGAGCACTTCCAGCTTGACCCAATCGGCTCCGGGGTTTTCCAAGCCTTCGAGAATCTCGCGTCCCAGCCGAGCCGTTCGCACGGCATCCTCGGCGTTGAAGCAACCGGCCGTGTTCGGCAGGATCGTGTACTTGGCGAGATCGATGAAATCGAGAATGTTCCGCCCGGCCGAGTCGATCAGTCGCTCGCGCCGCACGGCGACGGTGACGACGTCCGAACCACTCGCTTCGAGACATTGCTGCATCAGCTCGAAGGTCGCGTACTTGCCAGTGCCGACAATCAGCCGTGACTGCAAGACATGCTTGCCGAGCACCAGCGGTTTGTCGGAGGTCGGTGACGAAGCGGGATTGGACTGCGACACGTCGAGACGCCTTCTGCAAGAGTCGGGAACAAAACGGGAGTCTGAAGGCTGCCGCCGGAAATCTCAAATCTCAGATTTCAGATTCGACGAATCACTCGACGTACAGAAATCGATTGGAACTCAGCAACGACTGGCAGAGCAAAGCGAAGGCTTGCCGAGCCGGATCGGGCGGAGGCGCGGTGCCGGCCGGAGGATTCGCTGGTGGTGCGGTTTTCGGCTGAAAGACTTCGGTCTGAGCGGTCACGAAGGCGACGGCCTCTGCTGATTCCGACTCGGTCGGGTCGGTGCCGAAGATCAATCGCCAGGCCAGCACAGTCTGCGATTTCACGTCGGGACCGGCGGTCGTTGCGATGCGTTCGGCGAGCTGTTTCGAGTGCTCTTGGACGAAGTCGCTGTTCATCAGGAAGAGCGATTGCGGCGAGACGGTCGACGAGATTCGCTGAGGACAATTCGGATCGAGCACCGGCGGATCGAACGGGTCCATGACGCTGAGCGGTCGGCTTCGGCGAACTTGCACGTAGATGCTGCGACGGAATTCCTCGCCGTTGAGCGGAATCATTTTGTCGGGGACGCCGTTGCCGTTGATGTTGTCGATGCCCAGCACGAACTGGCCGATCTCGTCCTGCATGACCGGCACTGGCTTGCCGCTGAGTTTGTTCGTCAGCTTGCCGCTGATCGCCAAGCTCGCATCGCGAACCTCCTCGGCCTGCAATCGTCGCAGCGGAAAATGGCCGAGCAATCGGTTGTCGGGATCGACCGCTTCTTGCGTCGCGGTTCGTTGTGATGCCTGGCGATACGCGGTCGAGAGCAGCATTCGGCGATGCAATGTTTTCAACTTCCAGCCGCTCGCAACGAACTCGCTGGCGAGCCAATCGAGCAACTCCGGATGCGACGGACGCTCGCCTTGCACACCGAAGTCCGCAGGCGTGCCGACCAAACCCTTGCCAAAGTGCTGCATCCACACGCGATTGACGAGCACTCGCGCGAGCAGCGGGTGCTTTCCGGACGTGAGCCAGCGAGCGTAGGCCAATCGACGGCCGGTAGTCGGCAGCGCGGGGTCGTCGTGGGGCAGGTTTCCAACCTGCCCGGCCGGAGCGGCAACCGACAAAGACTGGCCGGGTAGGTTGGAAACCTGCCCCACGAGGATCGCCAACTCGGACGGCTCGACTTGTTGCTTGGGTGCGAAGTGCTCGCCGCGCGAAAACAGAAACGTCGGCGAGATCACGTTCGGCGTTTCGTTGAGAACCATCACGAACTCTTCGGGCGGCTTCGTGCCGCGCAGTTCAGTCGCTTGCTTACTGAAGGCATTGACCTCTTCGGCCGCTTTGTTGTCGTACAACGGCAGCGTGCCGACGTTGACGTTGATGCTGGGGTGATCTTTGAGCAACGCCGTTTGTTCGGGCGTTCGTTTGGCGGCGGGGATGTTGTGAGCCGTCCGCAGTGCATCGCGTAACTCAGCCTGCTTCTTTTCGAGTTCTCGTTCGAGGATGCGTTGAATGTGCTCATCGAGTTTCTTCTGCCGGTCGGCATCGATCTTCGCGGCGTTGGCTTCGATCTCAGCCGCTTTCGCGCGATCGGCGTCGGTGTAGAGCGTCACCAAGCGACCGTTCGGCACGCGCCAGTTTTTCCAGTCGTAGGCCGGCTCGAAGATCGCTCGGAAGCGGTAGTAATCGACGTGCGTGATCGGCTCGTAGCGGTGATCGTGACATTGAGCACAGCCAACACTCAACCCCAGCAGCGAAGTCGCGACGGTCTTGATCGTCTCGGCCATGACCGCATTGCGGGCAATGTTCTGATCGACCGCGCCCGACGCTGTCCCATCGGGAGCCATTCGCAGAAATCCGGTCGCGATCAGCTTGTCGAGATGCTCCGGCGAGAGATTCGCGTGCGGCAGCGATACCAGTTCGTCGCCGGCCAGTTGCTCGACGAGGAACTCATCGAACGGCTTGTCGTTGTTGAACGCACGAATGACGTAGTCGCGATATTTGAACGACCACGCTCGCACCGGGTCTTCGTCGGTGTAGCCGTCCGAGTCGGCGTAGCCGGCGACATCGAGCCAATGCCGGCCCCAGCGCTCACCGTAGCGCGGCGATGCCAGCAGTCGGTCGATCAATCGCTCGAACGCATCGGTATCGGCATCGTTCACGAAGTCTTCGATCTCGTCCGGAGTCGGCGGCAGGCCGAGCAGATCGAAGGTCGCGCGACGGATCAGTGTGCGGCGATCGGCTTCCGGAGAATAACTCAGTTGCTTCGCTTCAAGTTTCGCGAGCAAAAAAGAATCCACCGGTCCCCTCTCCCCTTGGGAGAGGGTGAGGGTGAGGGAACCAGCGACGTTTGACGTCCCAACCTCACCGGCGGCCGGCGCGGTTGCTTGTCCGTTCGTGTTGGCAAGCGGCTTGGCCGTTCGTCCCTCACCCGGCCTTCGGCCACCCTCTCCCAGGGGGAGAGGGACTCTTGGGTGGACGATTGGTTGGAACGCCCAGTGGTTGAGTTCTTCGTTGGTGAAGAGACTCGCTTCGGGCTTCTCCGGCTCTGCGGCGGCAGTCTTCGCTCCGGCGGCGATCCAACGTCGCAGGATGTCTTTCTCGGCGGGAGTCAGCTTGCGTTCGACGGGGGGCATCTCGTTGGACTCGACTCGTTTGAGCAGCAGGCTTTGATCCGGCTGGCCGGGAACGATCGCCGGCCCCGACTCGCCCCCCTTTTCGAGCAGCCGCTTCAGCCGGACGTCGAGCTTGGACTCGGTCTTGTCCGCCTCGCCATGACACTGAAAGCAGTGAGCCTTGAGGATTGGGCGCACATGCTTTTCAAATGTCAGCTCCGGAGCATCGGCCGCGAACGCCGACGGATAAGCTGTCGCCGCCAACACACAGAAAACCACACTTCGGATCATCATCAATTCGCTCCGCCGAAATCGCGTCAACCAGGAGAGAGCCTCATGCAAACGATTCGAGTCGCCGCCGTCAGTATGAACGCACCCTTTGAACGGCTCAACCAGATTCTAGTGGACGTCGAAAGCTGGTGTCGCCGCTGCGCGGATGCCGGAGCAGAACTGGTTCTCTTTCCTGAACTCTTGGTGCATGGACACTGCACGCCGAATACCTGGGAACTGGCCGAATCGATCCCCGACGGGCCGAGCACGAAGCGACTGGTGGAACTCGCCAAAAAGTATCGGCTCGTGCTGTCGGTCGGGCTGAGCGAGAAGGAGCACGACATCGTTTACAACGCGCAGGTGCTGGTCGGGCCGGACGGCTACATCGGCAAGCAACGCAAGCTGCACATGTCTCGCGACGAGACACTGTTCTACAAGGGAGGCCGCGACATCCCAGTGTTCGATATCGGCAAGTGCAAGGTCGGCTCGATCATTTGCTACGACAATCAGTTTCCGGAGGCCGCTCGGATTCTGGCCCTGCGCGGGGCCGACATCCTGCTGATGCCGCATGCCGCGAGACTGAAGATGTGGGATGAAACTCCGGCCTCGGCCGCGGCGGCGCGGCAGTACGCGCTCGACTATTTCATCTCCTGCTACGCCATGCGTGCTCGCGAGAATGCTTGCTTCGCGTTGTTCACGAATCAGGCCGGGCGAGCCGGATATGTCTCGAATTATCCGCCCGATTCGCCGGCTCAGCCACATCACGCGGGAGGCGCGTTGGCCTTCGGACCGGACGGCGATTTGCTGGCCTCGACACAGCGCGACGAAATTCGGGACGAGATGATCGTGCTCGATTTCGATGCGGCTCTGCTGGCAAAAGAGCGCAGCCTGCCGAACTACACGCTGCGGACTCGCCGGCCAGAACTGTACGGCGAACTGGTCCGCGATCAGGTGACGTCATAACCTTGGAGTGCGGTGGCTCGACACCGCCCTCCATTTGGTCGCGGGGAATTGGTTTATTGGAGGAAACATTCCGTCGTGACGAGCGACTTCCAGCCTGACTTCCACGATGCAGACTGGGGGAGAGTTCGCGGGACGTAATCCGCGATCGAATGGAGGGCGGTGTCAAGCCACTGCACTCCAAGGTGACACATGGACGACGCCAAGAACGACGACAGCCCAGAGATCACACCGGAGCGACTCAAAGAGTTGCTGCCGTCGTCGGGGTTCGCGTTTCGTGGATTCGATCAATCCAACCTCGGCAAGTCGCCGGAACTGTTGTTTCATCAGATTTACGGCCCGACGGTCGAGAAACATTTGCTCGGAGCGTCCGAAATCGCCAGCGACGTGCTGGGCCGCGAAGTGGACTTGGTGGCTCGTGTTCGCGAGCAGCGTCCCGAAACACTCGCGGATTACGGCGAAGCGATCGCGTTGATCGTCTCCGTTGAAATGGCGCAGCTCGATCTGCTGCACGAGTTCTTTGGCATCGAGTATCGGTCAGCACCACTGGCGCTCGGCTACAGCTTGGGAGAGGTCGCTGCGCTGGTCGCATCGGGCGTCTATTCGATCGACGCGGTGCTGACTCCGCTGCTCGCGCTGTCGGACGACATGGTGTCTCAAGCCGACGACGTGCGCATGGGCATCGTCTTCTCGCGCGGGCCGGTGATGGAGTTCTCGGCAGTCGAACGTCTCTGTCTGGAGATCACCAACCAGGGCCATGGGACCATCGCGATCTCGTCGTACCTCTCGCCAAACACCGTGCTGGTGCTGGGACAACGCGGCACGTTGGATGAACTGAAAGCCGCCGTGAAGGGCCGCTTCGCGAAAGGAACGAACGTCAAAGAGAACCCGCATCGCTGGCCGCCGATCCACACGCACATCACTCGGCAGAAGCACATTCCCGACCGAGCCGCCGTGATGATGGAGCGGATGCCCGGCGGTTTCGTCGCCCCTCGGCCCAACATCCTGTCCTGCGTGACCGGCTCGATGAGCTACACCGACATCAACAGCCGCGACATGCTGAACCGCTGGGTCGATGAGCCACAACGGCTGTGGGACGTCGTCGAACAAACGATCTCATCCGGCATCGAACTGCTGATCCACGTCGGGCCGGCTCCGAACATCATCCCGGCGACGATGCAGCGCATCAGCCAGAACGTGCAGCAGCAACTCACTGCCAAAACTTGGGCCGGCCTGGGCCGGCGAGCCGTCTCGCGCATGGTCCGCCGACCGTGGTTGACCAAGATCATGTCGTCGAAGACCAACCTGCTGCGAGCGCCGTTCATCCAGGAAGTGATCCTCGAAGACTGGCTGCTGTCACAGATGCCGTGAGCGTGACTCCGTTCCCATCGGACTCATCGGGACGATCTCCATTGAAACGTACTGCATTTACCATTGGCTGTGCCGCGATGTTTGGCGCGGTGTTCTTTCTCTTGGGACTGATCGTCTCGTGGATCTCCGCCGGTGAAGTGCCTGGTTCAATCCACCTGCAAGGCGGAGCATTGACGGCCGGAATCGCGTTCGTAGCCTCACTGCTTTTAATGTTGCGCGACGGCTCGGATCAATCCGTTCGTTATCGCAATGTGCGCCGGAGACTTCTCCCGCGCGAGGATGTGGAGGACCAAGAACTCGTCGCTTCCGTGGACCCGGCGGACCGCGAACTGACGATCGAAATGCGTCGTCGTTTGGCACAGTGGTTTGGCGTGCCTGCGACGAAGATTCGGCTTCACGATGACTTGGAAATCCTGGCGTTCAACGACTTCATACCCATGATTTACCTCGCGGTGATGTCGGACTTTTGTCAACGCCACCAAATCTCCAGAATCGGCCGCTTTCCCAAGACGACCCTGAAAACGGTTGCCGATCTGGTGTCCGAAGCCAAAACGCTCCTGGCATTCGCATCGGAATCGGATGGTCGGCTCGCGGAATAGAGCTGTCGAAGGTTCCAGTGCGACGACACCTGTAAGCCGATCTCTCAAACCCTCACAAAGATCTTGCGGCGATACAGCCAGACGCAGACCAGCCACAGGCCGAACAGCCGGGCCGCGTGGCCGAGCGGTGTGGCGAACGGGTAATCGCCGAAGAGCACGTAATTGATGCCGTGTTCCCAGCCGAACAGAACGTCGATCGTCGCGAGATGAGTCTTCAGCGCGCCGCCCACCCAGGACTTCATCAACTGAGCCATTACGTACATCGCGATCGAGTTCATGCCAACGATCATCAGCGGCCAGGACCAGCGTCGCCACTGCCGGATGTCGATCACCCAATAGAACGCCGCCAGCATCCAAAACGTCCAGCCGGAACTGAACACCGCCCAGCCCGGCGACCAGATCCGTTTCACGATCGGCGCGAGATGCCAGTCGCACTTCGGAATCGCCACCGGCCAAATCGACGTGTCCAAAGCCATCGAAACGCCGAAGCAGATCGCTCCCGCTTTCAACAGCCAGCGGAATTTCTCGCCGTCAGGCTCGCTTGATCGCAGCATTGTCCCGGCCATCAAGCCCAAGAGCATCGTCGCGATGGACGGAATGAAATTGAGCGTCTGGTAGCCACCCTCGTTGACCCAAAACTTTTTCCCACGGAATGGTTCCTTCTCGCTCGGAAGTGCGTTCAGGATTTTCCGATCCACCTCAGCCGCCGCGTTGACGTGCTTGTTCCAGTGCGAACCGTAGCCGGAGAACCGTGTCCACTCCAATTCCGGCTGAGCATGGCTCTGCAAGAGTTTGGGAGATCGTTCCGAGAGCGCCGCTTTGACATCTTCGAGCTGTGCGGGCGGAATCGTGTAGTTCGCGAACCACGCCCAATAACCGGCCAGGATGATCGTCGCTACCGCGAATTGTGCCCGCAGAGTCCGCTCGCGCAGCAAGTACAGCACCGGATATCCCAGCCCGATCTGCGACAGCACATTCACGAACGTGAAGTTCGATTGTTTCGACCCGTTCGATGACAGGAACACTCCCAGAGCGACCAGCACGAACGAACGCCACAACACATGCCGAAACCGAGCGGCCGGCGATTGACCTTCGCTCTCACGCCGCGAGTACGAGAACGGCAACGCGACACCGACCAGAAACATGAAGCTCGGCTGGATCAAATCCCAGAAGCTGCATCCGGTCCACGCGACGTGATCGAACTGATACGCCAGCGTTTGCAGCAGCCAAGACGGAACTTGAATTCCGGCATCGGCGAGCTTTTGCACGCTCTCCGGCTTGGCGAGCGCCGAGAACCCAAACCCGCTCGACGCCATCGCAAGCATCACGAACCCGCGATAGGCGTCGATCGACATCACGCGATTGCCAGACACATCACCTTGGCTCTTGGACATAGCAAGCTCCAAAGGAAAACGATTTCGAGCACTGACCTCTGACCCCTAACCTCTGACCCCTGCTTCCGGCACCCATCTCGCCGACAGCCACAACAGCACCGGCATGGCCAGCGCCCATTCGATGCCGATCACAATCATCGCCCCCCAGAACCACCAGTCGATACCGAGAACGGGCATCGCACTTGGGGGAGACCACGGGAGCTCGACCGAACCCCATTTCACTCCGCCATAGTACGAGAACGGCCCGGCAATCGCCCCCATGATCGTTCCCAACTTGTAGCGGCCACGCAGCCATTTCATCGAACTGTTGAGCGTGCCGGCGAAGTTCGGCCACATCATCACCATCCACAGTGGAATCGGCCACCACCAAGTGGTCGGTTCGTGAAACTTCAGCACACCCATCCGCGTGATGATCCCGTCGAGCACATAGCCCATCCCAGCCGAGGCCAGCAGCAGCTTGATCTCGCCCCACGGATGCTTCGCATTGACGAGGTGCCCCGTCAGCCAGCCGACAATGACCACCGGTCCCAAGCTGGGGTATTTCATGTTCGAGCCAGACAGCGCAGCCACGAATCCGAAGTAAAACCAAAACCAGTTCGCGAACGGATGCGCGAACCACGTCACCCACAGAGGCCGCAGTTCTTTGACGCGAGCATGAGGAATCACGACCTGTGGCGAGTCCACACGGCGTTGAGCCTCCGACGACGGTGCCGACGGCGGGGTATCGCCAGCCGGCGCAATCGGCGGAGGTGTCGGATTCAACGAGTCGCCATACATGCCGCAGATTCCTCGGCCAATTCGGGGCCGGGTTGTAAACCGCCCAGCGGATCGTTGCCAGCGGGATTGGCGTTGGCCATGAACGTAGTCGCCTCCGCTCCGCGAGGCGAAGCTGTTGGCACCGGCCATCAAATGATGAGTTGATCGTCGATGGTGATAGCTCCGCCTCGTGAAACGAGGCGGCTACGTTCGCACTGCTGGCAACACCTTCGGGCAATTGCTACTTTCCGACCGCGAACCTCGTCCCGCAGTGCGTCCTTCCGAAAAGAGACTCGTCGATGTCCTCCGCCGAACCGAATCCGTCCACCGACACTACCGCCACGCCGGAACGCTCGCTGAATTTCATCGAGCAGATCGTCGAGGAAGACCTGCGCACCAACCGCTGGGGCGAGCAGGTCGTGCAGACACGGTTTCCGCCGGAGCCCAACGGCTATTTGCACATCGGCCACGCCAAGTCGATCTGCTTGAACTTCGGACTCGCCAAAAAGTACGGCGGCAAGTGCAACCTGCGATTCGACGACACCAACCCGACTACCGAGGACACTGAATACGTCGACTCGATCCAAGAGGACGTCTGCTGGGTCGGCTTCAATTGGGACGGCCTGTATTACGCCTCGGACTACTTCGATCAGCTTTACCTCTGGGGCGAGCAACTGATCCAGGAGAATCTGGCCTACGTCGATAGCCAATCGGCAGACGAAATCGCCAAACAGCGTGGCACGTCGAGCGAGCCGGGTGTCGCCAGCCCGTTTCGCAACCGCTCCGTCGCCGAGAACCTCGATCTGTTCCGCCGCATGAAGGCTGGCGAGTTCCCCGACGGCGGGCCTGTGCTGCGAGCCAAAATCGACATGGCCGAGACGCATCTCATCCTGCGCGACCCGGTGCTGTATCGCATCCGGCACGCGCACCATCACCGCACCGGCGACAAGTGGTGCATCTACCCGATGTACGACTTCGCTCACGGCCAGTGCGATTCGATCGAGAAGGTCACGCACTCGATCTGCACGCTGGAGTTCGAGACGCATCGCCGCTTGTACGACTGGTGCCTCGACAAGCTCCGCATCTTCCCGTCGCGGCAGTACGAGTTCGCGCGGATGAACCTGACCTACACGGTCATGAGCAAACGCCGGCTGCTCGAACTGGTGAAAGGCAACCTCGTCTCCGGCTGGGACGATCCGCGGATGCCGACGCTCTGCGGCCTGCGACGCCGAGGCTACACCCCCGAAGCGATCCGCGCGTTCTGCGAGCGGATCGGAGTCGCTCGATTCAACAGCACGATCGAAATGGTGTGGCTGGAAGACGCGCTGCGGGACGATCTCAACAAGCGTGCCCCGCGTGTGCTGGCCGTGCTCAAGCCGCTCAAGGTCGTTCTCACGAATTGGCCGGCCGGCGAAGTCGATTGGCTCGACGCCGTCAACAACCCAGAGGACGAGAGCGCCGGCTCACGCAAGGTGCCGTTCTCCGGCACGCTGAACCTCGAGCAAGACGACTTCATGGAGATTCCGCCGAAGCACTTCTTCCG
This sequence comes from Candidatus Kuenenia stuttgartensis, assembly GCA_945904015.1. GTDB lineage: Bacteria > Planctomycetota > Planctomycetia > Planctomycetales > Planctomycetaceae > SXKJ01. The sequence continues at coordinate 57,248 of CAMDPK010000015.1, read as the reverse complement.
TTTGTCACCCGGCCGCGAAGTGCGGCTGCGCTACGCCTACTTCATCACCTGCAACGAAGTCGTCAAAGACGAGAGCGGCAACATCGTCGAACTACGATGCACCTACGACCCCGCCTCGCGCGGCGGCAACTCACCCGACGGCCGCAAAGTCAAATCGACGCTGCACTGGGTCTCGGCCGAGCACGCAGTCCCCTCCGAGGTGCGGCTGTACGATCACCTCTGCCGTCAGCCCGACCCCAACGACGTCCCCGATGGAGTCGATTGGAAGACGACGCTCAACCCGAACTCGCTGGAAGTCCTCCCGAACGCGATGCTCGAACCGAGCGTCGCCAGCGCCGCCCCCGGCAGCAGGTTTCAATTCGAGCGGCTCGGCTATTTCTGCGCCGACACGGTCGATTCCAAACCGGGGCGCCCGGTCTTCAACCGCGCCGTCACGCTCCGTGACAGTTGGGCAAAGGCACAGAAGAAAGACGGCGGCTGATTGTGGTTCATTTCGACCGCGGATTCCGCAGGAAGTAGAAGAAGCCGTCTTCCGCTCCGCCGAGGAAATCGGGGACTCCGTCGCCGTCCCAATCGACGGTCGTCGGGCTGACGTCGTGGCTGGCGATGTTGCGCGAGTCCAGCTTGCCCATGTCTTTGAAAAGCCACGATCCATCGCGGGACTCGATCTGCCGCAGCCAATTCGCGTTCTCGGAATTGACCAACAGATCGAGCTTTCCATCGCCGTCCCAATCGGTCGCACACAGCTTGCGACGTCCGCTCTTGCCCGCTCGTCCGCCGTTGAGCAACAACGGCTGAGCCTTGTCGTCAAGAAACGCGCGGCGCGGCGGCATCAGTTTCAGTTGGCCGTCGATCTTGCGCTGTTCAAACAGCGACAAGTATCCTTCGTGATCGAGCATTGCCAGATCGAGCAGTCCGTCGTTGTTCCAATCGGCGAGCACCGGCGTTGTCCGCCACTGTGTGACGAGTTCCTTTCCGACCGGAGCCCACCACGTCCAATCCGGCTTCGGCGGCGCGCCGGGCCATTCGACTTCGATCGGCTGCGGCTCAGCCAGTTTCGGCGATGCTCGTGTGCCAACATTCTTCAGCCATTGCACGCGACCCCAGATGGAGTTGAAGACAATGTCCGGCAAACCGTCCGCATCCCAATCGGCGACGTTGAGCGTCGTATAGCCCCACTTCGCCTCGGCCGGCCCTTGAATCGAACCGTTCGGTCCAGCCATCACACGGAATGTTTTCTCGTGGGGCAGGTTTTCAACCTGCCCGCTTTTTGACTGTCCGGGCAGGTTGAAAACCTGTCCCACGGTCAATCGTCTCGCTGCCGCCCACCTCGGTGATGCAACCTTCGGCCCGCTGAGATTCTCGAAGAACTCGATGTAGCCGGACGTGTTGCCACTCACGATGTCGATGTCGCCGTCACCGTCCCAATCGACGCCGACTGGCGTCGCGAGCGCGCCGGATTGCAACTCGTCCGCCTCTTGCTGGAAGTAGCGCGGCGACTCGAACTGCGGCAGCCGATCGGCAAGGCGGCCGGTGTTCTCGACGAACGCGACTCGGCCATCCTCGTCGCCCACGATCAAATCAAAGTCGCCGTCTTTGTCCCAATCGAACGCGACCGGGGCGATCATTTCCAGGTCCATTGTCAGCGGCTTGTCGCCGCACATCAGCCGCAGACCGCCCGCGTACTTCGGCTGCTTGCGTGAGCCGACGTTTTCAAAGTACGTGAACCCATCGAGGAACTCGCCGCAGAGCAAATCGAGATCGCCATCCCCATCGAAGTCCGCGAAATTCGGCGACGGGCAACCGAACGTGTCGATCCGCTTGCCGTCCGCTTCGAGTAGCACTGGTTCAGCGTATTTGGGCGTCGCGGTCGAGCCGCTGTTGCGGACAAAATAAATCAAGCCATGCAACGGCCCGTTCGTCCAACGCCCCTTCGCGTCCCAAGCGTCATCCCAGCCATAGTCGGCCCAATCCTCGACCGCGACGATCAAGTCGAGTGCTCCGTCGCCGTCGAAATCGACGTACCGCCATTGATTGTGCCGGACCTTGAAGAGTCCTTCGGTCTTGCCAACCTGCGTCTTGTGAATGTTCGCCGGCAGCGGCAGTTTGAGCGAAGCATCAATCCCCGACTTCAAAAAGTCGGGATGCTCGTTCCCCGCCGTGAGCACTCGCAAACCGCCATCGACGTACGACGGCATCGTGTAGTGCTTGCCGGCTCCGAGCCGCTTTGCGGCTTTGAAGACCGGCATCTTTTCGCGCGGGCCGCTGACGTTCTCGAACAGGTATGTCCCGTTGTACGGCTTGTCGGGACAGACCACGATCAAGTCGTGATCGCCATCGCCATCCACATCCCACGGCACCGGCCACGCCCAAAGCCCGACGCCGAGATCGACGACTAATCCGGGATTGTTGTACTTGATCCGCTGCAAGCCATCGGCCGCGAGCACGTCACTGACGCAGATCATCAAGCCAGCCAACAACAGGAGACGGTTTGATCTCATGATTCCTCCTCCGGCCGATCGCCGTTTGCCGAACGCCGATGGCCGTAATACCGTTTTCTTGTGTTCCGAAAAAACGGTACTACGGCTGTCGGCTCTCGGCGATCAGCTTTCGGCCAGATCAAACAGGTCATTCCGCCAAGCTGACGCACACGATCTCTTCGTCGTTGCGAGCAAACACGCAGCGATGTGCGAATGCCGGATGCGACCAGACGATTTGACGGCCTCCCGCTTGACCGGTGGGCTCCAGCAAGTGGGTGCGGCTGAGTTCTTCGTAGCCCTGCGGAGTCAGCTTTGCGAGGATCAAATCTCCCTGCTCGTTGGCGATAAAAAATCGGTCCTGATGCTGAATCAAGAACGCATTCGCCCAGCGAGCATTGCGAGCTTTGTCGGCTCCGGTTGCAGAGAGGTTCTCCCAAACTCGCTGACCGCTGTCCGCCTTCAGACAGCGGAGTTGCCCGTAACTGCAAACGCCGAAGATGTGCCCATCCACGATGAAAGGCGTCGGCATGATCGAATGCAGACCGTCGGTTTGACGTTCGTTCTTCCCTTTGCCGCGCCACAATTCGGTCGCTCCCGGCTTGTCGCCATTGAGCTTCAGCATCAGCGGCCCGTCGTAAAACGCCGTGACGAACAACAAGTCTCCCGATTGACGCGCCATCGGCGCAGTCAGCCCCTCCTTCACTGTGAACGATTTTGACCAGAGCACCTTGCCGGTCTCTGGATCAAGCCCATTGACCGCATCGGGCAGCCACGCGATGAGTTGTCGAACTCCGGCCGCTTCGTAGATCACCGGCGGACTGTATCCCGGACCATGCGGCCCGCTGGCAGACAACGCTCGCCACAACTCTTTGCCGGTCGCCAAATCAAACGCGACGACCGCCGTTTCCGCACCGCCGACAAAGCAGATCAGCTTGTTTCCATCCACCAGTGGATGCGACGCGAATCCCCACACCGGCGTCGAACGGATCGAGAAATCCTTTTTCAGTTCGCGTGACCAAACCACTTTGCCGTCGCTCGCCGACAGACAAAACAGGTGCCCCTCCGATCCCAGCGAATAGACCTTGCCATCATGCACTGTCGGCGTGCAGCGCGGGCCAGCCGGATAACTCACCGTGTAAATGCACGGATACTTGTGCTCCCAGATTGGCTTCCCGGTGGCCTCGTCCAAACAGAGCACTCGCTCCGACGACGGCACCGCTCCCCGTTCAAAGGGACTCGCCGGATCGTTCGCCTCTTTGGTCACTCGATCCGTGACAAAGACCCGATCACCAACCACCGCCGGCCCGGAATACCCCGCTCCAATCGGAGTACTCCACTTTCGAGCCAGTCCATTCTCCGGAAACCGTTCGACAATGCCGGTCTCTCGCCAGACGCCATCTCGCTGCGGCCCCAACCACTGCGGCCAGTCGTCCGCGATGGCAACCGCGATTGGCAAAAGGGAGAGCAGGACCACTGTGCTCGTGAGCAAGAATCGGCGCATGGCAATCTCCGAAAGGGAATTCGACGGCGAGTTGTAACAACCGGCCGGTCACTGTCGCGACCAATCCGGTGAGTCATGACGACTCGCCGCTTGTGGCGGAGCGATCTATACTCCGCCTCGCTTTGTGCAGCGCCAACAAATTGGGATTCTTGACCTACAGTCGGAGGTGTTTCGTGTCGCGCGTGATTTTCAGTTTGATGCTTGTCGGATTCCTGAACAGCTTCGCGAATGCGGAAGACGCCGCGAGCGTCAACACGCCGGCCGAGGCCAAACACCTCGCGAATCTCCGCCAAGTGACGCTGGGGTTGCCGCGGGCCGGCGAAGGGTATTTCTCGCCGGACGGTCAGTGGATCGTGTTCCAGGCGTATCCGATCGGGTATCCGTTCTATCAAATCTATTTGCAGCGGCTGGACGAGAAGGTGCCGATGCAGCTCAGCACCGGACGCGGTCGCACGACGTGCAGCTACTTCACGCCGGATGGAAAGACGATCCTGTTCGCGTCGAGTCACACCGATCCGGACATCGAACAGACCGAGGCGAAAGCGCGAGCACTCGCGAAGGAAGGCGGCCGACCGCGCTATCAATGGGACTTCGATCCGCACATGGAACTGTACACGATTCAGCCCGACGGTACTGGCCTCAAGCGGCTGACGAATTCGCCGGGCTACGACGCCGAGGGGAGCTATTCGCCCGACGGAAAGCAGATCGTGTTCACGTCGTCGCGCGACGGCGACGCCGATTTGTTCGTGATGGACGCGGACGGCTCGAACGTTCGGCAACTGACGAACGTGCCCGGCTACGACGGCGGGCCGTTCTTCTCGCCGGACGGCAAGTGGGTCATCTTCCGCAGCGATCGCGACAAGGAGCACATGCTGCAACTGTTCGCGATCTCGGCCGACGGCAAGCGCGAGGTGCAACTGACCAAGAACCTCGACGAGGTCAATTGGTGTCCGTTCTTCCATCCCAGCGGCAAGTATCTGGTCTGGTCGGGAGCGGACTACTCGCAAGGCCCGCGAGGCGCGAACTTCGATCTCTTCACGATGGACCTCGACTTCTCTGGCGACGCTCCGAAAGCGGGAGCTGTCACTCGGATCACCGATCACAAGGCGGCCGACGTCCTGCCGGTCTTCAGTCCCGATGGCTCAAAGCTGATGTGGACTTCGACACGGTCGGCCGATGGCAGCAGCCAACTGTGGATTGCCGACTGGTTGAGAAAATGACCGGCCGAATGCCGTGAGCCGAATGCCGATGGCCGTTATCCCACTTTTTGAGCGTCTGCAATCCGACACGTTCTTGCGCGGTGCAGAGTATCACGCGGAGATCGCTTCGACCAACGATCGCGCGATGGAACTCTGCGCGGATGCCGAGTTGCTCGTGCCGTATTTGGTTTCTGCCGATCACCAAACCTCCGGCCGAGGCCGCGGCGCGAATCGCTGGTGGTCGAGCGACGGGGCAGTTCTGTTTTCCGTGATTGTGGACGCGGCCGACTACGGCTTGCCGGAATCCCGTTGGCCGCAAATCTCGTTGACTGTTGGAGCGGCCGTGTGTCAGACGCTGCAAGTCGTGCTCGGTCCGGCGACGTCTGTCGGACTCAAGTGGCCCAACGATGTTTGGCTGAACGGTCGCAAAGCCGCAGGCATCTTGGTCGAAATTCCGGCGGCGCGGCGTGGCCGGTTGGTGATCGGTGTCGGTCTGAACGTCAACAACTCGTTCGAGGCCGCACCTCCCGAACTGCTGAAGTTGGCCACTTCGATGCGCGACGAAACAGGCATCGAGTCCGATCGTCACGAAGTGCTCGTCCGCCTGCTGCGCCAATTCGATGAGGATTTGCGATGCCTGGCGGCCGCCGAACCCTCGCTGACGGAGCGTTGGCGAAACCTGTGCGTGCTGCGCGATCGAACCGTGTCGCTCGACACTGGCCAGCAGCAGGTCACCGGTCTCTGCCTGGGCATCGCTGACGACGGAGCCTTGCGATTGCAAACGGCGACTGGCGAGCAACGGCTGTACGGCGGAGTCGTGAGCCGGATTGCCTGAAGCGATTGTTTTCAACAAGGTCAGTCCGCCAGTAGCCCGACCCCTTGTGGGTCGGTCGATTCTTGGTCGCCTCGGAAATCACTCAGGCCACAAGTGCCTGAGCTACAGCGCACGAAACAAACCGACGGCGACGTGGCCGCCGAAACCCAACGACAGTTTGAGCACGGTTCGCAGTCGCATCGGACGCGACTCGTTGGGGACGTAGTCGAGGTCGCATTGCGGATCGGGCGTTCGCAGGTTGATCGTCGGCGGCACGACTTGATCTCGCAGCGCGAGAACCGCAAACGCCGACTCGACGCTGCCGGCCGCACCGAGCAGATGTCCGATCGCTCCCTTTTGGCTGGAACAGGCGAGGCAATCCGCCACTGATCCGAACGCGGATCGCACGGCGCGAGTCTCGGCGATGTCGTTGGCTCGTGTCGCTGTGCCGTGCAGATTGATCGCGTCGATCTCGTCCAGTGAAATGTTCGCTCGCCGCAGCACGTCGCGAATCAGCCAAGCCAGCGAAGTTCCGTTGGGATCAATTTGAGTCAGGCCGCTGGGATCGCTCGCCAGTCCGCCGGCGACGAACTCGGCCAGGATGTTGGCTCCGCGCGCGACCGCGTGCTCGCGGTCTTCCAGCACCAGCACGGCGGCTCCTTCGCCGATGACGAAGCCGGATCGCTCCGCATCGAACGGGCGGCAAGCGGTCGCCGGGTGCTCGAATTCACGAGCCAGCACGCCCAGCCGCTGAAACGAGCCGAGCACGATCGGCACCAGCGACGCATCCGAACTGCCCGCCAGCACGACGTCGCATTCGCCCGATCGAATCAGGTCAGCGCCGCGAATCAAGCTGACCAAACCGGTCGCGCACGCGGCAACTGGACACAACGCCGGACCTCGCAAATTCCAATCGCTCGCCACCGCGCGAGTCGCGGCGTTCGGCCAGAATCCGTGGGGCAGGTTTTCAACCTGCCCGTCCCGATTTTGTTTGCTCGTCGATGGCTGGCCGGGCAGGTTGAAAACCTGCCCCACGGCGCGTGCAAAACTTCGCAGTCCGAGTTTACTCGTGCCGATGACACAGCCGCCGTGCTGGGAGACGTCCGTCAATCCCGCATGAGCCATCGCCTCTCGCGCGGCAATCACAGCCATCGACACGACCGGCTCGGCCGACGCCAGCAAATCTGCCGGTGCGGAGGCTCCGGCCCAGCGAAACCTTCGTGGTCGCGAGCCGCTGCAATCATCCGCCTCGAACCAGTCAACCGCGCTTCGTCCGTCGCGAATCGCGGACCACGAGATTTCCCGTCCGGCACCGAGCGGCGTTACCAGGCCGATGCCTGTCACAACAACTTGTCGGCGGCCGGTCGGCTCGGCGTGGCCACTTGCGGAATCGCTCATCGTCACATGTTTCGGCGGCTGGAGCGACAGATCGCGAACAACGCCCCGCCAAACATCACGATCACCATGAAGTACTCGAGAAAATAATTCGAGGTGCTGGAACTCGTGACGACCCCCGACTTCGGGGCTGCGTCTTGAGCCAACACGATCGACGGCGCGAGCCAGCCGACTCCCGCCAGCAACAGCCATCCGCCGAGCATCAATTGTCGAAGAGTTCGTTTCATGGTCGTTACCGTAAACGGCGGATTGATCGGAGTCCTGAGTAGACCGGACGCCTACGTCCGGTCAGCCAACAGTTCGGACGTAGGCGTCCGAACTACGGCTCAAGTGATGTGGGCACCTTTCGTCTCGACGTAGACCGCGTACAGCGACGTGCTGCCGGTCATGAAGAGACGGTTCCGCTTCGAGCCGCCGAAACAGACGTTGCTGCAAATCTCAGGCAACCTGATTTTGCCGATGCGGACACCTTCGTTCGGCTCGAAGACGTGAACGCCGTCGTAGCCGTCACCGACCCAACCAGCACTCGCCCAGATGTTACCGTCCTCGTCGCAGCGGATGCCGTCCGCGAAGCCGGAGAACTCGCCGTAGTTAGATTCCATTCGTGATTCTGCATCTTGTTTCTGTTGGTTCCGCTGACTCGCGTCCACGGCTTTACGCCATTCGTCGGGAGACACGCGGCGTTGGTCCACATCGGACAAAATCATTTTCAGTTTCATCGACGCGAATTCTTTGCCGTTCTTCAATGTCTTCTCGTCCACGACATCCCAGACCTTGATGTTCTTCGGAGCCTCGTCGTAGTGCGACGCTCCGGTGTCGGCGACGTACAGTTTCTTGTAGTCGGGCGAGAAGCAGATGCCGTTCGGCTTGAAGATGTCATCGGCGACCTGGTGCAGCTTCAGAGTCTTGCCGTCGATGCGATAGATCGCCTCCTTCTGGTACGGCTGCACCGTGCCGGTCTTGGCGTTGACCCCTTCGTAGTTCATCAACGCTCCGTAGCCGGGGTCGGTGAACCAGATGTCGCCGTTTGGGTGGACGACGCCATCGTTCGGAGCGTTCAAGGACTTGCCGTTGAACTCGGAGGCCAGCGTCGTCACCGAGCCGTCGTGCTCGTAGCGGACGACTTTGCGAGTCCCGTGTTGAAACGAAATCTGCCGGCCTTGGAAGTCGAATGTGTTGCCGTTGCTGTTGCCGGCCGGGTTGCGGAAGACGCTGACGTGTCCGTCCTCTTCCAGCCAACGCAGTTGGACGTTGTTCGGAATGTCGCTCCACAAGAGATACCGGCCGACTCCGTTCCAGGCCGGACCTTCGGCCCACAGCATTTGATCGCTGTGATACAGCCGCTGAATCGGCGTGTTGCCGAGCGCGTATTTCTTGAACCGCTTGTCGAGCGTGATGATGTCTGGATCGGGATACCGTGTCGGCTGAGCGTAGTCGCGGGCGAATGCCGATCTCGCAAACGCGGCGGCCGTCATCGCGGCGGCGGTGGTCAGGAACGAACGGCGGTCGGTGGATGCGGGCTGAGTCATTGGTGGAATCTCCGGAGGAATTCTCTGGGGGCGACGAATTTCGTCTTTCGCCAAGTGAGGGAAACGGTATCGCGGCGTGGTCGGAGTGACAAATCTCCCCGCTCGGAGAGTCGGTTGAAATCCCGCACTCAGGCGGCGACACTCGCGGCCGTTTTGGCAATCTGTGGAAGCCTCGTCCCCGCCCGAGGGAGTTGTTCGGGCCGCCTCATTTCTGGAAGTTCACTTCGCTCATGTCGCAGCCGTCCGACCTCGCCACGCTGGCGATTAACACGATTCGTACTCTCTCGATGGATGCCGTGCAGAAGGCCAACTCCGGTCATCCGGGGACTCCGATGGCTCTCGCGCCGGTGGCCTACGCGATTTGGCAGGACGTGCTGCGGTTCGATCCCGCCGATCCGATTTGGCCGAACCGTGATCGGTTTGTGCTCTCGGTCGGGCATGCCTCGATGCTGCTGTATTCGATGCTGCACCTGACCGGCGTGAAGGCGGTCAATCGCAAGTACGAACGGTTGGGCGAGTTGGCCGTGCCGCTCGAGGACATCAAGAACTTCCGCCAGCTCGATAGCCGCTGCCCCGGTCATCCGGAGTACCGCTGGACGTCGGGGGTCGAGACGACGACCGGACCGCTCGGCCAAGGTTTGGCGAACAGCGTCGGTATGGCGATCTCCGGCAAGTGGATGGCGAGCCACTTCAATAAGCCCGGCTTCGAGATGTTCAACTTCAACATCTACGCCGTGTGCGGAGACGGCTGCCTGATGGAAGGGGTGAGCTCCGAAGCCGCGTCGTTGGCCGGGCACCTCAAGCTGTCGAACCTGTGCTGGATCTACGACAGCAACAAAATCACGATTGAAGGCGAGACCGATCTCGCGTTCACCGAAGACGTCGGCAAACGCTTCCAAGGCTACGGCTGGAACGTGCAGCACGTCAGCGACGCGAACGACCTAGCCGCGCTGCGTGCCGCGATCGGCTCGTTCCAGAAGACGACCGACCGTCCAACGATGATCATCGTCGAGAGCCGTATCGGTTTCGGTGCTCCGACGAAGGAAGGACATCACTCCGCTCACGGTGCGCCGTTGGGAGATGCGGAGATCGCCGGCGCTAAGAAGAAATATGGTTGGCCGGAGGACGCGAAGTTCCTTGTGCCGGACGGCGTCTACGAGCACTTCCAGCAGGGGATCGGTCAGCGCGGACACGCGGCGCATGAGGCTTGGATCAAACTGTTCGACGAGTACGCCAAGCAGTTTCCCGAGCAGGCCGATCATCTCCACAAGATGCAGCGTCGCGAACTGCCGGACGGTTGGGACAAGGACTTGCCGGTATTCCCTGCGGATGCCAAGGGGCTGGCGACTCGCGAGTCATCCGGCAAGGTGTTGAATGCGCTGGCCAAGAATTATCCGTGGCTGATCGGTGGTTCGGCGGACCTCGCGCCGTCCACGCTCACACGGCTGACATTTGAAGGGGCGGGCGATTTCGAGGCCGACAACTACGCCGGTCGCAACTTCCACTTCGGCGTTCGCGAGCACGCGATGGCCTCCGTCGTCAACGGCATGGCGCTCAGCAAAGTGCGAGGGTACGGCTCTGGATTCCTGATCTTCAGCGATTACGCGAAGGCCGCAATTCGGCTGGCGGCGATCATGGAGATCCCGTTTATTCACGTCTTCACGCACGACTCGATCGGCGTCGGCGAGGACGGCCCGACGCATCAGCCGGTCGAACAACTGGCCAGTCTGCGTTCGATCCCTGGCATGGTCTTGATCCGACCGGGCGATGCGAACGAAGTCACCGAAGCGTGGCGAGTCGTCGCGCAGCTCAAGCACGAGCCGGTCTGCCTTGTCATGACTCGACAAGCGGTGCCGACGCTCGACCGCACCAAATACGCGCCCGCCAGCGGACTCGCGAAGGGTGCGTACATTCTCGCCGACGCTGCGGACGGCAAGGCACCGGATGTGATCCTGATCGGCACGGGCAGCGAAGTCGCGTTGTGCGTGACCGCACACGAAAAACTGACGGCCGAGGGGGCGAAGGTCCGTGTCGTCTCGATGCCCTCGTGGGAATTGTTCGAGCATCAGCCACAGTCGTACCGGGACAGCGTGTTGCCTCCGAACGTGACGGCGCGAGTCGCCGTCGAACAAGCCTCAACGTTCGGTTGGGAACGCTACGTAGGTCTGACCGGTGCGGTGATTGGCATGAAGACGTTTGGCGCATCGGCACCGTTGAAAGACTTGTTGACGAAATTCGGCTTCACGCCCGACGGAGTCGTGGCGGCGGCGAAACAGCAGTTGGCAAAAAAGTGAGCGATTTGAAATTTGAGATTTCAGATTTGAAATCTCGATTTCCCGCAGGGAGTCCGCGGTGATCGAGTATCGGCCGTTTCGGAACAGCGATCCGCCTCAGCTTGTGAAACTGTGGCACGAAAGCGGACTCGGTCGCGGAGCGGCTCGCGGGTTTAGCTACGAAGCCTTGGATCGATTGTTGCTCGGTCAGCACTATTTTGATCCTGCAGGATTTCTCGTCGCCTGCGATGCGGACCAAATCGTCGGGTTTGTCCATGCGGGCTTTCGCAGCGACAGCTCCGGTGCATGGATCGAACATGAAGGCGGAGCGATCCATGTGATTGTCGTGCATCCGTCGCACCGCCGTACCGGCATTGGCCGCGAACTGCTGTCACGAGCTGAGGCGTATTTGCGGCAACTCGGCGCGAACTCGATCCAGGTCGGAGCGGCCTCGCCATGCGACGCGTTCTATCACGGTCTGTACGGCGGCGCGTCAGTTTCGGGGTTTCTGGAATCGAATGCCGATGCGGCCCCGTTTCTCGCGAAGTTGGGGTTTCAGCCGGCTCAAAAATTCATCGTTCTGCAACGCAGCCTGAAACAAGGGGATCCCATCAGCTTTCGGCTGAGCCTGATTCGCCGCAAGATGGAGACGTTCATCTTCGCGTTGCCGGAGCAGCCGACGTTTTGGTGGTTCAGCCGCACGGGCCGGTTGGAGAACGTGCAGTTTCGCCTCGTCCCCAAGACAGGCGGTGACGCGGTCGCGACCGTGACGGTCAGCGGCATGGATTTGTACGTCGAACCTTGGGGAGAGCGGGCCATCGGCCTCAGCGAATTGGTCGTGAAAGATGTTTCGCGCCGGCAGGGACATGCTCAGGCATTGCTGATCGAAGTCATCCGCCGCATGCGTCAGGAGCAGGTCACACTGGCAGAGGCTCACATTGCCGAGGAAAACACCGCCGCGCTGGCGACGTTCAAGTCCGTCGGCTTTCAGCCGATCGATTGCGGTGTCGTGTACCGCAAGGCGTAGCAAGCCGTTTGTCGGCCCGATATCCTCGTCGCGGGCAATTTCGACGATTCGGCTTGAGACCATGAGCACTTCTGACGACCGCACACTCGCACCGACCGAAGTATTGGCCGGTGATCCGTTGGCTCCCGAATCTCAGCGAGTGTGGTGGCGTCGATTACGAACGCTCGTCGAACAGCGCGTCCAGGCCGAACAACAGGCGGCTGAGGAATTCCGATCCGCTGCCGAACGCAACGGTCGAGAATTGACCTCCGCCACCGCCACACGGACCGAGACTCATGAACGCGAGCGAGCGGCAATTCAGGCCGAGTTCGACAAGGCGATCATCGATGCCGGCACGCAGTTCGTCGACGACCATGACGTCGCCCAGCACGAATTTCAGGACGTCCTCTTTGCCATCCAGCAGCGAGTGGCTGATGACACCGACACGGGTCGAAAGAAAAACGAAGAAGACCGCTGGATGGTCACTTCGTACTTCGACGAAGAAGCCGAGGGGAGTCCCAAAGTCCAGTACGAGTCCTTTTGCATCAACACCGGCAAGACCAACGAGCAGCTCAAGATCGAGGAGAACGAACTCCATGCGCTCAAGGAGCAAGCCGATCTGCTGATGCGGAAGCGACGGCAAACCGTCGAAGTCGAACCGCCCAAGCCGGAGAAGACCGCGCCGACGAATGATCTCGACACGTCGGCCGCTCAGTTTCACGAAGCCTGCGAGAGACTCAAGACGCACCTCGCCGAACTCGGCAAACTGAAAGTCCCGGCGCTGTTTCAGGGCGGGCGGCCGTATCTGCTGGCGCTGTTCGAGTGGGCAATCTTTTGGGGCATCGCCGGTTTTCTCGTGGACCCCAATGTCTTGTTTGACAACAAACTCGAACCGTACGAATGGCGAGTGGTCGCGGGAGTGCTGATGCTGTTTCCGGTCGGCATCACGCTGGGCATTCTGTTGTCGATCGGACGGGGTCAATCGGCTCCAATTTACGAACTGATTTTCGAGCGACATCTAGTGGCTCAAAAGCACCGTCAACGCTGGCAAAAGTTGGCGGACTCCGAGCGAAAACATCGCGAAGAAAAATTCACAGCGTGGCAAAAGGTGGTCACCGCGAAACGCGAAGCCGGACTCAAGAAAGCCGATGACGAACTAGCGGCGACGTTGCAGAGGGTCGAGTTTCGTCGAGTTCAGGAATCTGCTGCGGCGAATCAGAAATATCCGACTCTGCTCAAGGCCATCGCACAACGCCGCGACCAACAGATGAGTTGGGCCAACACCGAATTTCCGCAGCGATTGGAAAAGCTCAAGTCGCGGTTCGATTGGGATCTCACCAAGTTACGCCAAAACCATGCCGCCGAAGTGACCGCCAATACGCAGCGATTTCAGACGGCATGGCTGCGCATGGCGGAAGCCTGGCTCGCGGGTTGGCAGCAGTTGGAAAATGACGTCGATGCGGCCAACCAAATCGTTGACGAATGGTTTCGCGATTGGGGGACGTTGGGCAGCAGCCCGCTCAAGTTGCCGTCGAAGATTCCTCCGGCCATGCGGCTCGGACAGTTTTCCGTCGCATTGAATGATGTGACGGACGGTGTTCCGAAAGAGCCGCAGCTCGTTCCCGAGCGGCTGTCGTTCAAGTTGCCCGCATGCCTGCCGTTTCCGGATCGTCCGTCGTTGCTGCTCAGAGCTGCGGACGAAGGTCGCGAGTCGGCGGTGGGCGTTTTGCAAAATGCGATGCTGCGATTCCTGACGACGCTGCCCGGCGGCAAAGTGCGATTCACGATCCTCGATCCCGTCGGTCTCGGAGACAACTTCGCCGCGTTCATGCACCTGGCCGACTACGACGAATTGATGATCACCAGCCGCATCTGGACCGAGCAGGCACAAATCGAACAGCGGCTCGCGGACCTCACCGAGCACATGGAGAACGTGTTCCAGAAATATCTCCGCAACGAATTCCGCTCGATTCAGGAATACAACGTACACGCCGGCGAAGTCGCCGAGCCGTATCACATTTTGGTTGTCGCGAATTTTCCGGCGAACTTCAGCGAGGCCGCCGCTCGGCGACTCATCAGCATCGCGACCAGCGGCCCGCGTTGCGGTGTGTTTCTGCTGGCGAGCGTCGATACCAAGCTCCGCTTGCCCATGAATTTCGATCTGCTGGATCTCGCGACGAACGCCACCGTGTTTGATTGGGCTAATTCCAGTTTTCACTCGACCGATGAAGAGCTGCGCACGATCCCGCTCACGCTGGATGCGCCGCCGGAGCCGGAGTTATTCACAAAGTTGGTCAAAGCCGCCGGTCACGAATCGAAGGACGCGCGACGAGTCGAAGTCGCGTTTGAACGCATCGCGCCGAAGGACTCGCAGTTGTGGACCGGCGACACGCGCGGCGGCTTGGACGTGCCGCTCGGCCGAGCGGGAGCGACCAAGCTGCAACACTTGCGGCTGGGCAAAGGGACGTCGCAGCATGTGCTGATCGCCGGCAAGACCGGCTCTGGAAAATCGACGTTTCTGCACATCCTGATCACGAACGCCGCGCTGCATTACGGCCCAGACCAACTTCACTTCTATCTGATCGACTTCAAGAAGGGAGTCGAGTTCAAGACCTACGCGACGCACGCACTGCCGCACGCGCGGGTCATCGCAATCGAAAGCGACCGCGAGTTCGGAGTCAGTGTGCTCGAACGGCTGGACGCGATTCTGAAAGAGCGTGGCGACCTGTTCCGCGACGTCGGAGTGCAAGATCTCGCCGGTTTCCGCGGTGCTCGGCCGGGTGAGCCGATGCCGCGCATCCTGCTGGTCGTGGACGAATTCCAAGAGTTCTTCGTCGAGGACGACAAGCATTCGCAGACGGCTGCGTTGATGCTCGACCGGCTGGTCCGACAAGGCCGAGCGTTCGGCATTCATGTGCTGCTCGGCTCGCAAACGCTCGGCGGAGCGTACTCGCTGGCGCGGAGCACGCTGGGCCAGATGGCCGTCCGCATCGCTCTGCAATGCAGCGAGAGCGACGCGCACCTGATCCTCTCGGAAGACAACACCGCCGCGAGATTGCTGACTCGACCCGGAGAAGCAATCTACAACGACGCCAACGGACTGGTCGAAGGCAACCACCCATTCCAGATCGCGTGGCTGGAAGATGAACGCCGTGATTTTCATCTCGACCGTGTGCAGAAACTGACGCAGGACCGGCAAGTGCGGATGCCTCTCCCTGTCGTGTTTGAAGGAAACATCCCCGCCGACCCACGCCGCAACGTCGATCTTTCGCAACTGATCGACTCGCCACGGTGGGAAGCTCCGCTGCAAGAGCGTGTCGCGTGGCTCGGTGAAGCGGTCGCGATCAAAGATCCGACGGCGATTACGTTCCATCCGCAAGGTGGCCAAAATCTGCTGGTCGTTGGTCAAAGCGATCTCGCCACCGTCGGGCTGCTGGCCACCAGCATCATCAGCTTGGCTTGCCAAGTCCGGCCGGACGAAACATCTGAGATTTCAAATTTGAAATCTGATATTTCCGTTCCGCAGTTCGTCATCCTCGACGGCAACTTCGGCGGCGTTTCGACAGAGACTTGGAAAGAACTGCAAGCCACGCTGCCACACTCCGTGCAACTCGGCGAACCGCGAGACGTTCCGGCCGTGCTGGCAACGCTCACGGCCGAGATGACTCGCCGCGAGCAATCCGGTTCGCGAGACGACACGCCGATCTTCGTCGTCATCTTCAATCTGGGCCGCTTCCGCGATCTGAAGAAATCGGACGACGACATGGGCTTCAGCTTCGGCGGCGGTGCCGAGAAGAAGGTCAGTCCGAGCAAACAGTTCACCGACCTGCTCAAGAACGGCCCAGGGTTCGGCATCCATACGCTCGTCTGGAGCGACACGTACAACAACGTCAGCCGCTGGTTCAGTTCGCAATCGTTGCGCGAGTTTGAGGTGCGGATCGTCTTCCAACTCAGCGCGTCCGATTCCAGCAACCTGATCGACAGCCCACTGGCCAGCAAGCTCGGCCCGAACCGAGCAATCCTGCACTCGGTCGATCAAGGGACGAACGAAAAGTTCCGCCCGTACGGCCCACCAACTCCCGAATGGCTGTCGGACGTCGCCTCGCGCCTGCGGCCAACCACTCCGGCTCAAGACGTCGCCGAACCGGTCGCCGTTGGCGATGACTTGTCACAGTTCACAATTCTGTAGCTCCACCCCACCGAGCTTGCCTCGGTGGCTCGCGGAATTCTGCACTACTGATTCTCGCAAGTTGATGATGGCAGTAGTGCAAAATCCCGCGAGCCACCGGCACGAGGCCGGTGGGGCGGCAATTCGATGGGAGTCTTCATGCGACTCATTTTCTTCTTTGTGCTTGCGATCGCGATCCCCTGCGTTTCGGCTTCCGCCGCCGATCGGCCCACCGTCGTCGTCAGTGATGAAGCTCGCCGCATCCACTCCGCCGGTTTCGTCTTCGACGGCCACAACGACTTGCCGTGGGAAGTCCGGCAACGAGCCGGCGGCTCGTTCGACAAGGCCGACCTCGCGGCTGGCGTGCCGAGATTTCACACCGACATCCCGCGACTCCGAGCCGGCAATGTCGGTGCGCAGTTCTGGGCGGCCTACGTCCCGGCCGAGACCTCGAAAGAAAACCGCGCCTTCACGATGACGCTCGAACAGATCGCGATCATTCACGCGATGGTCAAGCGGTATCCCGACGTCTTCGAGTTCGCCAAGACCGCCGACGACGTCGACCGCATTCAGAAGGCCGGCAAGATCGCCTCGCTGATCGGCGTCGAAGGAGGTCACTCGATCGAGAACTCGCTCGACAAGCTGCGACGACTGCGAGAACTCGGCGTCGGCTACATGACACTGACGCATTCCGACACGCTGGCCTGGGCCGACTCGGCAACCGACGAGGCGAAGCACGGTGGCCTGACGGAATTCGGCGAGGAAGTCGTCCGCGAGATGAACCGGCTAGGCATGTTGGTCGATCTATCGCACGTCTCCCCCGACACGATGCGCGACGCTCTGGCCGTCACGAAAGCCCCGATCATCTTCTCGCACTCTTCGGCGCGATCCGTCGCCGATCATCCGCGCAACGTGCCGGACGACATCCTGAAGCTGACGGCCAAGAACGGCGGAGTCGTGATGGTCAATTTCTACTCCGGCTTCATCCATCCCGAATCGGCCAAGCGGCGTGCAAAGATGTTTGATGTCTCTCGCGAATTGCACCGCAAGTTTCCCGACGAGAAGGATTTTCAAGCCGCTCGCAAACGCTGGATCGCCGACAACCCCATCGAATCCGGCGACATCCACGACGTCGCCGATCACATCGAGCACATCATCAAAGTCGCCGGCATCGACCACGTCGGCCTCGGCTCGGATTTCGACGGCATCGACAAAGCTCCGAAGCAATTGGAAGACGTCTCGAAGTACCCGGTCATCACACAGGTGTTGCTGACTCGCAGCTATACGGCGGCACAGATTCATCAGTTGATGAGCGGCAACATCCTGCGAGTCATGCGACGATCCGAAGAAGTGGCTCGCGAATTGGCGAAAGAGTGAGACTTAGCCGATGCTCGTCAAATCCCCCCGCGAACATGGCTCGACGCGCCACCCACAGTTGCCCGGCTCTGGTTTTGCTGGCGTTTGTCTGCTGCTGTTTTCGGTCGCCACGATCGTGGCCGATGTCGCAGTCTTCATCGGATTCGTCAAGACAGGCTTGGCCCAATGGTATCCCAGCGCTCCGGGCGAGATCACTCAGAGCGAAGTTCGGGAGCGGGGCGGCGGAAAGAACCACTCGATCCGCGAAGAGGTCCGTTATCGGTACACCGTTGATGGGAAAGAACGAACCGGAGATCGCGTGCATTTTCATGGAGTGAGTGCCGGTGGACGCAGTGCGGCGCAAAAGATTGTCGAAGCCTACCCGGCAGGCCGGAAGGTGCAGGTCATTTACAACTCAACCGATCCTGGAGATGTGGCGTTGGACCGCTCGATCGACGGGCTGCTTTTGTTCGCAGCACTCTGTTTAACTCCCTTCAATTTAGTAACGATTGGCGGCATGTGGTGGGTCTGGGCGCGAATGAGCGGGCGGAGGTCCGTGCCGCTACGTCGAGACGGCGCGCGGTGGTGCGTCTTGCCGACCAACGGGCAACCATTCGTGGTGGCACTGATGGTCTTGGGAGTGCTCAGCATCCCCACGATCTTCGCATTCCTAATTGTTGGTTGGGGTGAAAGTCTCATTACGATGCTCGTGACTTGGGCGGTACTGTTGGGTTTGAGCGGTTTGGCGTTCTGGCACACTCGCTCGCTCGTGCGTCGCGAACCGGCGGTGCTGATTCTGGATGATGACTCAGCGACCGTGACCTGGCCGCCGACGTCTGATGCGCCGGAGTTTTCGATTGCCCGCTCGCGATTGCTCAGCGTCGAGATTGATGACGCCCCATCAGCCGAGCACGCCGTGGATTCGAACATCGACTTCTCGATCCTGCTTCAATTCATCGGCGATGACGGTCAGCCCGCGAGGCGATTCGTCCTGAAGACTCACAGCGGCAACGAGGCCGCCTCGGTTGCCGATTGGCTGGAAGATTGGGCCGAACTCCCGACATCCTGATCCTGTCCCCGGCCGCGAATTCCGCTGTGAGACGAATCGCGTTAACTTGCTGCACTCTGGTTTTGTCTCGGAGGTTTCATTCATGCGACGGTGTTGTTTGGCACTGAGTTTTTTGTTGATCGCGTCCGGCTGGCTCGATGCAGCCGAACCTGTTCCGAAGAAGATCGTGTTGATTGCCGGCCCGATCACCGGGCACGGCAAGCACACGCACGAGTACGAAAAGAGCGTGATTCTGCTGAAGCATCTGCTCGACACGTCACCGAGCACGAAGGGCAAGGTCGCCGTCGAGACGCACTTCAATGGTTGGCCGACCGACGAGAAGACGCTCGACGATGCCGCGACGATTGTGATGATCTCCGACGGCGGTGACCGCAACGCGGCCGATCATCCGCTGTACGTCGGCGAGCGATTTCAAACGCTCGGACGGCAGATGAAGCGAGGTTGCGGATTCGTCCAATTTCACTGGACGACGTTCAATCCCAGCCGAGTTCACGACCAGATCACCGAATGGGTCGGCGGCTACTTCGACTACAAAAAGGGACCGGCCGCGAACAAGTGGTTCTCGGCGATCAGCACCTGGGACGCGAATGTGACGCTCGGCAATGCCGAACACCCCGTCGCTCGCGGCGTGAAACCGTTCACCGCGCGCGAAGAGTTCTACTACAACCTCCGCTTCCGCGACGGCGATGACCGCGTCAAACCGATCTGGCTGACGAAACCTCCGGGGCAGCAAAAAGATCACGTCGTCGCGTGGGCCGTCGAACGCAAAGACGGCGGCCGAGGCTTCGGCACGACCGGCGGACACTTCTTCCAAAACTGGTGGGACGACAACTTCCGACGCACGATCCTCAACGCAATCGTCTGGACGGCGGGAGTCGATGTCCCGGCCGCCGGCGTGGTCTCCACGATGGAAGAACCGATCCGCGTATTGATTGTCACAGGCCACAATCATCCGGCCCACGACTGGCGGAAGACGACCGCCGCGCTGATCCCGGTTCTCGAACAAGATCCGCGCGTCGTCGTTGAGGTCACGGAGAACCCGAACGACTTGGCAAACGTAGCCCTGTCGCTCCGCGACAGGAAAGCCGAGCGCGGAGCCAGCGTCGAAAAACCAAAGAGCGTCAACGGCGCATCGACTGCCGATGGCGCGACGGCTGTCCTGTCGCGGAGCGACAGGGCTACGAACTACGACGCCCTCGTCCTCAACTACAGCAGTTGGGATCGGCCGGGACTGAATGATGCGGCGAAAGCGGGACTCAAGAAATTTCTCGACGATGGCGGCGGGCTGTCGATCATTCATTTCGCGAACGGCAGTTGGACCGACACGTTGCCGAACAAGGAAGCCGACTGGCCGGAGTTCCGCACGCAGATCGTTCGCCGTATTTGGGATCACAAGCCGGGACTCAGCGGTCACGATGCGTTCGGCACGTTCAAGGTCGATCTCTCCGCTGCTGGCGAGAAGCATCCCGTCACGGCTGGCTTGCCTTCGTTCGACACGGATGACGAACTCTATTTCCGTCAGCAAGGCGCGTTGCCGATCGTGCCGCTCGTCACGGCGACCTCGAAGGTCACGAAGCAAGACGAGCCGCTGGCATGGGCTTACGAGCAATCGAAAGCTCGCGTCTTTCAAACGGTGCTTGGCCACGCGGATGTTTCGATTCGCAAAGCCGGAGCATTGATTCGTCGAGGGACCGTTTGGGCCGCGCGGCGTGATCCGCTCAGCTTTGATCCGCCGGTCGCGATCACGGAGAACACGCTGTTCCGAGCCGGTAGTCCGTGGACGCTCGAAGAGTCGCTGAAACGTGGTGAAGTCACTGTTACTGAGAAGGCTCCGCGAAGAACTGCGTCGGCCACGACTGAGGGCAAATTTGGGAAAGCTCTCGATACTCGGATCGGCGGTGCGTTCGTGAATCACCGCGACGACTTCCGCACGCTGCCATTCACGGTCGAGTTGTGGACGAAGCTCGACAGCAAAAGCTCGTACAACATTCTTGTCGCGAACGAATTGAAGTCGTCGCCGACGCACTGGGAGGTTTTCACGATGCCGGGTTCCGGGCATTTGACGGTTTACGCGCCGGGCCTGACTCCCGATCACGTCCGAGCCGCGACCGACATTGCCGACGGCAAATGGCATTTCGTGGCGATGCAGTTCGAGGCGGCTCGCATCCGCTTGTTTGTGGACGGCAAGCAGGTCGCGGATCAAGAAGTGAAGGCGAAAGACGGCGCGTTCGGCTCCGCGCTGAAGCCGGCACACGAGGAACTCGGGATCGGCACGCTGGTCGATCAAGTGATCGGCTGCGATGGAGTGATCGACGACCTGCGCATCTCACGCGGCCTGCGTCCGATCAAAGAGGTGCCGAGTGAGCCTCTGAAGGCTGACGACTCGACAGTCGCCTTGTGGAACTTCGACACGCTGACCGAGGGTGGCAGCTTCGTCGATCAGTCGGCGAACAAGCTCAAAGCGTGGATTCCCGGCAGTGCCGATGGAATGCCGGCGTCTGCAAAAAAAAAGTAGTCGGGTCACTCCGTGACCCGACGCCCGCGTCACGGAGTGACGCGGCTACGTTGAAACCGAACAAAATCACCGGCCACTGGGGCGAAGACGCCGTCGGTTTCAAGTGGACCGAGCAAGACTCGGTCGACAACCGCTTGCAGCAAATGAACGTCGGCCGATTCTACTCGGCGACAATTTGGACGCCGAAAGAGGTGACGCTCAAAGGGATCGCCGTGCGCATCGGCGAGAAGTCCGAGGCGTCGATCCTGTTTGACACGGAACTGCTGCGCGTCGTCTGCGGTTGGACCGGCGAGTTTCTCGAATTCAATCCGGCGCGCTACGGGATCATCGGCCCACCGAAGGTCGGCAAGGAGATCGCATTTCACTCGCCGAGACAGCCGGGCTGGTCGCGCGAGGGGCAATTCACCGACCCGCGACCGAAGCCATTCGGCCCGTTGCCGCGCGAGTGGGCCAAGTATCGCGGCCTGCATCTGCATGGCGACCGAGTTGTCTTCGAATATACCGTCGGGCCGAAGCAGGTCGTCGTGCTGGAGTCCCCCTGGATCGAAACTCGTGACGGTCACAAGGTCTTCACTCGCGAGCTGGAAATCGAGCCATCAGACACCGACCTGGAACTGCTCGTCGCTGCGGCTGGGACGAGCGTGGAGTCGATTGCGGACACAGCGATCGCGACTTTGAATCGAGGCGATGGGAAAGGTCCAATCACGGCCAAAGTCGCGGCTCACGACAAATCGGTCAAACTGAAGTTGTTGTTCCCCGTGGGGCAGGTTTCCAACCTACCCGGCTCGAAGAAATCGCAGGACGGGCAGGTTGAAAACCTGCCCCACGAGGGGCTCAAGCCTCTGACTCGCCCCGGCCCAGCTCGATGGACGGAGCAGATCACAACGCAGGGAGTCGTGTCCGACAAAGCCGATGCCCTCGTCGTCGATACGCTCACGCTACCGTTCGACAACCCGTACAAGGCGCTGATGTTCGTGGGCGGGCACGACTTCTTTGACTCGTCACTCGCCGCTCGTCGCTCGCCGCTTTCTGCCGGCGCCGCCGTCTGCACCCTGCATGGCGACGTGTGGCTCATCAGCGGTATTGACGACAAGTTGGAGAAGCTGACCTGGAAGCGATTCGCAACGGGGTTGTTTCAGCCACTCGGATTGAAAATCGTCAAGAACCAAATCTATGTCGTCGGCCGAGACCAGATCACTCGGCTACACGATCTCAACGGCGACGGCGAGGCGGACTGGTACGAGAACTTCAACAACGACGGCCAAGTCACGACCAACGGCCACGAGTACGTGACGTGTCTCGAATCCGATTCGGCTGGCTGGTTTTATTTCTTGAAGGGAAACGCCGACGGAGCCACCGATCACGACGGCTGCTTGCTGCGAGTTTCTCCCGACGGACAAAAGCTGGAAGTCGTCGCCACCGGGTTTCGCAACGCGAACGGATTGGGAATTGGTCCGGCTCTGAACGGTGGGCAGGAGATCCTCACTGTCGCACCTCAAGAGGGAGAATGGACTCCCGGCTCAGCGATTTTCGAGGTCGTTCGCGGAGGCTTTCACGGCTACACGCCGTCCGCTCATCGCGACAAAGTTCCCGTCGAGTTCATTCAGCCGCTTTGTTGGATTCCGCGCTTGCAGGACAACTCGTGCGGCGGACAGGTGTGGGTGCCGCCACAACATTGGGGACCGCTCGGCGGCCAAATGCTGCACCTCTCCTACGGCACCAGCCGCATGTTCCTCGTCCCACGCGAGACGATTCACAACGAGCAACAGGCTCCCGTTGTGCAAGGTGCGACGATTCCGCTGCCGCTCGCCTTCGAGTCGGGCGTCATGCGCGGGCGGTTTCGATCTGCCGACGGGCATTTGTATGTCAGCGGCCTGCGCGGCTGGGTCAGCAACGCCGCCCAGGATGGATGTTTGCAGCGCGTGCGAATCGCGAATCGGCTCGGCCTGCCTGTCGCGATGCAGACGTTTCGAAACGGACTGCTGATTCAGTTCAGCGATCAGCTCGACGCCGAATCGGCGGAGGACATCGACAACTTCCGCGTGCAGCGCTGGAACTATCGCTGGTCGGCGGCATACGGCTCGCCGGAGTTCAAGCTGTCGAACCCGCGAGACGAGGGTCGCGATGAAATCGAAGTGCTCAGCGCAACGCACGTCCGCAACCTCAAAGGGGGCGATGCGGTGTTCCTCGAACTGGCCAACATGCGGCCGGTGAATCAACTTTCGATTCAAATGACTCTGCGAACGACGAGAGGCCAACCGATCGAACGGAGGTTGGATGCGACAATCAACGCCGTTCGCAATCAGGATTACGAATTTGAACGCAAGCCGGCGCGTCCCCGTCCCGGATCGATGACCGAAGCGGAACAGCAGCGGCTGGTCCCTGGCATTCGCTGCGAGTTCGTGGGGCAGGTTTCCAACCTGCCCGGCCAAGCGAATCGGCAGGCTGGAAGCCTACCCCACGTCCGGCGCATGGCCGCTTGGCAAATCGAGCGTCAAGAACTTGGTGACGCTCGCGAAATCGTCGCCAATGGATACCTCGTCGCGCCTCGGCGGGGCACATATCGGTTCTCGGCCGAGTGCAGTGGTGCGATCGAGATCTCCATCGGTGATCAAGTGGTGTGGCGATCGACGGATGACAAACCGAGCGATGTGGAACTCGTGCGCGGATACAACCGGCTGCGAATCGTGCAGCGAGTGGATGCCGGCCAACCCGTCTCGTTGAGGTTGCTGTGGAGCGGAGCGGACTTCGAAACCGAACCGATCCCGCCGACATCGCTGTTCTGCGAACGGTTGCCGGAAGAATTCGAGTCGCGGCGACTCGGCCGCGAGTTGTTCGCGAATCATCAATGCGTCCGCTGCCATCGTGTCTCGGATGAGGTTCTGCAATCGAAGCGTGCGATGCCGGAGTTGCACGCCGAAGCGCCGGACTTGACTGGCGTCGGTTCACGATTGCGCGGCGAGTGGATCGCTCAGTGGGTACTCAACCCCTCGCGGATGCGAGCCGACGCGCGAATGCCGCGACTCTTCCCGCAATCGCCAACTGACGAACATCGACAACAGGCGGCTGACCTCGCCGCGTATTTGACGTCGCTCCCGACAAAGGCGAGCGGGGTGCGTCATCCCCCCGGTTCCTCGGAGGATCGCTCGGTTACGAATACAACCGGGGGGCTGACGCCCCCCGCTCGCCAGCGACCACTGAGGTTGTGGGAAGACCTGGGTTGCATCGGCTGTCATCGGTTGCAGCCGATCAAGGACGAACCGCCGGGTGATCGAACATCGTTGCTCTTCGCACGCGACAAGTTCTTGCCAGGCGAATTGGCCAACTTCCTCCGGCAGCCACACCGTCATCACGCCTGGAGTCGAATGCCGGACTTCGGACTCTCTGAACAGGAGGCGGCATCGCTCGCGCAGTTGCTGGCCGAACCAGCCGACACGGCCATTGCATTGCCAGCCACTCGATTCAATGGCGATGTCGCTCGCGGCCAAAAGTTGTTCGCGTCGCTCGGTTGCCGGCAATGTCATCGCGTGTCACCCAACGAACCGTTGCCGAAGCCGCATTTGCCGTCGGTCTTTGGGAAGGCCGCTGCACGCGGCTGTCTCGCCGGTGCTCAGCAAACTCATGCGGATCGCTTGCCCAATTACGATTTGAAACCGGGTGAACAATCCGCGCTGCTGACATTGCTTCGCAGTGATGAGCTGAAACTGGCTGCCGACTCTTCCACAGACGTGTCACGCCGCTTTGTTGAGGACTTGCAATGTGCCGTCTGTCACCCGCGCGACGGTCACCGGAATTCGCTCTCCGAAATCCTCGCCGATGAAGGCGAATCCGGCCTGCCGCCCGAAGTCGTGCCGAACCTCACTTGGGCCGGCGAGAAATTGCACTCGGCGTGGATGCACTCGCTGCTGGCCGGTCAGATTTCCGAGCGACCGCGTCCTTGGATGAAACTGCGAATGCCAAGCTTCTCCGCGCGTGCGCGTCTGCTAGCCGACGGCTTCGCACACGAGCACGGCTTGTCGAGCGATCCCTCGCCACGACCGAGCCTCGAACCAGAACTCGCCGAGATCGGCGAAGCCCTCGCCACGCGAACGGGATTGCTCGACTGCCGTCAATGTCACGCGATTGGCCCGCTACCGCCGACCGGCGACAAGAGCACGCTGCTCGCTCCGGGCATCAACTTCGCGCTGACTCGCGAACGCATCCGCCATGACTTCTATCGCCGCTTCACGCTCGATCCACCGCGCTACGACGTGACCACACGCATGCCGAAGCTCGTCGTCGATGGCCGCACCACGAAGGTTAAGAACGTCTTCGACGGCGACGCCCGCCTACAGTTCGACGCGGTGTGGCACTACTTGCAAACGGTGCCGAGTTCGACGGCCGATCCTTGAGGCTTCAATGCCAACTGTCCGGGGGCTGCTGATTGGCTGTGATCGTGGCCGTTGTAGACGCCGAAGTCGGCGAAGAGATACCGCTTGAGTAGACGGTAGACCCAGCTCTTTTCGGGAATTGCATGGCCCGGGTTGTATTGTGACGTGCGGGTCGTCATCGCTTGCAGTTCGGCCATCGCGGTTTGGCGAGCGGTGGTGTCTTTTGCCTCGTGCAGCACGACGAGATTGTGCAGCAGGTCAGGGCGTTCGAGCACGATGCAACCGCGCGTTGTCTTCTGGGCCAACGCGCGAAAGTCACGCAGGAATTCTGATCCCATGATCTTCTCGCCCAGCGTCCGCGATTCGTCGTGGATCGACTCCTTCGCGAATTGGACGATCGGGCACGGCTCGATGCCGCCCCACGGGTTGATGTGGTGGCTGATGCCGGTCGCGGCCGGGCAGAGGGCTTGGCCTTCGCCGTCGTAGTAGGCGTCGATGATGGCGATCGGTTTTTTCGCACGCATCTCGACGACGAATTTGCGGATTTGAAGTTGTTGCTCCGGAGTCAGGCAGAGGTCGGGGCAGGCGTCGGGGCCCATCGGGCGATAGACGTGGAACCAAGTGTAGAACACACCCATCTCGATCAGGCGGTCCAACCACTTCTCGGTGACGAGATCATCGATGTTCGTTTTGCAGACGCTGGTACAGACGCCGGTCAGCAGGTTGTTCCGCAGGCAGGCTTCGACCCCCTGCATCGTCTTGCTGAGCACTCCGCCTCGGCCGCGGCGTTCGTCGCTGACGATCTCGCTGCCTTCGACGCTGATCAGCGGCGTGACGTTACCGAGCCGGCGCATTTCGCGAGCGACCTCGTCGGTGATGAAGTGGCCGTTCGTGAAGACTTGAAAGTAGCAATCGCGATGCGCGGCCAGCATGTCGAGCAATTGCGGGTGCATGAACGGCTCGCCGCCGACGATGCCGAAGAAGACGTTGCCCATCTGCTTGGCCTCGTTGACGAGGCGGTTCCAAGCATCGAGGCTGATCTTCTCTTGCTTGGCGGAAACATCGACCCAGCAGCCTTGGCAGCGCAGGTTGCAGGTGTTGAGAATCGAGACGTACAAGAACGGCGGAAAGAACTGGCCCTTTTTCATCCGGCGTTTGTATTTGATGACCGACAGCGTTCCTTTGACCCCCATATTCCACAGGAACTTGGCGACCAGTCGCTTGTCGGTTTCCAGCAGCACTCGTTTGGCCATTCGCAGATACATCACGGAGCCTTTCGGGCGGTCAGTTGGCGCGAACCGGTTTCATTTTCTTGGCGGAGCGTTGTTCCACGGCTTTCCAAAAGTCGTCACGAGACAGTCCTTCGCCGGCTTTGACGCTGCGTCGCGATTTCTCTAACAAAGCCTGAAACCGAGGCGAGTGAGCGAGAATCAATTGAAATTTGGGCAGTCGTGGCATGGACCAGAATGATAGTCACGCAGAATCTCACGGCAATCCAGCGACCGCAGTACATTGAGAGCAGAACAGATTCCGAAACACGACGGAGGAACGGATGAATTCTAGGACGTACCTCGTTCGTGGCTTGATCGCCGCGTACCTCTTCACGGTGTTGCGGCCGATTCCTCCCGCGCTCGCGCGAGAGCTGCTGACGTTTGAGGGGACCATTCAGCTCTCGGTTCGCGCGCGGTCGCAGGTGGATTTTTGGAAACCGGACAGTTCCATCACCGACTCCGGCCCGAAGCCGGAAGGCCGAGCGGTGCGGCTGCGCGGCGAGACTGGCGGTGGCTTCGCAGTCAACGCGACGTCGATCGCCATGGATTGGCGGCAGGTCGAGTCGATTGGGCTGTGGCTGTATCGCTCGGCCGACGAAGCCAAGGAACATCCGACCGTTGAACTGGTCCTGCGTCTGTCGGAGGAAGATCAGAAGGCCTCGTTCTGGCGGCGGATCGAAGTGTCGCACGTCGGTTGGCAAAAGCTGGTCCTGCCGTTGGAGTGGTTTGTCTGGAGCGACGGGCGCATGCCACGTTGGGAGAAGGTGAAGTTGGTCGGCGTGCAGTTGCGCGATCCGGGAGTCGTAACGCTCGACACCGTTTGGGCCGAGCCGTCTGCTCAGCCGCGCGACGAGTTTGCTGCGACCGAGAGTCTGGTGAAGCTTGCGTTCCCGCGACTCGATTCGTCGAACATCCGGACGCTCGAAACACGCGACGTGCAGCTTGTCACCAACGCGAAGTCGCTCGAATTGGAGCGGCTCGCGACGCATCTGGGCACGGTCGCGCAGCGGCTGCATCGCGAATTGCCATTCTTGACACAACCGGCGAAAGGAGCAGTGCTGTTTGTCTTTCAAGAGCGAGCGGAGTATCAACGCTTCGCGCCGCGGATCGCTCGGCAACTCAATTCGCGACTCGACCCACCGGAGGCCGGTGGCTACACGCTGCAAGGGATCAGCAGTTCGTGGTGGGATGAGAAACAAGGCTCGCTGCGGCCGGTCTACACGCACGAGTTCGTCCACAGCTACCTGTCGCGAACCTTGCTGCTGTCGACCACCGGCGACTGGCTACAAGAGGGGCTGGCCGCTCACATCCAATTGGAATTTCATCCGCAAGAGAATCTGAGCCAGCTTGTTCGCGAGGGATTGAAGTCGTCCAGCACTCCGCTCGCGGAGCTGTGCAGCGGCCGCCCCATCAGCACGCCACGGTATTGGCAAGCGGCCACGCTCTGGCGGATGTTCCTCAACGAGCCACGCTATCAGTCGAAGCTGAAAGAACTAATGGAACGACTCGGAGCGGCGAACTCGACCGATCTTGGCCCGCACCTCGAACCGCTGTGGGGGACGGACTTCGACAAGCTGACCGCTGACTGGCGAGCGTTCTGCGAGCAACGATTTCGCTGAAAAACAACGGTCTCGTTTCGCCGACGGGATGCGGTCGAAACCAGCACGACGCGCCAGCGAGTGGTCGGCACTTGGCGACCGACTGAGCGAAGACGGGATTCACCACTCGCTCGCGCGTCGTGCTAGTTAGCGGGCAGCGCGTCGCACATCTGCAACGCCAGCAGCGGGAACGCGGTGCCGCTGTAGGTGATGAAGTGCCACGCATCGGTGTTGAGCGACCGAGTCCACCAGCGGCCGGAGGCACGCTGATTGGATTTCAACCACGCAATCCCTTTTTGGAGGTGTGCGTCGTTGGCGGGGAGACCCGCTTCTCGAAGAACGATGATCGCCAGGCCGGTCATGTGGCCGTCGCTTGGCGGTGTGCCGAACTCAGGCTCATCCTTCAGTTTCTTCTCGCGATTCCCTTTGCCCCATTTGTCGGGAGTGGCAAAGGTGCGAATCGACCAGCCGCCGTCCTCATGTTGTTGGTGCAGGATCATCCCGATCAACTTCAGCTTTTGAGCGTCGTCGACCAATCCTGGCATCCGGCTGTTGGCCCAGAGCAACAACGTGCCGCTGTAGAGGTGCGGGGTTGGCTCGGTTCGCAGATACGTTTTGAGTTTCTCGACCGCGCCGAGATTCTTTTCATCCTTCGAGTCGGCGATCTTTTTCAACCAACCCGGAGCGGTCGCGGCAGCCATTGCGGCAACGGTCGCCTCGTGAAAGGCGTCCGATTCATACGGCGGCCAGCAATCGAGCGTCCCCCAGGTGCCCGTGTCGAGTTGAATCTCGAACATCAACGACAACGCTTGCTCGGTTTCGGGCGAGAGTTTTTTCGTGACGTGAGCGTCCCATTCGGCTAACCCGGCGGCGAGGTAAATCACTTGAGCTGGGCGAGTCGACTGTTTGAGTTTCGTGCGATCTTCGGTCGCGAACGACTTCAGCGTCTTCAGAAAGAACTCGCGCGTCGCCTCGCTGGGCTTGCCGAGCTTCGCGGTCAGAGCCGGCCGCACGGTCATGTAGGTGCCGTTCGTGTGGCAAGTGATGCACTTCCGCTGTCCATTCCAAGCGATCGTTCCTTTTTCGAGGTACTCGACCGCTAACGGGACCGAGAGTTTGTCCAACTTCGCCTCGTCCGCGCCCGCCTTGGGGATCGAGATGTCGGCGTGTTCGTACGTGGCTGATCCGCGGCCGATACCGTCGCGGTCAGAACGACAGTGGAAAACAACGCACTGAAAAAGCCGCGAATGAAGAGCCGCGTCAGCATGGCGAAGTCTCCTGAAATCAGGGGCGGGGAAGGATCGGGGGCGGCATCCTAATCCGCCCGGCGGTTCGCTCACAATTTCGCGGGCGCGGGTTTATGCTGCCGACCGGTGGCACTGATCTGCCCCCTCTCCCTTTGGGAGAGGGTTGGGGTGAGGGAGCCGAACGTTGATCGATCCCTCATCCGGCCTTCGGCCACCTTCTCCCGAGGGGAGAAGGGAAGAGTCGGTGCCACCGAACCAGCCAACGAATTCCCTCCGAAGGAGCCTGCCGTGCGTTTGTTTGCCTCGTTGTGTTTGATTGCCGCTCTCGCCTCGCCGCTGTTGGCGGGCGATTGGCCGAATTGGCGCGGGCCGGGCTACAACGGGGTCGCGTCAGGTACGGGCTACCCCACGGAATGGAGTGCGACCAAAAACGTCGCGTGGAAGGTCGAGTTGCCTGGCAAGGGGTCGTCCACTCCGGTCGTCTGGGGCAAACACATCTTTTTGACGAGCGGTGCCGATGGGAAGAACGCTCTGCTGGCCCTCAACCGCGACGGCAAAGAACTGTGGCGTGTCGTGGTCGGCTCCGAGCGGCCCGGAAAAAACAAAAAGGCTTCGGGGAGCAACCCCTCCTGCGTGACCGACGGCGAACACGTCTTCGCGTACTTCAAGAGCGGCGATCTGGCCTGCGTCGATTTCAGTGGCAAGATCATTTGGCAGACCAACATTCAATCCAAGTTCGGCGAGGACACGCTGTGGTGGGATTTGGGAACGTCCCCCGTGCTGACGAAAGCTCATTGCGTCGTGACCGTCATGCAGACCGGCCCGTCGTACCTCGTCGCGTTTGAGAAGGCGAC
Source organism: Candidatus Kuenenia stuttgartensis (assembly GCA_945904015.1). Classification (GTDB taxonomy): domain Bacteria; phylum Planctomycetota; class Planctomycetia; order Planctomycetales; family Planctomycetaceae; genus SXKJ01. The sequence continues at coordinate 26,603 of CAMDPK010000015.1, read as the reverse complement.
TGGCAAAGTCGCGTGGAAGGAAGACCGAAACCTCGGCGCTCCGGAAGAAGCAGCTCAGAGTTATTCGACTCCGGTCGTGCTCAACGACAAAGGCAAGGAGACGCTCGTGGTGCTCGGTGCCGATCATGCGACGGCTCATGACGCGGCGAACGGCAAGGAACTGTGGCGCGTCGGCGGGTTGAATCCGACGGGACACAAATACTTTCGCTCGATTGCTTCAGCGGTCGTTCACAACGGGATCGTCGTCGCACCGTATGCCCGAACGGAATCGGTCACCGCGATCAAGTTGGGTGGCAGCGGCGACGTGACCGCTTCACATGTCGCGTGGACCATGAAGGGCAACGGTTCGGACGTGCCGACTCCTGCGGCGGCGGATGGCAAGGTTTACATCCTGAATGACCGAGGCACGCTCACCTGTCTGGAGATCGCCACCGGCAAAGAGATTTGGTCCGGTCAAACTGAGAAGAATCGAGCCGGTTTCAGCTCCTCGCCAACGCTCGCGGACGGAAAAATCTACATCACTCGCGAGGACGGCAAGACGTTCGTGCTGGCTCAAGGGGACGAGTTCAAAGTGCTCGCAGCGAACGACCTCGACGGCACGCAAACCGTCGCCACACCGGTCTTCGTCGATGGCAAAATCTTGATCCGCACCGACACGCACCTGTTTTGCATCGGCGGCTGAAATGACTCGGAGGATGGGCACTCCTGCCCGTCCCGCACTACTACAAACGCAGGTCGGGCAAGAGTGCCCAACCTACGACATTTTCACGAGGAGTTGATTCATGCGTCTGACGATTTCGCTGTCCCTCTTGGGACTTTGTTTGCTCACGACGGCTCTTCCGGCGGCGGATCTGTCCTGGCCGCAGTGGCGCGGGCCGGATCGCACCGACGTCTCGAAGGAAACGGGGCTGCTGAAGGAATGGCCGAAGGACGGGCCGCAGCAGGTCTGGGGAAATAGCGACGTTGGCTTGGGGTACTCCAGCTTCGCGATCGTTGACGGCAAGCTGTTCACGATGGGGGCACGCGAGGACACCGAGTTCCTGATCTGCCTCGACCTGAATGACGGCAAAGAACTGTGGTCGGCGCGGGTCGGAACGCGATTGGATGACCGTAAAGGGGATGGCCCGCGAGGCACTCCGTCCGTCGCGGGTGACTCGGTGTACGCGATGGGTGGACAAGGGACGCTGATCGCTGCGGCGATCGCGGATGGCAAGGTGCGTTGGCAGAAAACCATGACATCGCTCGGCGGCAAGAAGCCGGGGTGGGGCTTCTGTGAATCTGTGTTGGTCGACGGCGATCGTGTGATCTGCACACCCGGCGGTAGCGACGGAGCGATCGTCGCGCTCAACAAGGCCGATGGCGAGATCGCCTGGCGATCGACGGAAGTGACTGACCGCGCGGGGTACTCGTCCGTCGTGCCGATCGAGTTGAATGGGCAGCGGCAGTACCTTCAGTTATTCATGAACCAGCTTGCCGCTGTCTCGGCGAGCGACGGCAAGCTGCTGTGGAAGTCCGATTGGCCGGGCAAGACCGCGGTGATCCCGACCCCGATCTATCGCGACGGCCACGTCTTCATCACGTCAGGGTACGGAGTCGGTTGCAAGCTAGTGAAAGTCGTCGCAGGCAGCCAAGTCGAGGACGTGTACTTCAATCAGAAGATGAAGAACCACCACGGCGGCGTGGTGTTGCTGGGCGAGCACCTTTATGGGTACTCGGACCAGATCGGCTGGGTCTGCCTGGATTTCAAAACCGGCGACATCGTCTGGAGCGAAAAGAACGCGCTGGGAAAAGGCTGCGTCACCTGCGCAGATGGAATGCTGTATTGCGTTGACGAACGGGACGGGACGGTCGTCCTCGCGGAAGCATCCCCCGCCGGCTGGAAAGAGCACGGTCGATTCAGACTCTCCGAGAAAACGTCTCGTAGCAGTTCCAAAGCAATGTTCTGGGCGCATCCGGTCGTCTGCATCGGAAAGCTGTACCTGCGAGATCAGGAATTGCTGTCGTGCTTCGACGTGAAGGTCCGTTAATGATCATCTCGACTCTGCCCTAGCTCGGTGTTGATGATCGCGCAAGAAAGAGGCCGCCAGTCGGCGGCCCGATTTGTTGGTGATTGGATGAGATCAACCAAATCCTACGCTAGCGGAGAACAATTCCGTCACAGAGCCGGCGTGTGTTTGACATTCATTGTGGCGACATCGTCCGGTTGGCTTGTCCTCCGGCTACCAGTCGGGATCAACAGCATTTATTACGCAACGGTGGGCGTCTATTGTGCATTCTGCTGCTTCCGTCATTTACAGAGCTTGAAGGACTTGAAGTCTCGCAACTATCAACACTGAGTTAGGACATCGCCACCATCTCAAATTCGATACGGTGATATTCACGACTTGGAAAGGCATCTTATGTTACGCACGAAGGAAAAACTGGCTCGTGGTGAAACGGTTCGCTACATGGCGCTCGGACGAGTGCTGCACCACAACGTGATCAACATGATCGGCTTCAACGGCGGCTTCGATGGCCTGTGGCTCGACCACGAGCACGTCGGGTTCTCGATGGAGAATCTGGAGATCGCCTGCACGGCGGCACGCAGTCAGAACCTCGATTGCTTTGTCCGCATCGCGCCGACCGATTACGCCTTGGTCACGAAGTGCCTGGAAGCCGGAGCCGGTGGCATCATGGCGGCGATGGTCGATTCCGCAGAGCAGGCCGAGCAGATCGTCCGTTGGGCGAAGTTCGCTCCGCGAGGCAATCGCGGCCTCAACGTCAGCGGCTTCGATGGCCGCTACACGCTGACGCCCGTTGCCAAATTCGTGCAGGAGGCCAATCAAAACGGCTTCGTGGCGATTCAGATCGAAACGCTCTCGGCCGTCGAGTGCGTGGACGCGATCGCGGCGATCGACGGTGTGGACCTGCTGTTCGTCGGCCCATCAGATTTGAGCCAAGCTCTTGGAGTGACCGGCGACTTCATGCACCCGAAATGCCAAGAGGCCATCGACAAAGTCGCCGCCGCCTGTCGCAAGCACAACAAGCCGTGGGGCGCAGTCACACCGAATCCCGAACATTGCCAGATGCTGCACTCGAAAGGCTGCCGGATGCTGTCCGTGTCGAACGACTCGCGCGTCGTGCAAGCGGGGCTGAATGCGGTGAAGACGAACTTCGCCAAGTTCTTCGCCTGACGTAGCCCTCTCGTTCCGCGAGAGGAATTGCCGAATGGTCATCGACGCCCCTTGCACGGCACGACTCGGCATGGTGAACGTCACCACGTTCGGCATTCGTCTCGCGGAGCGAGACGGCTACATTCCGACGCATGAAACGCACAGCGAAATCCGACTACTGGCAGCAGTCGCGACTGCCTTGGCCGTCGTTGGTCTTCTTGATGCCGATGCTGGTCGCCTACGAAGTGGGCGTGTTGTGGGTCGGCGGACCAAACTCGGAAGACATCCGCAGCGGTGCTGATGTTTGGCTGCGTGGCGGCCTGGATGCCATCGGACTGGGGATCGGATGGCTGCCGCCACTGTTGGTCGTTGTCGGTTTGCTGTCGTGGCAGTGGATCGAGCGGCATCCGTGGCGAGTATCGCCGGAAACACTCGCTGGGATGTTTGCGGAAAGCGTGGTGTTCGCGTTTCTGCTGTTGCTGCTGGGACAGTTGCAAAGCCGAGTCTTCTCGCTGGCGAATGCTGATGGCCACGATGTCATGAACGCGATGCGATTGACCGCCGCGTTGACACCGTCGGAAGCTGCCACGTTCGCGCGAGCGCTCGGCTATGTGGGAGCGGGAATCTACGAAGAGGTGCTGTTCCGTCTGGCCTTTTTGCCGGCCTCCATCGCCGTGTTGCGTCAGCCGATGTGGCTGCGAGCTTGGGCCACGCCACTGGCGGTGCTCGTCACCAGCCTGTTGTTCTCGGCCGCTCACCATGCCGGCCCATCGGGCGAGCCGTTCGATCTGTTCCGCTTCTGCTTCCGAGCGCTGGCCGGTGGAATCTTCGCCGGCCTGTTCGTGCTGCGCGGCTTCGGGATCACGGCTTGCAGTCACGCGCTGTACGACCTGTTGGTCGGAGTGCTGCTGGTCGAAAACTAGATCAGCTCGCGGTGATGTCTCACGTCGGCACGCGGACGCGACGGACGATGTCGGTGATGATTTCCGGCTTGGTGATACCGCCGTACTTCGCTTGCGACGTCAGGATCACTCGGTGAGCGAGGACGTAGGTGGCCAATTCCTGAATGTCGTCGGGGATCACATAGCTGCGTCCCTTCGTGAATGCTGCGGCTTGCGCGGCGCGAAACAGCATCAACGAGCCGCGCGGGCTGACGCCGAGCTTCAATCGCGGCTCTTTGCGGGTCTCGTTCACGATCTCGACGAGGTAGCGAGCGACAGTTGGCTCGACACGCACATGCCGGACTTCGCGCTGCAACGCCCGCAGTTCGTCGCCGCCGAGCACCGGTTGCAGATGCTCCAGCGGGTGCTCTTCCTGCTGCGAAAAGAGAATGTTGACCTCGGTTTCGAGATCGGGATAGCCGAGGTCCAACAGGATCAAGAAACGATCGAGCTGCGCTTCGGGCAACGGATACGTGCCGTGGTATTCGACCGGATTCTGTGTCGCCAGCACGATGAACGGAGCCGGCAGGACATGGCGCTCGCCCTCGATCGTGGCTTGCGATTCGCTCATCGCTTCCAGCAGCGCGGACTGCGTGCGCGGTGACGCGCGGTTGATCTCGTCGGCCAGCAGCACATGGCAGAAGATCGGCCCCTTGCGGAAATGGAACGAGCCGTCATTCGGGTTGTAGATCGACGAACCCAAGATGTCCGCCGGCAACAAATCGGGCGTGAATTGGATGCGATGAAATGTCAGATCGACCGACCGAGCCAAGGCCTTTGCCAGCGTCGTTTTGCCGACACCGGGCACGTCCTCCATGAGGACCGACCCGTTGGCCAGGAGCGCGATCGTCAGAATATCGAGGCAATGCGGCTTGCCTTGAATAACCGTCGCGAGGTTCTGCTTGAGCCGGTCCAGTTTGGAATGCGCGTCAGCCAGAGAGGTGTCGGTCATGGTGCAGCGTCAGACAGGTTGGTGAACGAGTCGCAGAAATGATGTGGCAACGATGATCCATCGGCGCGGCAGCTTCAAGTCTGCGGCGGCTGAGCTTCGTCCGCTTCGCTGAGGTCACGGATGTGATCGAGCACTCGCAGGTGGATGCGGTGAATGAAATAGTCTCCCCACAACGCCCAATACGATCGCGGCCCCATGTCGAACTCGTACCACGTTCGGCCTTCCAGCCGCGTGCCGCCATTCGGCAGCGGGATCAGACGGAATTCTCCGCGTCGGCTGATCAGCACGAAATCCAGATGCGGCGGATGAATGTCGCCCCACGGGTTCAGTTCGCGCATCGTCGGCGGTTGAGCCGTCACGTCGAACGCCAGTCGTCGCGGTTCGTCCCAGACACGGATCGGCTCGACAAACGAGCCGGTTGAAAACTCGCAGTAGCGCGTCGCACCGACGCCGTGCCCCTCGATCCGAGCACGTTCGGGGCACGCGATGCCGGCGCGGAAGAACCACTCGCGCGGCGGAGCCAGATCGGGAAACGAGACGACATTTCGCCACACGACCTCCGGCGGCGCGGCGATCTCCACGATCGAGACCACTTCGCGCAGCGGTGGCGGCGATTGAAAGCTCTCCCCGAACGCCAGCACCGGCAGAACGAAGATCACGCCGGACCAATCTTCCGATCGTGAAGCTCCGCAGCAAGCGATCAGATGCCCGATCAATGCGCCGAGGATTCCCTCGACAAGAAAGATGGGCGCGGCCATCAGGATGCAGAAGGCCCCCTCAAGTGCGAACATCAGCAGCACCATTCCACACGTCAATAGCGTGAGCGTGGCAATGCCGATCGACACACCCACGCCACGCGAATGCTTGGCGTTGCTGATGTACGCGCTGACGGCTCCGACCAGCAGCGGCGTCGCAAAAAAAAGTACGCCGCCATACTCACGCAGGCCGTACGCGCTGGCTCCCAGCGTCAGCACGAAGATTGCCACTCCGACGGCGATGGCCAATAAGTCGGTTCGCCAAGTCGCGGTGGAAGTCGCCAATTTGCGTGCCTCAGCCGGCGGAATCAAAAAATGGCGGCGTCCCGGCAAGCACCAAAACAACATCGGGATGTAATTCAGCACCGGCACCAGCACCCACAGTCCAGTCCAGGGGGAGCCACCGCGATGCACCGACCGCCGAATACTCATCGAGACTGCGATCCACTGAAATGGCAACGTCCAGACAAACCCAACCACCATCAACCAGCTTGGCAGATCCCGGTAAACCACTTCGCGAGTCGCGAAGGACGGCACCAAGAAACTCAGCGGCGAGAAAAACCTCCCCGTCGCCAAGAACACGACCGCCGCTTCGACCGCGTACTTCAGCACCATCAAACCGAATCCGGAGGCGGCATACGCGACGTGATCGACTGGCTCATGCAAGCCAAACCACAATCGCAACCAGCGAACTAAACGATTCGGCGGATGCTCCGCTTCCAAAGTCGGCAGCGATTTTTCAGAAGTTGCGGACTGGTCGGGTCGCGGCTCGGATGACATCGCGGACACTCCTTCGTTGGCATGGAACGCTGCCACTCGACCGCAACCGTCTTTCCGGATTAACACCGCAGGCGAAATTGCTTTTGTGTCGCGAGCCGACGGAGTCCGTCACATCCCGGCCTGCTCGATCAATTTTTGAGCCTCAGTCGCCGCTTCGGTGTCGGGATGATCCTTGATCAGTTTTTCGAGCTGCTTGATCGCCCCCTTGCGAGCACTTGGCGAGCGTGACGCGGCCTGCACGGCGGCGTCGAATTGGCGCATCGCGGCTTGTTCTTCCTTGACCGCTTCATCGGCGGACAACTCTTTGAGCGACGAGTTCACTTCGGCCGGAACCGCAAAACCCTTGAATTTGAGCGGGATCGCCGAGTAGCGCTTGAAGGCCTCCCACTTCTTGCCGTCGTCGAGCGATTTCTTCGCGGCGTCAACCTGTCCGGCAAGATCGTCAAGCACGAACTGATTGAGCCGTGTCGCCGCCTCCTTGATCTCCCCTTTGCCGTTGAGGTTCTTCTTCAGCGTCTGAGCCGCTCCGGGATAGTTGCCGAACTCGATGGCCTGCCAAGCCGAGTGCAAGGCACTTGGAATGTCCTTCGGCTCAATCTTCCATTTGGCGTCGCGCAGAGCATCGACGGCCGAGCCTTCGATGTTCTCGGAGTCTCCGCTCTTGAACTTGCCGTCCGGCAACAACAGGCGAAGCTGCTTGGTGTTCTCCAGCGAGACGGTGAAGTCAAATTGCTTCTCGAACGAGCGATCCGAATCACAGATCACCGGCCATTTGACATTGTTCTTGCGGAGGTACGCCTCCAACTGCGGACGCGGCGAGCCAGAGTTCACGGCGATGAACAAGACCGGCTCGCCCTCGAACTTCGCCCCCTGCATCAAGACTCTCGGCCAAGCCTCGACGCAGCGCGGACAAGTCTCCTCGAAGAAGTACAGCACCGCCGCCTTGCCGGCGAGCATCTCAGTGCTGATCGGCGGCGAATTGATCCAGACCGCCGGATTGCCCGGCAACTTGGGAGGGGCTTTCGCATCGCTGTCCTGCCCAAGTCCGATGGCCGCTCTGGACAACAACAGCCAACACAAACAAATCCCGCTGAGCTTCATTCGCATCGCTGCCTCCGTCATCTCTTGGATCTTCGCGAGCGGATTATTGCCACAGTCAGCCCCGCACGAAACCGCTGGCTTGGGAATTCATTCGGCGGCTCGCTACAAAGTTGAGCATGGCTCACTTTCTGAAAGATCATTGGGAATTCTGGCGGCAATTCCGACAGCGATTCGAAACGACCGGGGCCGTCGCCCCCAGCAGCCGCTTCCTCGCGCGAGCGATGACCGGCCCGATGGCTCGTCGCGAACGGCCCGGCCGCATCCTGGAAATCGGACCCGGCACCGGCGCGGTCACGCAACGCATCGTGCGTTTGCTTCGTCCGGAGGATCGCTTTGACCTCGTCGAATTGAATGAGGCGTTTGCTGGCTTGCTGCGTGAACGATTCACGACCGATCCGAGTTATCGTGCCGCTGCCGATCGCTCGCAGGTTTACGTCTGCCCCATTCAGGACTTCGCCGCGACCGAACCCTACGACATCATCATCAGCGGCCTGCCGCTGAATAACTTCCCCGCCGAGTTGGTGCGTTCGATTTTCGAGACGTACTTCAAGCTGCTCGCACCGGGAGGCACGTTGAGCTATTTCGAGTACATGTATGTCCGCCCGCTGCGCAAGCTCATCGCGAACAAAGACGAGAAGACGCGGCTCAACGAACTCGACCGCATCGCCAACGGTTATTTGACGAAGCACCGTATCGACCGCAGTTGGGTCTTCGTCAACATCCCGCCCGCGTGGGTGCAACACTTGCGAAAGCCGTAGAGGCTTTTTCAAAGTAACCCGAAGCGTCAGCGAGGGACGATTTGAAACAGGAATGACCGACTCCCTCGCTGACGCTTCGGGTTACTTTTGGAGTCTTGAAACCGCTTCTCGTGGAATGCCGTGTCCGCCACATCACCACGCGACGATCGCAGCTTTGAACTTTCGGCCGAGGCCATCACGGTTCGCATCCGCTGGTTTGGACTGGCGGTCGGCTACGCGCTCGTGAATTTCCTGGGACGCGAGTCCGGCGAGACTCACACGGTGTTGCCGGAGTGGTTGTCGAATCGACAAGTCCTGAACGGCATCCTGACGCTGGGAGCCATCTACGCAATCGCTGACTCGTACTTCAGCCTCCGCGGCCGAGTCTTCCTCAACCGTGCCCCGATGGTGATCTCGCTGATGGAGGCACTCTTCATAGGCGTGCTGTGTCACTTCGACGAAGGGCTGGAGAGTCCCTTCCGTTTCTATTATTTCCTGTCGCTGCTGGTCTGTGCGTTCCGGTATTCGCGATGGATGACGTTTTCCACGTTTTGCCTGCACGCGCTGAGCTTCGCGGTCTTGGCATTCGCGACTTCACCGCATTCGCCGAATGAACCGACGCGCGTGCTGCTGATGCTGATCTGGCTCGGCTGGGTAACGTGGGCCAGCACCGCACTGGCGGGCCTGTTGCAATCGGCGGGGCATCGGCTGTCGTTCTTCAATGACGAACTGCAAAAGCATCAGCACGAACTCGAACAGCGGATCGAGGACCGCACGCGCGAGCTGCGCGAATCACAAGCGTTCGTCGTGCAACAAGAGAAGCAAGCGGCGTTCGGATTGCTCGCAGCCGGGATCGCTCACGAGGTGGGCAACCCGCTGGCCGGCATCAGCTCGGTGATCCAACTGCTCAACCGCCGCGATGTCGATGATTATACCCGCGAACGCTACCAGATGGTCGATGACCAACTCCGCCGCATCCAGCGAACGCTGCGCGAGCTGATCGACTTCAGCCGCCCCGCCACACTCGAACGGAGCCAGTGCGACTTGCAGGAGGTGCTCGAAGCCGCGCTCAACATCGCCAAGTACTACAAACGCCGCAAGAACAAGCAGATCGCCACCCACTATGCCGAAGGACTCCCCAAACTGAACGCCGTCCGCGATCAGTTGGTGCAGGTCTTCCTGAACCTGATCCTCAACGCGATGGACGCGACGGCCGAAGAGGGCACGATCGAAATCACCACGCAAAGCGACGACCACTGGCTGCGAGTGGCGATTTGCGACAACGGCTGCGGCATCGCCGAGTCCGACCAAGCACGCCTCTTCCAGCCGTACTTCACCACCAAAGAAACTGGCACGGGCCTGGGCTTGTTCGTCTGCCGCCTGATCCTCGAACGCAACGACGGCCGCATCGAACTGACCGACACGTCTCCCAGCGGCACGACGTTTTCCGTGTTGCTGCCCGACGAGAATTCCGAGAAGCTGCCTGCGAGTCCCGCTTCGAATCGGTCCCACGACTTGGTCCCATGAAACACGCCCGCCTCGCCGCCCTTTCGCTGAGCTTGCTGGCACTTGTGGCCGTGCTGGTCGTTGTGCCCTGGAGCCTGCGGCATCCAGCTCGCGATTCATTGACCGGTGGGCCGAGTGAATCATTGGCGGCGACCTCGAAAACGCTGTCGCGGGCCGATCAGACGACCGTGCGAGTGGCCGTGACTCCCACGCCGCAAAAGCAAATTGAGTTGTCGATTGACGGGCCGTATCAGCTTCGACCAGTGGGCAGCGACAAAGTGCTGTCGCGCGGACAGTCGTTGGGGTCGAGCACGGTCACGGCCACGAGCAACGGGTTCAAGATCGGCAAGACCGAGCACGCGGTGACTCGGCTGGAGATCGTCGCCACACAGTCACCGTCGATTTGGGTCAACGGTCACGAGTACCGCGGCAACCTACGGCTGTTTCGGAGATCGGGCGGCGGAGTACTCGCCGTGAACGTGCTGCCGCTGGGGGAATATCTCGCGAGCGTCGTCGATAGCGAAATGCCAACCTCGTTCGGAATCGAAGCTCGCAAGGCTCAGGCGATCGTCGCGCGAACGTACGCGCTCGACGTGGTTCGCAGCGATGAAGGAGACTCGGAATTCGATCTGTTCGCTTCGACGAGCAGTCAGAAGTATCTCGGCTTTCAATACCGCGACGGCTCGCGCCGCTTGGCCGGTGAAAGCGAAGCCAGTCGCCAAGTCGTGCGCGACACAACGGGCATGGTTTGCACGTTTCAAGGACGGCTCTTCCGCACCTACTACTCAGCCGCGTGCGGCGGGCACACGACGCAAGGGAACGCGGTCTTCGCGGATGCTGTCTCAGCACTCAAGAGCGTTCCGTGCGACTTTTGCCGCGAGGCCAAGCTGTATCGTTGGCAAGCCGATCTGCCGAAAGCGGATGTCGAGACGAAGCTCAAGGCGTATTTCCGCTCGGAGGGCAAGACGTTCGACAAGCTGCAATCCATCAAACTGGCCAGCGGAAATCCCGATCGCGGCACCGACGTCCCGGAGTTCGCGGTCAGCGACGGCAAACGCGCCCACCGCATTTCGGCCGCGACACTGCGCCGGCAATTGTCGGTATCGACGCTCTACAGTCCGTTCTTCTCGATCAGCGAGCCCGGAAAGTCGAACACTCTGCACTTCGAGGGCCGCGGCCACGGACACGCGGTCGGACTATGCCAATGGGGTGCTCGCGGCCAGAGCCTGTTGGGCAAGACCGGCTACGAAATCGTCCGCTACTACTACTCCGGCGCGAAGATCGTGCAGTTGCAGTGAACGCGATCGCTCAGAGGCCATTTCAAAAATAACCCGAAGCGTGAGCGAGGGTCGATTCCACGTTGGACTTTCCAACTCCCTCGCTGACGCATCGGGTTACTTTTCGCGAGTTGAAACCACTTCTATGCGATCAGCTCTTTGATCCCTTGATAGGCGGGATCGGCAATCGGCATCGGTCGGCCGCCGATGTCGAAGTTGCCGGACGAATCCACACCGAGAGCATTCAAGTACGTGTGGAACAGATGCCCGGCGGTCACTTCGCGATCAGTGACTTGCGTGCCGTTGGCGTTCGTCTTGCCGATGACCGCGCCGGGGATGATCTTCGCTCCGCCGACGAGCACCGACCATGCGGTGCCCCAGTGATCACGGCCGAACAGGTGATTGATGTTTGGCGTGCGGCCGAACTCGCAGAGCACGACGACCAACGTCGATTCGAGCATCCCGCGATCACCCAAGTCGCCAATCAGCGTCGCGAACGGCTGGTCCCATTCGCCGAGTTGTTCCAGGTGAAAATTAAAGTTCTCGTTGTGCGTGTCGTAGTTCGAGTGCGTGACTTGCACGAACGTGACGTTGCGTTCCAGCAACCGCCGAGCTAGCAAGCAGTGCCGACCGAAGTCGTGCTTGCCGTAGCGAGCTTGATCGGCGTCCGATTCTTTGGTCAGGTCGAACGCATCGCGCTGAGCCATCATTTGCTGTGCCTGATCGTAGCTCTGCACGAAGGCGTCGGTCATCGCTGTGCGACGCTTGAGATTGAACCGCTCGTTGGCCTTCTTGCGGAAATCGTTCCGCGACGCATCAACCGCTTCGGCGATCGCTTCGGGTCGTTCCGAATTCGCAGGCGGCTTGCCGTTGCCGAGCGAAATGCTGGCGTACTTCGGACCGAGATACGCCGAATCGTTGCCGCGTCCGCCGCCGCCACCCGGCGTGATGATGATGTGACCGGGCAACCCAGCGCTGTCCGGCGACAGCGATTTCGCGGCGACAGCACCCAACTGGGGAAACGCCATGCCGGGGGTTTCCTTTCGGCCGGTGAGCATCATGTGCATCCCCTTGCCGTGATCGTTCTCTTTCGTGTCGATGCTGCGAATCAGTGCCAACCGGTGCATCTGCTTGGCCGTGTGCGGCAGCAATTCAGAGATGTGAACTCCGGTCTGCGACGTCGGGATCGCTCGGAACGGTCCGCCCGTATCGGTCCCCGGTTTGGGATCCCAGCTTTCAAGCTGGCTTAACCCGCCGTGCATGTTGAACACGATCACTCGCTTCTGCTGCTTCGCGAGTTGCTCCGCCATGACCGGGCGAGTCAGTGTGCCGATTCCGCCGCCGACGATCGCACTCGTCCCAGCGGCGACGCCTCCCAGGAACTGACGCCGTCCGATCAAGTGCTCCGGCGACTGACAGGCATACGAGCATTTCATGGCGAGGTCTCCCAAAGTAACCGTCACGTTCCGTGTGACGAAATGCCGCTCACCGTGCGAGCGGCCGATTAGTGATTGAAACGAAACTCGGCCGACGACAGCAAGCCCCACACCATTTCTTGAATGGCGGGGACACGGGCATCGGCGCGGGATTGCAAGTGGGTCGTGACGAGTGCGATCTCGTCGTCGGTCGGACGGCGATTGAAAACGTGCAGGTACATCTCTTCGGCCAGGAGCTTCGGGTCTTGCTGCGCGGAGAGTGGAGTCGCCAGCACTCCCGCCCAGTTATGGATGGTGCCGCCGTTGCCGTAGAACAGCGCTTGGTCGGCGGTGGCGTAGAAGACGTCCTGAGGCTGACCGGCCCCGCCGCCGAACATCGCGATGAACGGGCCGGCGTTGGCGCGGATGAGCTTTTCAAAGACGTGTTCTTCAACCTGGCGTTCGCGTCCGCCGAGCGGAACCGCGACTTGCACTGGAGGATTCGCGGCAGCGGCGGTTTGAGCGGCCTTGTCGATTTCCGCGTTCGCGGTCTTCGTTTGCATGTCGATGTAGCCGGTCGCGCTGAGCGTGCTGGCGGTGATTTGTTCCGGCGTTTGCGGCTTCAAACTCGCGACGTAAAAGTGCTCGGTACAGAACTGTGTGATCTGCTCGCGAGCCGCGGCGAGTTGGTCAGCGTCGGACTTTGCTTGCTGCTGGGTCGTCGCCAGCAAAGCGGTCAAGTCCGTCACGGACTTTTGAGCGGCGGCCTTCGCAGCTTCGTCGGCCGCTTGAGTCAGCATCGTTTGAGCGGTCGCGAGTTCGGTTTGCTTCGCGACAAGCACGGCTTGCGAGGCTGCGGATTTCGCGACCTGTTCGTTGTAGCCAGCGAGCGTCTTCAAGCCGGTGATGCGTCGAGCGACGACGTTGCGGTTCGCGTTGATTCCCCGAATTCCGACGGCGGTCGCTTCGGCCTTCTCGCGAGCGGCGTCGAGCTTCGCTTTTTCAGCCGTCCACTTTTCGCGAACGGGATTGATCGCGGTCGCAGCGGCCACGAAGGCATCGGCTTTGGGTTTCGCGGCGGCAGTTTGATCGTCGCGAGCCTTCGTCAGTGCGGCGACTTCATTATTGAGTGCGGTCGCTCGTGCTTGAAAGAACTCGGTCGCCTTTTTGAGGTCCGCGTCGCTGGGGATCTTCGCGAGGGCTTCGCTGGCCTTCGCGGCAATCTCCACGAGTGGTTTCGCCGCCTCGGTTTTCGGACCGATCTGCGCTTCTGTCTTCGCAACGACGTCGGTCGCGGCGTCCCACTGCTTGCGGGCTTCGACGGCGGCGGCCGTGATCTTGGTCAACTCGTCGCGAACCGGAGCCACCGACTTCTTGACCGCATCGAATTCCGATTCGGTCGGCTTCGCAGCCTCCTTCGACTGGTCGATCGCGGCGGAAAATTCTTTCTGCTTCGCGTCGAGCGTCGCAAGCAGCGCGGCAGCTTGTTGCGAAGCGGCATTCCAATCGGGAGGCAGCTCGCCAGACCTCTGATAGGTCTGCGTCAGCGTGATCTCGCGGAGCAGCGTTTTCACGTCGTACTTCGCGGCGACCACCTCGGCGGTCAGCAGGTCGAGCAGTTCGGGATGCGTCGGAGTGTTGTCCGAATGGTGCAGATCCAGCGGATGCACGATGCCTCGGCCGAGCATCATCGCCCACAGCCGGTTCGCAATGTTCCGATTGAACTGCTGGTTGTTGGTGGTCGCGATCGCTTCGGCGAGTTTGGCTCGGCGGCTGTACTTCGGGACCGGGCGGGTCTTGTCGGTCGGCTTGACGTTGTACTCCTCACCGATCGGCAGCAGCGGGTCTTCGACGAATGTTCCGGCGGGCACACGCGGAGCACTGACCCCCGATTCCTTCGTGAAGACCGACGTGAAGGCGACATCGCCATCCGCTCTTTCTCCCAGGAACTGTTTCTTCGCGTCTACATCGTTGAACATCACCGTGCGGACAACGAACGCCTGAACGCCGTAATAATCGGACTGCAAGAAGTCGTTGACCAACGGGCTGTCGTGACACTGAGCGCATTGCAAATCGCGGCCGAAGAACAGCCGGCCGATGTCGCGCGTCACCAGATTTGGCTCGGCCGTGCGGTCGAGGAAAAACTTCGCGGCCGGCCGAGTCGCCGGATCGACCCCGTCGGACATGATGATCTCGCGAACCAGTTGGTCGTAGGGCTTGTTGGCCAGGAACGACTCGTACAAATACTTCTGCCACTCTGGCGACGGGACGTGCGCGTCGGCTCGGCGTTCCATCAGGGCCACGTCGAACGTGTTCGCCAGGTGCCGAGCGAATCGCGGGCTGGCCAAAAGTTTCTCGATCAGCTTCTGCCGTTTGTCGGGAGCCGGGTCATCCAGAAACGCCTTCGCCTCCGCCCCCGTCGCAGTCATGCCATTGAGGTCGAGGCTGGCTCGCCGAACGAATTCCGCGTCGGAACAAACCGCCGCGACCGGCCCCAATGGAGCAGTATTCACCAACTGGTCGATCCGCTGGTGCAACGGCTGTGGGGCCTGAGCGACCGCCGACACAGACACCGCGAAAACCATCGCGGCGAATGCGAAAGCCGGTCGGATGAAAGGCAGCGACCAGGGTAATCTTGCCGGCATTCAGTGAGCCTCCGGCGAATCAGGTGGGAACCGAGTCAGGCAGGAGAGGCCATCACTTGGCCTCCAATTGGTATCGGCTGATGCGTACCGTAGGCCGGTCGCGGGACATCGTCAACCGGAACGCCTTGCCGAGACCGCCCGATCGGCCGGGGAAAGGTCCGGTCGTGACGGTCGTAGCCCTGTCGCGATGTAGCCCTGTCGCTCCGCGACAGGAAAGCCGGACGTCTCTCGGCGCTGCCTGCGCGCTCGACACACAAGTCATCAACAACGTCAACCGCGCGTCCGGCTGTCCTGTCGCGGAGCGACAGGGCTACTTGAGCAACTCCCATTGCTTGTCCCAGCGCTGCGGGGAGATCGGGATCGCGGTTCGCAATTCTTGTGCGAACAGCGACACCCGCAGTTCCTCCAACATCCAGTGGCAGGTCGCGAGTTCCGGTTCGTGACGTCCCGATTGCTTGGCGGTGTCGAG
This sequence comes from Candidatus Kuenenia stuttgartensis, assembly GCA_945904015.1. Lineage (GTDB taxonomy): Bacteria > Planctomycetota > Planctomycetia > Planctomycetales > Planctomycetaceae > SXKJ01. The sequence continues at coordinate 10,873 of CAMDPK010000015.1, read as the reverse complement.
TCGCGCGAGCAGCTTGCGCCAGCGCGGCTCGATGTCGGTCGCGGCTCGTTGGTCGCGAGCTTGCCCAGCAGCAGTGAGCTTCTTGATTCGCAGCGCGATCCCCTGAAAGTAGCGCGGAAATTGTTGCAACCAGTCCCACGTGGTCGTCGTGAGGAATCCCGCCTCGGTCAGTCGAGCGAGCTGTTCTCGGCAATCGGCGACGGCCGTTTGAGCGAACGGCAGCCGGCAACCGGCGATCGCTTGGCGAGCTGTCGTATACGTGGCCAGTAACGGGCCGATGAGTTGCATGACCTCTTGGACGGCCGCCGGGATTTGCGCCTTCGCCGCGCGGACTCGGTCCTGGAATTGGGACTTCGTCCGCGGAACGTGGGGCAGGTTTTCAACCTGTCCGGCTTCCTTCGACTTTGATTGGGCGGGCAGGTTGGAAACCTGCCCCACGAAAAACGCTCGCTCAGCGATCAACTCGGACAGCAACTGCGGCAGCCGACCCTTGTCTGGCAACATCGCCGTCAGCATTTGCCATTTGCCAAGCTCGGGCAGGTGCTGCACTTGTTTCTTCAGCTCTTTCAAGGCCGCGATCGCGAACAGCCGTCGCAGGCCGAGATGGGTGTCGAACGCCGCACGCTCCGCGGAATCGGCCAATCGGAGCGAGACGCTTGAGCCGCGATCGACAAGCGATGGGTAGCCCTTCAACTTCAAACCGCCATGTTCGAGATCGACCGACGGTGGCAGCACCTCGAAGTCCCAGTCGGTCAGCCCGTCGCGATTCCATTGCGAGTGGTCGATCGCCGAAAAGCTCGCCGACGCTTTCGCTCCGAGCTGTCCTCGCAGTTGATCGAGGTCGCGGCTGACTCCGAGCGTCTTGCCCCCCGCCCCCAGCACCTTGACGCTGATCCGCAAGTGCGGCGGCAAGTCCTCCTCGCGAATTTCGCTGGGGTCGATGCGCTGGCTGCTCAGCTTCGAGAGCACGGCCGCAACCGCCGCGCTCACGTCGCCTTCACCGAATTTGATCTGCTTGAGCACGGCCTTCGCCGTCTCCGGCACAGGGACGAACAGTCGCCGCAGTTCCTTCGGCAACGACTTGATCAACGCGACGACTTTCTCTTCGAGCAATCCCGGCACAAGCCAGCCAAGCCGGTGCGAGTCGATCTGATTGAGTCCCTCCTGCGGCACGGTGATCGTGATCCCGTCGTCCGCCTCGCCCGGTTCGAGCTTGTATTCCAGCGGGACTTGAATGTGCTTGAGTTTCAACGTCTCCGGGAAATCTTCGGATGTCGCCTCGGCACGCTCCGGGTTCAACAGGTCTTCGCGAGTGAGAAAAAGCGTGCGTTCGCATGTCCCCTCTCCCTTTGGGAGAGGGCTAGGGTGAGGGATGCGAGTGGCGTTTGGCGTGGATCGCGAGGGTGAGATTGAGCCTGATGTTTCAGTTTGTGAGCGTTTTGGCGACTCGCGTCCCTCACCCGGCCTTCGGCCACCCTCTCCCAAGGGGAGAGGGGATGCGTTCGGAGTTTTGCACCACTTCATAAGGCTCGGGCCATCGACGACGTCGGCGGGAATGCGCTGTTCGTAGAACTCCAGCAGCGCCTCTTCGCCCTTCAGAAAATCCGCGCGACGCGACTTCACTCGCAGCGCTTCGAGTTCCTCGATCAGCTTGGCGTTGTGAACGAAGAACGGAGCGACGCAGTCGAAGTCTCGTTCGACCAAGCCGTGTTGAATCAGCAACCGCCTCGCGGTTGTGGCATCAATCCTCCCCAACCGAACTTTGCGGCGTGGCACGATCGTCAGCCCGAACAGCGACACACGCTCGAACGCCATCGCCGAACCGGCCGAGCGGTCCCAATGTGGTTCGCTGTGCGTTCGCGTGACGAGATGCTCGGCCAGCGATTCGATCCAAGCCGGGTCGATCCGTGCAACCGTCCGCAGATATCGCTTGCTGGTTTCGATCAACTCCGCCGCGACGATCCATTTCGGCTTCGAGCCGAATGTTCCCGATCCCGGCCAGACGACCGCTTTCATTCCGCCGGCCGCCGTGTAATCGGTCGATTCACCCTCGCGATTCGCGATGCTCGCGAGGAACCCTGTCAACAACGCGCGATGGATCGCCGTTGATGCCTCATTCCGGGAGGGCGAGGCTCCCGCCGAGCCGCGATGAAGACGACGCGTCGCATCCCGAATCGGCTCGGCGGGAGCCTCGCCCTCCCATCGCCTCGGTCCCGACTTCAGCCCGTTCTCCTTCGCCAGTTCGACCAATTGTCGATGCACGTCGGCCCATTCGCGCAGCCGATTGAAGTTCAGAAAGTTCTGCAAGCACGCTTTTCGCACTTGGCTGTTCGAGAGCGTATCCTTCAGGTGATGGAAGAAATCCCACAGCTTCAACAAGCTGAGAAAGTCCGAGTCGGGATGTTGAAACGGCTTGTGCTTCTCGTCAGCCGCCTGTTGCTTGTCGAGCGGCCGATCGCGCGGATCTTGAGCCTCCAGCGCGGCGGCGATGATCAAGATGTCGTTCAGGCAACCCTCGTCGTGTCCCGCGACGATCAGGCGAGCGATCCGTGGATCGACCGGCAATCGTGCCAGCTTGCGTCCCAATTCGGTCAGTTCGTTCCGCTCGTTGACCGCTCCGAGTTCAAACAGCGTCTTGTAGCCATCGCGAATGGCCGTCGGTTTGGGTGGTTCGAGAAACGGGAAGTCCTCGATCGCTCCGAGGTTGAGCGATTGCGTTTGCAGTATCACCGACGCGAGGTTCGTGCGCAGAATTTCTGGCGGAGTGAATCGCTCGCGGGTGTTGTAGTCGGCTTCGTCGAACAGTCGGATGCAAACTCCCGGCCCGATGCGTCCGCAGCGCCCCTTGCGTTGATCGGCCGACGCTTGAGAGATCGGCTCGATCGGCAGCCGTTGCATCTTGCTGCGTGCCGAGTACCGGCTGATGCGCGCTGTGCCGGTGTCGATGACCGCTCGAATGCCAGGGACTGTCAGCGATGACTCGGCCACGTTCGTCGCGATGACGATGCGTCGCTGGCTAGGACGTGGCTCGAAGACACGCTGCTGCTCAGCCAGCGTCAGCCGAGCGTACAGCGGCAGAATCTCAACATCGGCCTTAGTCCCTTTGCGTCCGCCCGTGATGTGGAATCGCGCTCGCAGCAACTTTGCCGTCTCGTGGATGTCCCACTCAGTCGGCTGAAAGATCAGGATGTCCCACAAACCTTCGGCGACGAGTTCATCAACCGCAGCGAGGATCGCCTGCTGCGGATCGTCCGACAAGTCGTAGGTTGGGACTCCGTCCCGACCGGCCGGGTCGGGACGGTGTCCCAACCTACTTTCCTCACGGTTGGCGGCGGCCTCCAGACCGTGCCAGCGAGTTTCGACCGGGTACATGCGACCGGAGACTTCCAAAATCGGAGCGGGACCGGCGCTCGATCCGAAGTGTTCGGCGAACCGCGCCGCATCAATCGTCGCCGAGGTGATGATGACTTTCAGGTCCGGTCGTCTCGGCAGCAGACGCTTCAAGTTGCCGAGGAGAAAGTCGATGTTGAGGCTCCGCTCGTGAGCCTCATCGACAATGATTGTGTCGTATTGGTCGAGAAACCGGTCGGAACGAGTCTCGGCCAATAACACGCCGTCGGTCATCAGCTTGATGAGCGTGTTCGGCTGCGTCGCATCGGTGAAGCGGATTTTGAAACCGACCGTCGTGCCGAGCGTCGTCTTCAGTTCATCCGCGACGCGAGCCGCAATCGTGCGGGCGGCAACTCGGCGAGGCTGTGTGTGACCGATCAAGCCGGAGACGCCGCGTCCCAGCGACAAGCACAGCTTCGGCAACTGCGTCGATTTGCCCGATCCGGTTTCGCCACAAACGATGACGACTTGATGCTCGCGAATCGCAGCTTCAATCTCGCTCCGACTGGCAAGAATCGGCAACTCGGAGTCGAATTCGATCTTCGGCACGCTGTTCGCGCGACTCGTGCGGCGAGCGATCGAGCGACGGAATCCTTCGTCCAACTTCGCCAGCAATGCGTTAATCGGCCGTTTCGCCTTCTCGGACTCATGCAGTTGCCGGACTTGTTGCCGCAAGCGATGCCGGTCAGACAGCATGGTCTCGGCAAGTCGGCGTTCCCAATCCGTGAGCATCACAATCGCCCTGTCGCGGAGCCGCTCCGTCGCGAAGCGTGAGGGCTAGAGGTCGTCATCCAGGCCGTCATCGTGCGCTTCCGAATCGGTCAGCAAGCGGACATCGCTTTGCGACGCCTTTGCCAGCGGGACTACGTCCCCACTGTCGCTGTAGGAAACCTTGGCAGGACGCACGTCATCATCATCGTCGTCCATCCGGTCCTCGTCCGGCTGACGTTTGGGCATCGCCATCATGACTTCGGTGCCGGCATCGTGCTCGACCATATCGGGATCGTCGGGGCCGAGATGCACTTTGTACTTCGCGTTCGCAAAGGCAAGTTCGTCACCGGGCAACAACGCTCCGCGAGTGACTCGCTGGCCGTTGACCTTCGTCCCGTTCGTGCTTCCGAGATCGCGAATGAAGAGCAACCCATCGGTCTTCACAATCATGCAGTGCAGCTTCGAGATGCTGCTGCGATCAATGAAGATGTCGCACACACCGCGCTTGCGGCCGACGATCGTCACGTCCTTTTTCAGGCGGATCGACCGCTCGCCATCGGTGGAGATGAGTTTGGCTTCCATCTTGGACCTCAGAGGACCGGAGAACCCGGCCAATCGCGAAGTGCTTTCGCGGCAACAGGTTCAACACTGTTCCACGGAAACCACAGTCTGTCAAGCAGTTGCTTTGGTTGCTTGAGAAGGCGGCTGACGGTCGCTAATTTGCTCCGCTCGCTGCGCCTGGGCTGGCCTTGGGTGGGCAACTTCCGCCCCCCGTTGTGGTTGAGTGATTCGGGCGGACCGTGTTTTGAGCGGCCGGTGCGGCGATTACCTCAAGGGAAAGATTTCATGTCCAACAAGTACGTCTATTTCTTCGGTGGCAGTTCTGCGGATGGCAACGGCAAGATGAAGAGCGAACTCGGCGGTAAGGGGGCCAACCTCGCCGAGATGTGTTTGATCGGCATCCCGGTTCCGCCCGGTTTCACCATCACGACGGAAGTCTGCTCCGCTTATTACGAGCAGGGCAAGAAAATCCCGGAAGGGGCCATTCCGGAGATCGACGCAGCACTCGCCAAGACCGAAGCACTCGCGGGAAAGAAGTTCGGCGATCCGGCAGACCCGCTGCTTGTTTCCGTTCGCTCCGGCGCGGCGCTCTCGATGCCCGGCATGATGAACACGATTCTCAACCTCGGCCTGACCGATGCCAGTGTTGAGGGGCTGACGAAGAAGACTGGCAATGCTCGGTTCGCGTATGACAGCTACCGCCGCGTCATCGACATGTTCGGCTCGACCGCAATGGGGGTCGAGCACGAAGAGTTTGAGCACGAGATCTCCAAGCTCAAGGCCGAGAAGAACGTGAAGCTCGACACCGACCTGACGGTGGATGATCTCAAAGAACTCGTGAAGCGTTACAAGGCGGTTTACAAGAAGCACGTCGGCGATGACTTCCCGCAGGAACCGAAGAAGCAACTGATGCTGGCCATCAACGCGGTGTTCAACTCGTGGATGGGGAACAAGGCTCAGGAATACCGCCGCATCGAACGGATCACCGGCCTTCGCGGCACGGCCGTGAATGTGCAGGCGATGGTGTTCGGCAACATGGGGAGTTCGTCGGGCACCGGCGTCGCGTTCACGCGCGATCCGAATACCGGCGAGAACCTGTTCTACGGCGACTACCTCGTCAACGCGCAGGGTGAAGATGTCGTCGCCGGTATCCGCACGCCGGAGCACATCGCGGAACTCGCCAAGTACAACGCGAAGGTCTATGAGCAGCTTTGTGGAATCCGTGCGAACCTCGAAAAGCACTTCCGCGAGATGCAGGACATCGAGTTCACCGTGCAGGAGGGAACCCTCTACATGCTGCAGACCCGCAGCGGAAAACGAACGGGGACCGCAGCCGTCCGCATCGCTGTCGAGATGGTGAAGGAAGGCTTGATCGACGAAGAGACCGCCATTAAGCGGGTCAACCCGGAGTCGCTGAATCACCTGTTACAGCCGCAGCTCGACCCGAAGTCAAAGGTCAAGCCGGTCGCTCAAGGGATCGCGGCCAGTCCGGGCGCGGCGTGCGGAATGATCGTCCTGTCTGCGGAAGCCGCCGTCGAGCACGCGACGAAGTTCCCGAACGATCCGATCATGCTCGTCCGCAAAGAGACCAGCCCCGAAGACGTCGCGGGAATGCACCTCGCGAAGGGCATCCTGACCAGCACCGGCGGCAAGGCGAGCCACGCGGCGGTCGTCGCTCGCGGTTGGGGCAAGCCGTGCATCGTCGGTTGCGAAGCGGTCAAGATCGACGAAAAGTCGCAGACCGTCGCCATCGCGGGACACACTCTGAAGGCCGGTGATTTCGTGACGATCAACGGCACGACCGGCGACGTGATGATCGGCAAGGTCGAGACGATTCCACCGACGATGACCGGCGACTTCTCGACGCTGATGAACTTGGCCGACAAGTATCGCACGCTCAAGATTCGCACCAACGCCGACAGCCCGGCCGATGCACTGAAGGCGCGCGAGTTCGGGGCCGAAGGGATCGGCCTGTGCCGCACCGAGCACATGTTCTTCGGCGACGACCGCATTGCCGCCGTGCGCGAGATGATCCTCGCCACCACGGTGGAAGACCGCCAAAAGGCGCTCGCGAAAATCGAGCCGTTCCAGAAAGCGGATTTCGTCGGCATCTTCGAGGCGATGGACGGGTTGCCGGTGACGATCCGCTTGCTCGATCCTCCGCTTCACGAATTCCTGCCGCAGAAGGACAACCTCGCCGGCGCGGAAGCGGTCGCCAAGCAAATCGGCGTCAGCATCGAGAAGATCTTCGAGCGTGTGGATGAGCTGCACGAGATGAACCCCATGATGGGTTTCCGAGGCTGCCGCTTGCCGATCGTCTTCCCGGAAATCGGTGACATGCAAGTCCGCGCCATCATCGAGGCCGCCATCGAAGTCCAGCAGAAGGGCAAAAAGGTTCTGCCGGAAATCATGATCCCGCTCGTCGGCGTCGTGGAAGAGTTGACGCTCCTCAAAAAGCGTGCCATCGCCATCGCCGAAGACTGCATGAAGAAAGCCGGCGTCAAAGTCGAGTACCTCATCGGCACGATGATCGAGCTCCCGCGCGCGGCCCTGACCGCGGACAAGATCGCCGAGGAAGCCGAGTTCTTCTCGTTCGGCACCAACGACCTGACTCAGATGACCTTCGGCTTCAGCCGCGACGACATCAAGGGCTTCCTGCCCACATACCTGAAGGAAAAGATCCTGCCCGTTGACCCGTTCCAGTCGATCGACGTGAACGGCGTCGGCCAATTGATCGAGATCGGCGTCAAGAAGGGCCGCGACGCCCGAAAAGCCAAACACAACCAGCACCTCAAGGTAGGCATCTGCGGCGAACACGGCGGCGACCCCGACAGCGTCAAGTTCTGCCACAACGCCGGCCTCGACTACGTCAGTTGCTCGCCGTTCCGAGTGCCGATCGCCCGCTTGGCGGCGGCTCAAGCGGCACTGGAAAAGAAGTAGCTTTGTAGGGTGGGTCAAGTTAGCGAGACCTACCACTCAAACCAAAAACTCAAACGCCCAGTCCTCAAACGGCTGGGCGTTTTTGTTGGAAGAGAGAAGAGTTTTGGGAACACTAATCTCCGCTAATTAACGCTAATCTGACTCTGTCCGAATTAGCGAAGATTAGCGTCGAATAGTGTTCCCACCTTTTCCGTTTCTTTCCTGGAGATCAATGCATGTTCAAAAAAGAAGGCTGCAAGTTCATGGGAGCCGCGTTTGAGGTTTACAACCAGCTTGGCTACGGCATGGCGGAGGAGGTCTAACAGCAGTGCCTCGAGATCGAGTTGCAGTTGCGCGGCATTCCGTTTCGATCCAAGCACGAACTTCGCTTGATCTACAAGGAGCATCAAATCGACACCGTCTACCGGCCCGACTTGTTCGTTTGCGAAGGGATCGTTGTTGAACTGAAAGCCGTCACCGAGCTGACTTCGGATCACGAAGCCCGACTCTTCAATTACATGCGCATCGCCCGCCAACCGGTCGGCTACCTGCTCAACTTCGGCCACAAAGGCGAACTGCATTGGAAACGCTTTGTCCTGTCCGACCTGCATCCGATTCCGGCACAAGCATGAATTCTGGAACGCCAATCGCGACTGAACTTCGCTAATCAAGGCCGGCAACACAGAGTTTCCCAAGTGTTCCGATCAGCGAAAAACAGCGCCGATTTGTGTTCCTCACAGCCGATTGACATTCCGTGTTTCGTCAACGCAGAATGCCATCGTCATCATCGTTCAGGAGTCTCCGCCGATGACATCATCACAGTCTCCGTTGGATGTGCTTCGCGCGACTTTTGGATTCGACACTTTTCGTCCTGGCCAAGAGGCGGTGATTGAGGCTCTGCTGGCTGGGCATTCGGCGGCGGCGGTGTTTCCGACAGGGAGCGGGAAGTCGCTCTGTTATCAGTTGCCGGCGCTGTTGTTTCCGGGACTGACGGTCGTTGTGTCGCCACTCATCGCGTTGATGAAGGATCAAATCGACAAGCTCAAGCAACTGGGCGTCGCGGCGGAGCGGCTGGATTCGACGCTCACCGCCGACGAGTCCGCGGCCGTGATGACGGCGATGCGAACCGGACAACTCCTCCTGCTGTATGTCGCGCCGGAGCGGTTCAACAATGAACGCTTTCGCGAGGCGATTCAGCGAGTTCGCGTGTCGCTGTTCGCCGTGGATGAGGCGCATTGCATTTCGGAATGGGGACACAACTTTCGGCCGGACTATCTCAAGCTGACGCGGTTCGCTCGCGAGTGCCGCGCCGAAAGGTTGTTTGCTTTGACCGCAACCGCGACGCCGGCCGTCTTGGAAGACATCTGCCGACAGTTTCAGATCGAGCCGGCGCATGCGGTGCGGACGGGGTTCTATCGGCCGAATCTTTCGCTGCGGATCACGCCGGTCTCGGGCAGCGAACAGGACGCGGCGTTGCTCGATCGACTGACTCGAAATGAGCGCGGACCGACGATCGTTTACGTCACGTTGCAACGAACCGCCGAACAAGTGGCGGATCGACTGGCTCGGCGCGGCTTCGACGCCAGGGCTTATCACGCCGGCATGAAGGACGAGGATCGCGCCGCCGTGCAGGACTGGTTCGCCGGTTCGGATCGGGCCATTGTGGTGGCGACGATTGCGTTCGGCATGGGAATCGACAAGGCCAACATTCGCTACGTGTACCACTACAACTTGCCGAAGAGCTTGGAGAACTACTCGCAAGAAATCGGCCGCGCGGGACGCGACGGAGCGGCTGCCCACTGCGAACTGCTGGCCTGCTCGGACGACATCAACACACTGGAGAATTTTGTGTTTGGCGACACGCCGTCATTCGCTTCGGTGAGCAGTCTCGTCCGCGAGGTCTGTCAGTTGGGGGAAGCCTTTGACGTGTCGTTGTATGATTTGTCGTTCCGGCATGACATCAAGCAGATTGTGGTTCGCACATTGCTGACGTACTTGGAACTCGACGGCTATCTGGAAGAAGGAACTCCGTTCTATGCCGAGTACCAATTCAAGCCGCTCGTGCCATCGAAGGAGATCCTCGCGCAGTTTGAAGGGGAGCGGCAGGATTTCTTGCGGCGGCTGTTCTGCCAAGCGACGAAAGCCAAAATCTGGTTTTCGCTGGACATCGCGAACGCCGCGACCTCGCTCGGCCAGCCTCGTGACCGCATCGTCCGAGCACTCGACTATTGCGCCGAGAAGCAATGGCTCGAAGTGAAAGTCGAAGGAGTCCGCAATCGTTATCGCCGCCTCAAGTCCCCGACCAACCTGACGGCCCTCGCCACCGAGTTACATGAGAAAGCGTTACTCCGCGAAGCCCGTGAGATCGCCCGCCTCAACGAAGTACTCGAACTCGTCGAGCACGACGGCTGCCAAGTCTCGCAGCTCGGAGCCCATTTCGGCGAACCGCTTCCCGCTCCGTGCGGCCACTGCTCACACTGTCTCGACGGGAAGGCCACTCGACTGCTCCCGCGCCGCGCTCCGCCAATCGACGACCGGCGTTGGCAAGAAGCCGCCGCCTTTCGAGCCACGAAACTCGACCTTTTCGCTGACTCGCGCGCCTTCGTCCGTTTCCTCTGCGGCCTGTCATCACCAAAGCTCGGCCGCGCCCGCCTTGGCTCGCACGCCCTCTTCGGCGTCTTTGAAAACGTGCCGTTTTCCGAGGTGTTCCGGCGAGCCGGTGAGGATTTGCGAGATGACAATCGTTGACGGCAAGTCCAAATACTCCAAACGCGCATTCCTCAAAACGCTGGAAGTCTGCGGGAGAGAGAAGATGCCATGAGCGAACACGATCAAAACCGGCGAGTCGCCGAGCAAATGTGCCAAGACTTCACTTGGAACGGCCAACCGCTTCAAGAGGGTGATTGCGTTGCGATCCGGGATAGGAATGTCATGGCGGTCGCACTTCACCCCGATGAAGCGATTGCCACCTTGCGAAAGCTGGAGCCAAATCCGTGTCGCGGACTGGTCATTCAAGTTTCACGCCCCTCTCGCGAAACCATTCGGTGACTCGCCGAATTCATCCAAGCCGATTTTCCAGAAGTCGAAACATCCGGAGGCTTACACGGCTTTCAGGTGAAATCAGTCACCCCTTTCAAGGTCTTTGATAATTGCTACAACCATTTCGATGACAGGGATTTGTCACGAACCGGGAGGGCACAGGGATGTTGCCGAGTGGCGTCTTGGACAAGTTCATTGAGCGGTGTCCGGCGGCGGTGATGGTGCGGGGGACTGTCGAGCGATTGTTGCGGCC
>CAMDPK010000014.1 GCA_945904015.1 Candidatus Kuenenia stuttgartensis | reverse complement strand
GGCGCTAGCCCCGGTTCATGCCGTGTAACCGGGGCTAGCGCCGCGCGGCTAATTTTCGGAATGCGTATCAGGTATTTCCTGCGTCCCCTGTTTCGCAAGTTCTCTGGGGCATTCTTCCGAAAGTACCGAAGAGCGATCGTCACGTCTGGCATCGCCATCGCGACGCATTTCGGAACGGACCTGGTGCCTGCAAATGAATGCCTCCTCTGAGCGTGCCGAGTTATCGCCGACGGCCGGCGGCGATGACGGCTGGTTGACGCGATTCGAGCGGCATCCGTTGTTTCTCGCAGCCTTGGTGCTGATTGTGTCCGGCCTGATCGGCTGCTTTGGGTATCTGTACCGCGCGATGAATTCGTTGTCCCAAACGCTGCCTTTGCAGGGTACCGAGTTGCAGGCAGCGCTGGTCTCCGAATTCCGCAAGCTGTATTCCGCAGAGGTCGTGGAAGAGATTCGGAAACATCAGATTGAGGTCACTCACGACTACAAGAACCGACCGCATGCGGTCCCGCTGCCGGCGACACTGACGAAAGAGTTGGGCAAACGTCTCAACGAGCGACGACCCGGCGCGCATGTCTGGCTCTACAGCGACTACCCGTTTCCGTGGCAACAGCAGGCCGGGCCTCGCGATGACTTCGAGCGTCAAGCGCTGCAAGCCGTGCGACGGCATCCGGACTCGCCGTTCTATTCGTTCGAGGATTATCAAGGTCGCCCGTCACTGCGGTACGCCATCGCCGACGTGATGCAAAAGAATTGCGTCGATTGTCACAACCGGCATCCCGACAGCCCCAAGACGGACTGGCAGGTCGGTGATGTGCGCGGCGTGTTGGAGATTATTCGACCGCTCGACCAAGCGGTGGCGGAGAGCAAAGCCTCGCTGAGATCCGCCATGGGGTTTGCTGTGGGGATTTTCGGTCTGGGGCTGTTTGTGTTGATCTTCGGTCAGTTTCGTCTGCGGCGCACAACGCTGAGTCTGTTGGCGAGCAAAGAGGCTGCCGACGAAGCCCACCGATTGAAGATCGAGTACTTGGCGACGAAACAGCACGAGCAGGAACTCTCGAAGGCGAAGGAGGTGGCAGAAGCCGCCAACCGCGCGAAGAGCGCCTTCCTGGCCGCGATGAGCCACGAACTTCGCACGCCGCTCAACGGTATTCTGGGCATGAATGACTTGCTGCTCGGCACCACCCTGACCGACCGACAACGGCAGTTTGCCGAGGCCAGCCACACCAGCGGCAAGCTGCTGCTGGAACTGATCAACGACGTCTTGGACCTGTCCAAGATCGAATCCGGCAAGCTCGAACTGGACTTGCAGGAATGTTCCGTCGAGTCGCTGGTGTACGACGTCGTCGAGGCTCTCGGTCCCGGAGCCAAACAGAAAGGACTGACTCTGAAAGTCCACGTCGAGCCAGCCGTCAGCGTCACGGCGCTGTGCGATGGCAATCGACTGCGGCAAATCATGGTCAATCTGATCGGCAACGCGATCAAGTTCACGGCGACCGGCACAGTGACCGTGAACGCCACCTGCGTCCGCCGAGATGGTCAACAGCTTCGCGTGCAATTTGCGGTCAGTGACACAGGCATCGGGATTCCTCAGGATCGGCTGGACCGATTGTTCTGCCCGTTCACTCAGGTCGATAGCTCCACGACGCGCAACTTCGGCGGCACGGGACTTGGTTTGGCCATCTGCAAGCAACTGGTCGCGTTGATGGACGGCTCGATCGGCATCGAAAGCCAGATCGGAATCGGCTCGACGTTCTGGTTTGAAGTGCCGCTGGCGGTGATCGGCCAGCGTGCGGGATCACTAGAGGATTCGCGTCATCTCGCCAGCGCGCGAGTGCTCATCGTCGAGGACGAACAACGTCAGCGGAAACAAATCTCGGACTGCTTGAACTCCTGGGGTTGTCAGCCAACGCCGGTTTCCAGCGACGAGGATGCTCGGCAGGCGGTGACCCACGCGACGACCGCGAACACACCGTTTGATGTCGCGCTGGTCGATCTGCAGACCGCTTCCGGCAACCGTTATCAATTGATCGACGAACTATCGCGCCGCCACGGACTGCCGGTGATCGCGATCGGCTCGACCGACGAAAGCAGCGACACAGATTGGCTGCGTCAGCGGGGAATCCGACGACTGCTGCGAGATCCCGTCCGCCCCAGCGCGCTGTGTGACGCGCTGATGTCCACACTCGCGGCGACCTCCGTCAGTGTGCAACCGCACGACTCCGACAGTTCTCTGGCCACAACTCCGGCCCGGCTGACCGGGCACGTGCTGGTCGCCGAGGACAACCGCATCAATCAAATGTACGTCACCGAGTTGCTCAAACATTGCGGCTGCACCTGTGACGTCGCGGCGAACGGCGACGAAGTGCTCGAAGCCATGCAACGCGAACGCTACGACTTGATCCTGATGGATTGCCAGATGCCGGAGATGGACGGCTTCACCGCCTCGCGAGAAATCCGCAGGCGCGTCTCCGAGCGCGAACTCCCACACCAAATTCCGATCATCGCCTTGACCGCGAACGCGCTCACCGGAGACCGTGAACGCTGTCTCGAAGCCGGCATGGACGACTACCTGACCAAGCCCCTCGATGCCCAGCAGTTGCGGTCCAAGCTCGAGCAATACCTGCCGTCGATCGCGCCGTAGCCTGGATGCTTCGTCGGCAAGCTCGCCAGTGTTGGGATGTTGCCACGAATTGAACGCGCTCTTGTGAGAGTGCGGCGACGTGACTGATCGCTTTGCACCGACCAACTCTTGAGATTCGGCTGGCTCTGTGCCATTGTCTCGCCGCACGGGCAACGCCATTTTGAGGGGGAAGTGTCATGTCGCTTCAACGTTTCACGATTCTGTGGGTCTGTTTGTTTTGCGGTCTGTTGATCGCTCCAAAACTTTGGGCCGCCGGCACGAGCGGCACGATTGAGTCGGTCGCCGCCGATCGCAAAAAGATCACCGTCAAACCGACCGGCGACAAACCCAAGCGCGTGTTTTCCGTACCGGATGGCGTCAAGATCACACTCGATGGCAAGCCCGCGAAGTTCAGCGATTTGAAAGACGGGCAGCAGATTTCCATCTTCACCAACAGTAGCGACGCGGTGACGAGCGTCATTGTCCGCAACGAGAAAGAAAAATCGGACGCTCCCACAACCACACCAGCACCGAAAGTCATTCCCAAGTCCAAGAAGACCGAGGCGACGGCAGAATCTTCCAGCGACGACAACGGCGGCGGCAAGCCGGGGGACTCGCCGCAATTCCGAGGTCCGCGCCGCGACGGACAAGCGGGCGGAGGCAACAACATTGGCAACAGTTGGCCGCGCTCCGGTCCCAAGCCGGAATGGTCGGCGAGCGGTTTGGGTGAAGGCTTCTCGGCCGTCTCGGTTGCGAACGGTCGCGTCTACACAATGGGTTTGACCGGAACGGACGAGAAAGTGTTTGCTCTCAACGAGCGTGACGGCCGGCCAGGCTGGTCGGTTTCGACGGGCGGAAGTGCCTATCGTGACGGCAGTGGCAACGGCCCGCGCTGCACGCCGACCGTCGATGGCGATCGAATTTATGCGCTGGGAGCGCTCGGCGATCTGGTTTGCCTGGATGCTCGCACCGGACAGAGGCGCTGGCACAAGAACGTGCTCAAGGAGTTCGGCGGGAACGCTGGTCACTGGGGCATCTGCGAGTCTCCGTTGATCGACGGTGACAAAGTCATCGTGACTCCTGGAGGTCGCGGAGCCACGCTGGTCGCGCTCAACAAGAACAACGGCAACGAGCTCTGGAAGTCGCGTGTCCCCAACGATCCTGGCCCAGGCTACGCATCGGCCATCGCGGTGGAGGTCGGCGGTGTGCGGCAGTACGTCAACTTCACGGCCCGCGGCCTGATCGGCGTCCGAGCCAACGATGGCGAGTTCTTGTGGCAGAGCAATTCCTCGGCAAACGGCACGGCGAACTGCTCGGCCGCCGTCTTCCACGACAATCATGTCTTCTACGGCTCCGGCTATGGCACGGGCGGATCATGCCTGCGGCTCGAATCGAACGGGAACACGACACGCGCCGAAGAGGTCTACAAAACGAAGGACATGAAGAACCACCACGGCGGCATGGTCGTCGTCGACGGCTTCCTCTACGGCTGCGACGAGCAAATCCTCACTTGTCTCGACATGCTCTCCGGCAAGGTGATGTGGAAGGAACGTTCGCCCGGAAAAGGATCGATTACGTTCGCCGACGGAATGCTGATCGTCCGCGACGAACAAGGTCCAGTCACGCTGGTCGAAGCCAATTCGCAGCGGTACGTCGAGAAGGGCCAATTTGACCAACCCAACCGCAGCCGCCGCCAGGCTTGGGCCTATCCCGTCGTCGCCAACGGACACCTGCTGTTGCGAGACCAAGACACGCTGCTTTGCTACGATCTCCGCCGGTAGGTTTCACTGGAGGATGGGCACTCTTGCCCGTCCGTTGACTCGAAAAGCGGACGGGCAAGAGTGCCCATCCTACAACTCTTTCACAACTCAAAACGAATGGACTCACCCCATGAGCACTGAGGTTCTCGCCGTACCGCCGGCCGATCTGCACGCACGCAAGCAACTCATCCGCCAACAAGCTCACGCCAATCGCAACGCGCAGCCCGACAAAGACGAGATCAGTCGCCGCATCGTCGCGTCCTTCATGGCTCAACCCGAATACGCCGCCGCACGGGCCGTCATGTTTTACGTCGATGTCCGCTCCGAAGTCCGCACCCGCAATGATCTCGAAGCCGCGCTGCGAACCGGCAAGAAGATCGTCGTCCCGTATTGCGTCGATGGCGAACTGGAACTGTTCCATCTGGAGTCGATGGATGAACTCGAACTCGGCATGTACCGCATCCTGGAACCGAAAGCCGATCTGCGTTCCGTCGCGGCGAAACGAGTCGAAGTCGAAGAGCTCGACCTGATCATGGTCCCCGGCGTCGCGTTTGACCGCCGAGGCGGCCGCACCGGGCACGGCAAAGGCTACTACGACAAGCTGCTCGAACACGCTCGCCCGGACACGCCGCTGATCGCGCTGGCCTTCGAGTGCCAGCTCTTCCCCGAAATCCCGATGCAGCCGCACGACATCTTCATGGACAAAGTCGTCACCGAATCGGCGGTCTATGACGGCCTGGGCCGCCGACAGGAACCTTTGTCATCCGCGCCCTCAAAGCCGCGTTGAGGCGAATGCAGTGCAAAGTGCAGAGTGACGACTGCAAAGTGCAAAGTGACGGACGGCTGATGGCATTCCATTTTTCACTTTGCAGTCGTCACTCTGCACTTTGCACTGTCATTCATTCCTTCACTTCTTCGATCCAACAAATCTCATGAGCACACTTCCCTCTCCCGGTTGCGAAATCGAGGATACCTACGCCGAAGCATTCCGCAGCATCTACGCTGAGATCCTCGTCACCGCGCGCGATCGCAAGTGGCTGCAACATGCCGTCAACAAGGCGACCGGCCACGCCAGCAGCACGATCTTTTGCGACTGCGAAGCGGGAGTCGATCGCCTCGTTGGACCGGGCGGTGATGAATCGTTCGCGACGCCGGATGGTCGGCCTGGGGCGATCATTCAGATGCACGTCCCGCGCTTCCGCAAGGACCGTGAGCCGGCGCTTGAACGTTCGCTGCTGACTCGCATCAGCCAGAACGTGCTGACCTGTCCGACCGCCGCCTGCTACAACTTGCTCGACACCGATCCGTATTTCAAACTCGGCCGCAAGATCGCGTTCTTCGGCGACGGATTTCAAACGCGGGTCGTGCGTCACGGCCGCAAGATGTGGGCGATCCCGATCCTCGGCGGCGAGTTCGTGCTCGATCGCCGCTTCGGATTCCGCGACGGCATCATGGGGGGCAACCTCTGGTTCATGGGCGAGTCAGTGGATTCCGCCATCGAAGCCACCGAACGGGGCGTCGCCGCCGTCGAGAAAGTTCCGGGAGTCATCATGACCTTTCCCGGAGGCATCGCTCAAAGCGCGTCGAAAGCCGGCAGCCGGTACTCGTTCATGATCGCCAGCACCTATCAGCAATACTGCCCGACGCTGCGAGAGAAGCTCGGAGCGGAATGCCGTCTGCCTCCGAACGTGAATTCGATCATGGAAATCGTGATGAACGGCCGCGACCTCGAAGCGATTTCGGTCGCGACGCAAGCCGCCATCGCCGCCGCCCGCACGACACCGGGCCTCGTGAAGATCACCGCCGGCAATTACGGCGGCCGGCTCGGCAAGTCGTTTATTTATCTGCACCCGCGAGATCATTCCAAGGACTCCACGACTTTGATCTGAGAAACTCGGAGATTCAATCATGGGTTTTCTTTGGGAGCTGTTTCAGCAAAGGCGACTTGCGGAAGCGAACAACAAAGCGGCTGATGCCCAACAAGCCGCCCGATCGGCCGAGAGTCTGGCATCTCGCTTTGATGGACAGATTCGACAACTGGAACAAGAGAACGACCGGCTCACTCTGGCAGTCATGGCGATCGCGGAGATTCTTCGCGAACAATTCCATGTCTCTCAAGACGCCATCGAAGCCAAGATGCGCGACATCGACATTCGAGACGGTGCATTGGACGGCAAGGTCAAGAGATCCGGAAAACTGTGTGGCGCATGCCAGCGAGTCAACGGTTCGAAACGAACGGCGTGTCTCTATTGTGGCGAATCCTTGCCAACGAATTCTTTCTTGTTTCCAGGGTCGTGATTCGATGGCCACCACAAAATCATTGCCAGGGACACAACGCACGGCACCGCGACCCAAGTCCAATATCTCGGCCCGAACACGACCGTTCCATTGAGCATCATCACCAACCAAACGCCGTGACGTACCGCGCCGAGCGGTCGTACTTCGCGCGATCGAAATTCTCGCACGGCATCGAATAGCCACCACGCGACGAAGGCAAAGTTCACGAAAACGGACCACGGCAACTCCACACCGAGGACTTGCCGAGTGACCATCGCCGTATGCCGCATCGCATTGTCCAAACTCCAGCAATGCCCGAAACCCATCGCGACGACGACGTGAGCGACACAGGCCAACGCACCGATCAGCCAACTCCAACGGATCAAGTTCTCTCGAACCGCAAATGATCGGCCGGAGGTTTCGACGAAGACCCGCAGCAACCACGCGGCCACGGCCAACCAGATCGTCAGCCGAATCAGCCAGAATCCGAGAGTCACGGTCATGGCGAATCGCCCAAGGGATTACTTCTTGGGATCGCTCTTCTTGTCGGACTCAACCGGCTTCTTCGCCTTTTGCTTGGCGATGTACTCCTTGGCCTTGGCCTCCATCGCCGGAGCCTTCAGGCCGACCGTCTTGGCCTCAGCAAGCGCGGCCTCGTAGGTCAGCCCGCCATCGAGCACACGATGCGCGAGCCACACCGCTCCGACGCGATTCGCCGACGCGCAGTGCAGCACCAGCGGGCGTTGCTCTTTTTCGTTGAGCAGTTTGCGGAGCTTGTCGAAGTTCTCGTCGGTCAGCGAGTCGGGCGAGGCGATCGGGATGTGGTGGTATTCGAGCCCCAGGTTTTTGAGCGTCTTCGCCTCGTCAAAATCCATTTCGTCTTTGGTCCGCAGATTGAGCACCGATTTCACACCACGTTTTTTGAATTCTTGAAAGTCCTCGGCAGTTGGCTGCCCCGCAAGGTAGATGTCGTCGAGGACATGCAGTTGTTTGACGGTCCCGCACTTGGCCGGTTCAAGTTTCTTCGGCTTCTCGATCTTCGCCGGCTTGTCTTGGGAGACCGCGAATGGAACTAGCGCAAAGCTCGACACCAGGCAAATGAATCCAACGAAGAAACGTCGTGTCTGCATGTGATCCCTTTCTGAGCGATTCTTGAATTTCAGCAACCAAGATGCGATCTGCGAATCCCCTCGGCGGAAACTACTCCGGCAGCGGTTGGCCTTTTGTCTCCGGCGCGAGCCAAATGATTCCCATCCCGATGATGTAGATGAAACTCATGGCCGAGCACGCCAGCGGATAGCCGCCTGCGAAATCATGGCCGAAGATGTTCGTCGTGGGGACTTTCGTCAGCAGCCCGGCTTGCAGTGCTCCGATCGCGGCCAGGATGCGCCCGAAGTTGAATGAGAAGCCTTGCCCAGTGGCTCGAACTTTCGTCGCGAACAATTCCGGAAGGTACAGCGGCAACCAACCGTAAAATGATGCCGTGCAGGTGCCGGCGAGGAAACAAGTGACGAGAAAGAACGTGCCGTATTCGGTATTCCCTTGGAAGAACAGCAACGCCGTCGCCAGCGAAGAGACGCACATCAAGAGGTACGTGACGCGACGGCCCAACCAGTCGCCGATCAGTGCGGCGGCGATCGTGCCGATGATCGCTCCGATCGCCAAACAGATCTGCGTGTGCTCGCGAGCGTACGGAAAATCCGCATTCCCTTGCGTCAGCTTGCCGGCCCACGCGGGAGCCCATTGCGTTGAACCCCAGGTTCCCAACAAAGCCACGCCGCTCAAGCAAGCTCCCAGCAACATGCGGCGCAGAGTTGGCTTCCACGAGTCCGCTTCCTTCGTGATTCCTCCGAGCGCGAACGTCCGTTTCAAATACTGCATCACCGGGAAGACATAGCCGGCCGTCGCGATCGTTAGCCCAATCAACGTGCCGAGGATTCGCACCGCCAAGCCCACGTCGTTCGCCCAAACGTAGATGATCAAGGCCGGCCCAAACGCGCCGATGAACACTCCCAGCAGATCACGCGCGGCCCATTGCGACGTTGAGCCGCGTCCCTTCTCTTGCTCCCACTTGTGCGATTCGGGGACAAACAGCCGAAAGAAAAATGTCAGCAGCGCGGGAGTCGCACCGAGAATCATCATCAGCCGCCAGCCTTTGTAGGCGACCAGCGATGCGGAGGTCTCCGGCGACAATCCCAGCGAGAGCAGCCACTGCTCCATGTTCCCCAAGATCGACGTCAGTCCCATGCCGATCACTCCGACCAGCAAGTAGCCGACGTTCGCCGCCGCACCGATCAACCCGGCCATCAAGGCTCGCGAACGATTCGGCCAAACTTCCATGACCAACGCCACACCCAAAGCCCATTCGCCCCCCATTCCCAACGAGGCGATGAAGCGCATCACCGCGATCTGCAACGGCGATTCGACCACTCCGCACAGCCCGGTGAAAATCGCGTAGGTCGCCACGGACAGCGACATCGCGCGCACACGACCGATGCGATCTCCCAGCCAGCCGAAGACCACACCGCCGGTCGCCGCGCCGACCAGGAACACGGCGATCACGACACCGAAATAGAATCCAATCGTCGCCTCTTGATCCGGCGTCGGTGTCCCCGTGAAGCCCATCAAGTCCTGAATGGCCGAGCGTCCGACCATCGAGAACAGCCCCATTTCGAAGCCATCGAACATCCAACCCAGCAACGCGGCGGCCAAGGCCAACAACTGGCCGTTCTTGGTAATCTGCCGGGGACTCTCGGTCGAAGAATTCATGCGCGGTCGCCTTTCGTGCTTGAACAAGCGTGACGAAGAGGCGACAGCTTATCGGGGCCAACACGTCAGCACGACGCGCCAGCGAGTGATTTTTCACGCGACCACTCGCTGGCGCGTCGTGCTGGTGTCGCAAGACCACTACGCCAGTGCGGCCAGCAGCGCGACTGAGAGCGTGAAGGTCGTGTCGATCTCGGTGACCGGGTCGAGGACATTGTCGCTCCCTTCGCCGGGATTGATCGTGTCGGTGCCTCCCTGGCCGTTGATCGAGTCGTCCCCTTCATCGCCGAGCAACACGTCTCTGCCGGCACCGCCGGCCATCGTGTCGTTGCCGTCGCCGCCGGTGAGCGTGTCGCTGCCAGCGGCTCCGTTCATGACGTCGTCGCCGTTGCCGCCGCCGAGCAGATCGTTGCCATTGCCACCATCGACCGTGTCGTCGCCATCGCCGCCGCTCATCGTGTCGTCGCCGTCGTGGCCCACGATCGAATCATTGCCGTCGTCGCCGTAGAGCTTGTCGTTTCCGTTCTCGCCGCTGATCGTGTCGTCGTTGGCTCCGCCGCGAACCGTATCGTTGCCGGTGCTGCCGTTGAGGTCGTCCGCCTCGTTGCCGCCGAGGATGGAATCGTTGCCCGATCCACCATTGATGGAGTCGGCCCCATCGCCGCCATCGAGCGTGTCGTTGCCCTCGTCCCCATTGATCGTGTCGGCTCCAACGTCACCGCTGACAGTGTCGTCTCCGGCTCCAGCGTCGATGCTGTCGCTGCCGTCGCCAGCCAGCACTCGATCGTTGCCAGTTCCACCCAGGATCGTGTCGTCACCCAGTCCACCGAAGATCAGATCATTGCCACCTTGACCATCCAGCAAATCGTCACCGTCGCCGCCGTTGAGCGAATCAATTCCGGCGCTGCCGGTCAACGAATCGTCGCCGAGTCCGCCGATCAGCGACACTCGCATGAGGCCGATGTTCGCACCGTTCGAGTTGATCGTGTCGTTGCCGTCACCGCCATTGATCGTCAGCAACGTCGCCGTGGCCACTCGGTCGAGCGCGTTGATCGTAATTGTGTCGTTTCCGTCGCCCGCCAGAATGTCAACGACTTGAATGATTGGCGAGACGTTGAGCACGGCGGTCCCGTCTGTGATCCGCAACTGCCCGTTGGCCTGCGACACGACGAAGTTGTTCGCCACCGCCGAGCCTTGCACGCGGACGCGGTCGTAACCGGACAAACTCGACAACGTATCCACGCCATCGCCGGTTCCGTTCCAGATATACGTGTCCGAGCCTGCTCCCCCGGCAATGCGATCATTTCCAGCTTGCCCGTCGAGCGTGTCATCTCCATCGCCGCCGTCAAGCGTGTCGGTTCCGGAACCTCCATAGAGGTTGTCCGCCCCAGCACCACCCACCAGCGAATCATTCCCGGCCATGCCGTTCAAAATGTCATTGCCGTCGGCTCCGACGATCGTGTCGTTGCCGTCACCTCCGATGAGCGTGTCTCCCAAATCGACGGTCGATGGCAATGACGTGCCGACGTTGACACCGCCAGGACCACCGCTGCTCGTGACCGCGATCGTGACCGCAGCGGTGAACACATCCGGGTTCGCTCGGACGCGACTGTCAGACCAAACCGGATGCGCAATATTGTTGAAGACTGCCAATCCGGAGTAGTCGCCATACTGGTTGGGATCAGCGTTCGCGTTCGCCGTCGATTGATCGGATTGGGCGGAAGCCACTCGAACGTTCGGCACAAACGTGACACCACCGTCGATCGAAGTCGTCATGAAGGTCTCAACCCTCTGGTTATTCGCCACATCATTGCGCGCGTCGTACCAGGACAATGAGACCAGGCCGTTGGTGGGATCAATTGCCAAAGCCGGGAAAAACTGGCTGGCGGTGGTCGCGTCGTCGTTCACACGAACTCCCGCAGTCCAATTCGTACCTTGATTTGACGACTGGATGACGAACACATCGGTGTTGTCGTGGCTTGTCAGCGGGTTTCCGTCCAGGTCGGCCTGGTCGGTGAAGCTGACATAAACGCGCCCTCGGTTTGGTCCATTGCTTTGATCGGCTTCGATGGAAAGAGCGGCCCCAATGCCTCGCGTCGGCTGGGCTGGGATCACATACCGCCGAACCCCGAAATTATTGTTCGGAGGCGAGAGTGGACTGCCGGGATCGAAGAATGGATTGAGGTTCGTCGTCGCAATGACTTGCGGCGCACCGAACGTCAGACCGCCATCAAGTGACACGGCCAAGGTGATTTGATTCACACCTGCTGTGCCGAAATCCTCCCAAACCAGGTACACCTCACCGGCGGGTCCAACGGCGACATGCGGGTCGATATTGGTTCTTGCCTGGCCGGCGACGACTTGCAGCGGAGTACTCCAGGTGATGCCGTCCGACGAAGTCGAGATGAAGACCACATTTCCTCGATGCCAGGTGTAGTAATACCGGTCGACGGACAGATTCGTGGGATCGGGTCCAATCGCAATCCATTCCTTGTCATCACCTGAGCCGACCGGTGTCACCAAGACCGCGGTCCAGGTGTTGCCGCCATCCACCGATCGAGCCATCACGTTGGCTAATGAAGAGGGATCGGGCTGACCGTTGCGGAGAGTGAACATCTCGTAGGCAAAGAACGCGACGCCCTGCCGGTCAAAGACAACTACCGGGTCGGACGCGCCAAAAAATGTCGTCCCACCCACCGTGAGCGGCAGCGGTCGGAATTGCCAACTCGCGCCACCATCGGTCGAAAAGTACGCATTCATCACAAGGCTGGACGGGTCATTGGAGCCGGCCACGAGATTCTGCGGATTCGTCGGGTTCACCGCGATCGACACTTCGCTCTGGAAACCGGGCAGGTTCTGGACGTTGACGTTCGGTCCGGGCGTCAACGTTGCACTCGCGGGGACGTCAGCGTCGGTGATTGTCCCCTGCCCTTGATTGTCGATGATCGTCGCATTGACCGCATTCGACAACGTGACAAAAAACGTTTCGGATAGCTCGGTGAGTGTGTCGCCGACGATCGGCACCAAGATCGTTTGTGTCGTGACGTTGGGCTGGAAGACCACCGTCGTGGTCGCTGGGATCAAGAAATCGGTCCCGCTGATCGCCGTGCCGCCCGTTACCGTGAAGGTCACCGTCACCGTTTGTGTGGAAACAAGGGTCAGACCGACGGTGAACATCGCGTTGACCGTGCCGACATCCCCCTCAGAAATCGAGACATCGTTGATGAGAATTCCCACGACGGTGCTCTGACTGGAAATCAGATCGTTGCCGGCACCGCCGTCCAGCGAATCGACTCCGCCGTCGCCGACGAGGGTGTCATTGCCCGATTGGCCGAGCGCGGTGTCGTCGTCCAATCCTCCCACAAGCGAATCGTTGCCGGCACCGCCAAACAGCAAGTCGTTTCCAGCGTCGCCGTTGACCGTGTCGTTGCCCGAACCGGCGTTGATCGTGTCACTCTCGGTACCGCCGTTGAGGACATCGTTTCCCGAATCACCGTCGACACTGTCGGTTCCCGCGTCGCCGTTCATCGAGTCGTTGTCGGCTCCACCGCTGAGCGTGTCGATCCCGTCGCCGCCGGACACGGTATCGTTACCGGTGCCACCGAAAGCCGAATCGTTATCAGCACCACCCAGCAATGAATCGTTGCCGTTGTCGCCGCTGAGCGTGTCATTGTCTGCGTCGCCGCTGAGCGTGTCGCTGCCGTCGCCACCACTGAGTGAGTCGAGTCCAGCGTCTCCGAAGACTTGGTCGGCTCCGTTGCCAGCGACAACAGTGTCGTCTCCCGCGTCACCGTGAATCGAATCGGCTCCGTCGCCGCCAAGAATCGAATCGTCGCCGATTCCGCCGCTGATCGTGTCGTTGCCGTTGCTCCCGTCGAGCGTGTCGTCGGCCAGAGCACCCGTGATCGAGTCGGCTCCGTTGCCGCCCACGAGGCTGTCGGCGAAATCGCTGCCGAAAATCGTGTCGCCGCCATCGCCGCCGTTGACGGTGATCGTCAACGCGACATCGAAATTGGTCGTCGTAACTCCGGTCAGGTCGATCCGATTCGGACCGTCGCCACCCGTGACCATGATCGAGGTAATATCCGCCGTGAGAATGTCGGGATTCCCGTTCACGACCAAACCGCTCGACAGCACTTCCAGTTTGCCTGCGGAGTCGGCTTGGATCACGACGCTGTCGCTCGCCTCAAGCTGCACGAGCAACTCGGTGCCGTTGACCAAAATCGGCGTGACCGCCAACAAGCAGCGCGATTCGAGCTGCTCGGCCAATTGCATCGCTCGCGGAACATCCGCCTTCACGCGACGAGCGGTCCTGGGGAGCGCACACTGCGCACGAAGCGACCGTAACCAAGATTGAAGCGACATGGGGCTGGGCTTCCGTTGGCTGAAGTACGCCAGCCTTTCCAGGCTGACGAAATGGGCAATCGAAGGTGTCGCCCCACAACGCTCACACCGACGTCCTTGATTCGTCAGTGCGGCACCGTTCGTAGGTTGGGACTCTGTCCCGACGGGAGTGGTCGGGATGGAATCCCAACCTACGAACAAGGGGTGTCTCGTACATCGACTGCAACGCTCGTGACGCTGACGACGTGTCGTGACGAGGAATCCGGTTTCTCACGATTGCTCGCCGGAAAGCTCTTTGATTCGCAAGCGAGGTAGGACCGCCGCGACTGCTGCATTCCGTTTGTCGATTGCCGCGCGAGTAATCGTCGAAAAGCACACAGCCGGACAATCACGATCTGCCGAAGGTGCGCGATGTGCCGATTGTGCTCCGTTGAGTTTCCGTACCGGTTGTGCCACATTCCGACGCCCGTCCAACCGGAACATCCCCAACAATTTCACCCATCGCCACGCCATCCGTAGGTTGGGACTCCGTCCCGACCCTCTTCTGGGAAGAGTCGACGCCGTTCGCGGAGGTGTCGGGACGGAGTCCCAACCTACGAAGGAACCAACATGCCCAAGAAAACCATCGCCGACGTCGATGTCCGCGACAAAGCCGTGCTCATCCGAGTCGATTTCAACGTGCCGCTCGACGGCCAGACGATTACCGACGACCTGCGCATCCGCATGGCGATCCCGACCATTCAATCGGTCCTCGACCGTGGCGGCCGAGTCATCCTGATGAGCCATCTCGGCCGTCCCGAAGGCAAAGGCCCGGAACCGGAATTCAGCCTGAAACCCGTCGCCGCGCGACTCGCGGAATTGCTCGACCGACCGGTCACGTTCGCCACCGACACCGTCGGCCCGGACGCTCAAGCGAAGGTCCAGTCGCTGGCGAACGGCAGCGTGCTGCTGCTGGAAAACGTCCGCTTCAATGCCGGCGAGGACGAAAAGGCCCTCAAAAAGAAGACGGGCCAAGCCAATGATCCCGCGTACTTCAACGCCCTCGCTCCGTTCGGCGACGTCTACTGCAATGACGCCTTTGGAACTTGTCACCGCGCCGAAAACGCCTCGATGTACAACGTCCCAAAAGCGATGACCGGCAAGCCCAAGGTCATGGGCTTTCTCGTCGAGAAGGAAGTGAAGTACCTCGAAGAAGCGGTCGCGAATCCGGCACGGCCGTTCGTCGCGATCCTGGGAGGCAAGAAAGTCAGCGACAAAATCGGGGTCATCCAAAATCTGTTGCCGAAGTGCGATCAAATCCTGATCGGCGGAGCGATGGCCTACACATTCGCACTCGCCAAGGGACTGAAGATCGGCAAGAGCTATGCCAAGTCCGAAGACGTGCCGCTCGCCAAAAAACTGCTGGCCGAGGGGTCCGCCAAGATCGTGTTGCCAATCGACAACAACGCCTTCGACGGCTTCGATTGGGACACGTACTCCGCCGATCCAAGCAAGACGAAGGTCTTCCCCTTCGGCGAACTGCCCGACACCTTCGAAGGTCTCGACATCGGGCCTGGCACGATTCGGCGATACGTGGGCATTTTGAATTCCGCCAAGACCGTGATCTGGAACGGCCCGATGGGTGCGTTCGAACTGCCGCCATTCGACGCCGGCACACGGGCGGTCGCTCAAGCGATTGCCGACTCCTCCGCGATCAGCATCATCGGCGGCGGTGACAGCGCGGCGGCCATCGAGCAAATGGGCTTCGCCGACAAAGTCACACACCTGAGCACCGGCGGCGGCGCGAGCCTCGAACTGCTCGAAGGCAAGAAGTTCGAGACGCTCGCGATCCTCGACGACAAGTAACTCAGTCGTCGCTCAATCCCAACACATGGTTGTTCGTGCTTGGGAAGCGTGACAACAAGGCGACAGATGATCTTCAAAACCAGCACGACGCGCGAGCGAGTGGTTCTATTTCCGATGTTTTGGCCACTCGCTCGCGCGTCGTGCTAGGTTCTGCAACTGTTTCTAGGCCAATGCGGCCAACAGTGCGGCCGATAGTACGAAGGTCATGTCGATCTCGCTGATCGGATCCAACACCGTGTCGCTGCCTTCGCCGGGGTTGATGATGTCAGTGCTGCCCTGGCCGTTGAGCGAGTCGTCCCCTTCATCGCCGAGCAACACGTCTCTGCCCGCACCACCGGCCAGCGTGTCGTTGCCGTCGCCGCCCGTGAGCGTGTCGTTGCCAGCGGCTCCGTTCATGAGATCGTCGCCGTTGCCGCCGCCGATCAAGTCATTGCCAATACCGGCATCGAGCGTGTCGTCGCCGTCACCGCCGTTGATCGTGTCGTCACCATCCTGGCCCAAAATCGAATCGTTGCCGTCGTCGCCGTAGAGCTTGTCGTTGCCGTTCTCGCCGGTGATCGTGTCGTCGCTGCCACCGCCGCGAACCGTGTCGTTGCCGGTGCTGCCGTTGAGATCGTCGGCCTCGTTGCCACCGAGAATCGAATCGTTGCCCGATCCGCCATTGATCGTGTCCGCCCCGTCGCCGCCGTCGAGCGTGTCGTTGCCATCGCCCCCGTTGATCGTGTCCGTTCCCAAGTCACCGATCACGGAGTCGTCGCCCGCTCCGGCGTCGATATTGTCGCTGCCAACTCCGGCGAAGATGCGGTCGTTGCCGGCTCCACCGAGAATCGCGTCGTCACCTAGTCTGCCGAAGATCAGATCGTTGCCGCCTTGACCATCCAGCAAATCGTTCCCGTCGCCGCCGTCGAGCGAATCAACGCCGGCGCTGCCGATCAGAGAATCGTCGCCAAGTCCGCCGATCAGCGACACTCGCATCAGCCCGATGTTCGCGCCGGTCGAGTTGATCGTGTCGTTGCCGTCACCGCCATTGACCGTCAGCAGCGTCGCCGTGAGCACTCGGTCAAGCGCGTTGATCGTAATCGTGTCGTCTCCGCCTCCCGCCAGAATGTCCACGACTTGAATGACCTGCGAGACGTTGAGCACGGCCGTCCCGTCCGTGATCCGCAACTGTCCATTGGCCTGCGACACGACGAAGTTGTTCGCCACGCCTGTGCCTTGCACGCGAACGCGGTCGTAACCGGACAAGCTGGACAGCGTGTCCACGCCGTCGCCGGCTCCATTCCAGACGAATGTGTCTGAACCGTCGCCACCATTCACCAAGTCGTTGCCCGACTGCCCATCGAGCAAGTCGTCGCCGCCGCTGCCGTCAATCGAATCGACTCCCGCTCCGCCCAGAATCAAATCGTTTCCAAGCCCGCCAACCAGCGAATCGTTCCCTGCCATGCCGTTGAGAAAATCAGTGCCGTTACCTCCGAGGAGCGTGTCGTTGCCGTCGCCCCCCAGCAGTGTGTCCCCCGTGTCAATTGTCGAGGGCAATGCCGTACCGACGCTGCCTCCACCAGGACCACCGGATGTGGTGACTGTGGCCACGACGCGCGAAGTGTAAACGTCGAACGACGCGGTTCCGCCGGGGTTGTCGCCGGTCGAGTTTGAGTTGTCCGCCCAAACGACATAGACGACGTCGTTGAACGCCGCCAGTCCCGCATAGTCCCCAAAATCATTGGGGTTATTGGTATCGCGAGCTTGGTTCGATGCCCCTGCGCTGACCAGAACGTTGGGAGCAAATGACTGACCACCGTCGATGCTGGCCGACGTGAAGATCTGCACGTCCGTGTTGACGGCGCCATCGGAGTCGATGCCACCGACACCGACATCGTTTCGAGCGTCATACCAGCTCAAAAAAACGTGACCAGTGGCTGGGTCCACGCTGATGTTCTGAAAGAATTGGCTGTTGGTCGTTGCGTCATCGTTGACTCGAATTGGGGCGCTCCAGGTCGTGCCGTTGTCGTCGGAAAACCTCAGCTCGATGTCCGAGTTATTGCTCTCGTCGATGATTTCTTCGGCATACGCGGCGTACAGCCGGCCGCGGTAAATGCCATTGCTGAGGTCATAAGCCAAGTAGGGACTGGCGAATGCCGAGCGATCAGGCGTGGCCGGAATGTAGTCGAAGCCGCCGAAATTCGAGGTCGAGATCACCGTGTCTGCTCCAAACGTCAATCCGCCGACCAAGCCATTCAGATCACGATCGAACAAAAGATTTCCTGGTCCCTGGCCACCAGCCGGATTCTGCCAGGTAATGACAACCTCTCCATTGGGACCAACGGCAGGCACAGCGTAATTAGGTAACGCGCTGAATGTGACGGGGGCCGTAAATGCGCCGACGGCTCCAAGTCCCGTCACGGACGCGCCTTGAATGACCATTGTCGACGAATTCTCCAAATACGTCACATAAACGGCTTCGTTCGCCGGATTCGCCGCATCGGGTCCAGTCGCGAGCCAGGGCTTATCGTTGCCCGCGCTCAGCGAGTCGAGGATCTGGGTATTCGCTGCCGAAAAAGTCGTTCCTCCATCAATGCTGACTGAGTGAATGATGGCATGAGTTCGATTGAACGCCGCCGCGTCGGGATCAGCCATGTAAACCACATGGAGATTTCCAAATCGATCAAAGGCGGCCGCGCCATCAAAGCGGCGAGCCACTCCGGTCGCTGTCACGCCATCCTGAGCGGCAGACAGCGAGCGAATTGTCCACGTGATGCCACCGTCAAACGAATTCGCGATGAACTCTGCCGTCGCGTCCGTCGTGCCACCGTTCGCCATCGCCACCACGTTGAGCGGATTGGTGGGGTTGACCGCAATGTGAACCTCGGTCTGACTCCCGGCCAGCCGACTCGCATTGACGTTGGTTCCCGCAGCAAGCGTGACGCCAACAGGCGCATCGACGTCGGTAATCGTGCCGAGTCCTTGATTGTCGACAATCGTCGCGTTGACCGCGTTCGACAGCGTGACCAAGAACGATTCGGTCGCCTCAGGTGTTGTGTCACCGATGATCGGCACCGAGATCGTTTGCGTCGTGACTCCCGGCAGGAACGTCACCGTGGTACTGGTCGGTATCGAAAAATCCACTCCGCTCACTGCCGTGCCGCCGACGACGGCGAAGGTAACCGTCACCGTTTGCGTGGGGACAATCGTCAGGCCAACCGTGAAGATCGCGTTGACCGTGCCGGTGTCCCCCTCGGCGATCGTGGCATCGTTGATGAGAATGCCCACAGCAT
The DNA here is from genome assembly GCA_945904015.1 of Candidatus Kuenenia stuttgartensis. Classification (GTDB taxonomy): domain Bacteria; phylum Planctomycetota; class Planctomycetia; order Planctomycetales; family Planctomycetaceae; genus SXKJ01. Next base: position 54,388 of record CAMDPK010000014.1, on the reverse strand, counting down.
TGTTCTGGCTGGAGATCAGATCGTTGCCGGCACCGCCGTCGAGCGAATCGACTCCGCCGCCGCCGACGATGGTGTCGTTGCCGGCTTGACCAATCGCGGTGTCGTCGTCCAATCCTCCCACGATCGAATCGTTGCCGGCACCGCCAAACAGCAAGTCGTTTCCGGCGTCGCCGTTGACCGTGTCGTTGCCCGAACCAGCGTTGAGCGTGTCATTCTCGGTGCCGCCGCCGAGGAAATCGTTGCCCAGTTCGCCATCGATGCTGTCAGTTCCCGCGTCGCCGTTCATGGAGTCGTTGTCCACTCCGCCGTTGAGCGTGTCGATGCCATCGCCACCGGAAGCGGTGTCGTTGCCGGTGCCGCCAAGAATCGAATCGTTGTCGGCACCACCCAGCAACGAGTCGTTGCCGTTGTCGCCGTTGAGCGTGTCGTTGTCCGCATCACCGCTGAGCGTGTCGCTGCCGTCACCGCCGTTGAGCGAGTCGGTGCCGTCGCCGCCAGAGACGTTGTCGGCACCGTTGCCGGCGATGACCGTGTCGTTGCCGACGTCACCGTTGATCGAGTCGGCTCCGTCACCGCCGAGCAGCGAATCGTCGCCGACTCCACCGCTGAGCGTGTCGTTGCCGTTGCTGCCGTCGAGCGAGTCGTCGTCCAGACCACCGGTGATCGAGTCGGCTCCATTGCCGCCGACGAGGCTGTCGGCGAATTCGCTGCCGAGAATCGTGTCGTTGCCATCGCCACCGCTGACGGTGATCGTCAGCGCAATATCGAAGGCCGCTGTCGTCACTCCCGTCAGGTCGATGCGGTTCGAGCCATCGCCACCCATGACCATGATCGAGGTGATGCTCGCCGCGAGGATGTCGGGATTCCCGTTCACGACCAAGCCGCTCGACAAGACTTCGAGTTTGCCTGCGGAATCAGCTTGGATCACAACGCTGTCGCTCGACCCGAGCTGCACGAGCAACTCGGTGCTGTTGATCAGAATCGGCGTGACCGCCAACAAGCAGCGCGGTTCGAGCGGCTCGGCCAGTTGCATCGCTCGCGGAGCACCCGCCTTCACACGACGAACAGTCTTGGGGAGCGCAAGCTGCACGCGAAGTGTTCGCAACCAAGATTGAAACGACATGGGGCTGAGCTTCCGTTGTCTGAAGTAGGTCAGCCTTTCCAGGCTGACTGAGCGGGCAATCGGTGATTTCGCCCCACCACCCCCGCGACCGACTTTCTTGATTCATCAATGCAAAGCGGTCACGCAGGAAGGGCACTCAGACCAGTCCTTGGTCGGGCAAGAAAGCCCAAACTGCAGAGACAGTGAGGGACGCCTCATTCCTTAGAACGCAACGTTCATGCCGCTGACCTCGTGTCGTGACGAGTAATCCAGTTTCTCATGTTGGCTCGGCGAAGCACATTGCGATGCGCAAGCGAGGCAGGGCCGTAGCGTCTGCGATTTTTTGTTTCGCAAAAGCGCGCAAGTCATCGACGAAAAGCGCACCGCCGGAAGTTCACGACCTGTCCATGCAAGACCGCGTGACGATTCTGCTGCGTTGAGTTGCCCTGCCGGCTGTACCAAATTGCAACACCTGTCCAACAGGGAGATCCCTCCACAATTCCACCAAACCGATTCAGCCACTCACTCAAAGCGTCTGTAAATGGCGAACGTCTGCCAGCCGTGGTGACGCATCGGGTTGGTGCGCGATACCACCCATCGGATTCGCTCGAGAGTTCCGATCAAGACCAAGAAAACCATCACCGACGTTGACCGTGTGCAGCGGCCATCAGGCACATGGGCTTCGCGAACCCAGTCACGCACCTCAGCACCGCTGGCGGCGCGAAGGCAAGAAGTTCGAGACGATTGCGATCCTCGACGACAAGTAACGAATCAAGCCGAAAGTCGCCCAGACGCTCACACCCGGACGTAGGCGTCCGGACTACTCACCCAATCCGGGCACAACTTTGTTGGTCGGCTTCGGCGGCAGCACGTCGTGGCTGAGGATGCCGCTCTTGCCAACGAAGTATGTGTGAAAATCGGCGACAACGAGGTTGTACGTCGGAGCCGACTCGGCGGGTTCAGTCGATGCCACGCGAACCGCGCCAATCGCCGTGTGCAGCGGCTGCTCGGCGGCGAGTTCGCGAGTCTTGGTCCAGCCTCGGCCAGAGACCCAGAAGTGATGCCCTTCGGTCGCTTGGATCGTCTCGTCACCGACAACGAACTTCGTCACCGGGAATGCCTCGCGGACGGTCGTGTGAAGCACCACTTTGTAGTCTAACTCACCGGTCTCAATGTTCTTCGAGAGGACTCGATCTCCAAGTCGAATCCGCTCCACAGCGACAAGCCCGCGCTCCGTCCGAATGAGCGTTCCCGCGACGAGGCAACTTGAAACCGGTGGTGGCGGCCGCATCGGCGGGGGCGGTAAATTGATTTGTTGCTCTTCTTTCACAATGACGACACGCTTTGCATTGCTCGGGACCGCTGACAGTCCGCTGTGATCCTGCCACCAATCCCACCAACCTTTGGGAGAGTCACCCAGTTTCTGGCCGGTAACCGCTCGCAAGCCTTCGATCAGTCGGTCATTGATTTCGTCAATCCTGCCGTTCTGAACTAAGGTCGCACGTTCGCTCGCCAATTCGACCAGATCGGTACCCTTCCTCCTGATGTGCTGGGCGGCAAATCTACGATAGGCGGACATCTGAGCGGAATCTCTTGGTCCTCCTGAGCGACGATCGGAGAAATTCGGCGACCACCAAACCAAGAGTTGTCCGACTTCGATCTCAAAGTCGCGTTCGCTCCGGAATAAGCACAAAATGCCTTGATGTCGGCCCCAAGTCACCCGTTGAAATTCGGTCGTGATCGGCATCCGGAACATGCTGAGCCACTGTGGGACGAAGTCTTCCCAGCGGCGATCCTTCAAGCTGTCGATGGCGGAGTCGCGGACGAACAGCCACGGCGCGTGTGCAGCGATGCGGCCCAATGCTTGTGACGCTTGATACGAGGGAATCTGCCGCAAGGCTGCGACCGCCGCTTGACCAGCTTGTTCGCTGCGCGGGACGAGCACCTGTTCCAAGGCCGCGATCTTGTTGAGATTTGCCAATTGTTTCAAACGTTCTCGTCGCGACGATTCGGAGAGGCGACCCGCTTCGAGGTCATCAGCAAATCGCGAAACCGTGGGAATGCCTGATTCCAACTGTTCCAGATATTCAACAAGCTCGCGCTGCGCTTCAAACGCTTCTTGGCGGCTGAGCCATTCGGAACCGACGCGGACGTAGCCCATGCGTTGATAATGCTGGGCCAAGTCCGCATTCTTGGGCGCGAACATCAAGGCATGGTAGTTGTGAGCTTGGCCTCGCTCACCCAGGCCGTGCTGGCTGCACCAAGTCGCGAGAGCGGTCTGCGAAGCCCAGGTGTGTTCGGATCGCTCACGCCGATCGAGGTATTCTCGTTCGTTGCCGCTGATCGGCTCCGGTGAAATCGATTCCTCGAACGGCAGCCACTTGCCGTTGAGCTTCACGAAGCCGGCGTGCCAGCGCAGTTCCTCGGCGGAGTTCTTGGCTTTGACGAGTTCTTCGCCGAGTCGCTGCCGTCGATTCCAATCGGAACGGCTGAGCTGGCCTTCATCCGAGAGCACACTGCGAACGGCTTTCGGCAGTTCATCCTTGGCCCAGGTTGCCGACACCAGACCGACAGCCGTCAAACCAACGACGCACAGCAACAACCGACGAGTTCGAAAAGTGGCCACGGGAGTTCTCCGAAAAGAAATCAATTGTCGTTCGCTTTCTCAACTTGATCGAGCTTCGGCTTTGGCGGATCGATCTGATCGAGCAGCCGCTGGCGTTCGTCTGCGATATCAAAGTCGATGTAGGTTCTCAAGCTCTTGGCTTTGGTGAGAGTTCGATTGACCGCGCCACCCTTGTCGCTGGCAGGAGCTTTGAGCTTTTCGCCATCTTTCTTGAGGCGGGCTTGCCATTTCTGGGTGGCGGCTTCTTCTTTCACGAGTTGGCCGGTCATCTGTTGGTATTTTTTCATCGCCACGTCGCGCTGCTGGACAACTCTGCCCGCGTTTTGGCTGACGACGAATGCCTCCTGTGACAAACGGTCAACGTCGAATTGCAGTTGAATTTTCTGATTGAGCAACTGATCGACTCGTTGATCGGGAGTGAGTTGAGCATTGTTGCGAGTGTTATTTCGCGTGGTCTTTTTCTGCTGTGCGGCTGGCTGGATTTGCTGGCGAGTGGTGTTGATTTGGCGATCGATTTGGTTTTGTGTTTCGAGGTTCTCTTGAGCACGACGCTCCAAAAGTCCGTAATCTTTCTCCAGCCGAGCCAGCAGCCGGTCGTTCTGTTTGAGTTGATCGTCGAGCCAGCGTTTCCAATCCTCTTCGGACTTCTTGACAGCTTCCGCTTTCTTCTTGGCGGCTTCGCTGTCGGATTCGATCTTGCCTTGTTTCTCGACGCGATCCTGTTCGTTCTTGGCTTGCTGTTGCTGCTTGGCGTCGTCGAGTTCGGACTCGACGAGCAGCGCCGCGTCATCGGCCTCGCGGCGACCCTCGTCGTAGCTGGGTTGCAAAGCGGCGTCGAGCAAATCGCGAACGCGGGCGTCCTGCTTCTTGACGGTCTCTCTCGCTTTGGGCGACTCCGCCAATTTGTCGAGTGCCCCGACAAGTTGACCCATCCATTGCGCAAGCGGCTTCTGCTCTTCGAGTGCAAGTTCCGGCTGTGCGGTTTGCAGACGTTTGGCAAAATCGAACAAACGGTCGAATCCGACATTTGTCTCTTTGGCCGTGAAGTGCGAGAAGATCAACGCTTGCCACGCCGGCCAGTACGGAGCTTCGGGATGATCGGCTGCCAGCCGGAACTGCGTGACGGCGTCTTTCGGTTTGAACTGTTTCAGCAGGACCAAGCCGTAGGCGTAGGCCATCTCTGGCGACTTGTCTCCGGCTTTGACGGAGGCGTCATAGACGACTTTCGCTTTCGGCAGCGACTCACGGCCCGGCTCAAAGCCGACACTCAGAAGCTCACGCACCGATTTGGCGGTGCTCGGCGCGAGATCCGCGACGCCGACGGTGCCGAAGCTCACAAGCACGACCAAACTCAAGCACCAATTGGTCTGACGCATGAAAAGGAATCCTCCGAGTAGGTCAGGCTTCCCAGCCTGATCCAAATTGGCAATCAATCTTCGATCGTTCATCGAGTCAGCCTGGGAAGGCTGACCTACCGAATCATCACAAACTTGCCGTAGTTGCGTCTCGCGAGGTCTTGTAGGAATTCCTCGTGAGCGCCGCGGGCATCAATTCCCAGCGTGTAAATGCTGGTGCGCTGCAACGCGTTCTCCGCCGTGATCGAGTTGACGATTGTGGGCATGTCCACGATTCGACCCGTCGTCGGTGCGCCGTCGGACAGGAAATATATCGCCTCCAAATTCGAGTCGGCCCGCAGGCCAGAATAGAGCGCGTCATAGCTCGCGGTCTTCTTGTCGGGCAGCAGCCGGTAGGCGAAGTTGCGAGCAGCTCGCTTGTTGACATCCTCGGCCTGCACCAATTCGGACATGAACGGCAGGACGTCCGTGTTGTAGGCAAAGATGTTGAAGTACGAATATCGATCGAGAGCATCGACCGACTTCTCCAATTGCGTGACCGCCTCTTTCAAGCGGGTGACGCCGTCCACGGACGAACGCATGCTGCCCGATCGGTCAATTATGAAAACCACACGCTGGGCATAGACCGGCACTCCGAAGAATTCAGGTAGCGGGTCCGGCCACGGGATGCGAGCCACTGCGAGACTCGCCACGGCAGGAGTCGTCGCTGCACGCTCAGCCGACACCTGAAAGGTCGCCGACTGGTCTTTCCACCACTCAGCCCATTGTTCGGAGAAGCCGCCAAAGTTCTGACCGGTCAGCCGAGCCAGATGCTGCACCGTCTCGAATCGCAACTGCCCTTTGAACTTTGCCGCGATCTCGATCAGGAATTCGACAGCGGCCTTGTCCGGCACTTGAGCGACCGCATCGACTAAACAGCGGCGAAAGCCAAAACTCTGCGCGAACTCTTTGCGTTGCGAGAGGCTAACGATCGACGGCAACAACACCGGGGCTTTGCGTTCGGCCAGCGACGCAGCCGCGACGAACGCGACGTTCACGTCAGACGACTCTGTCAACTTAACGAGGAATTGAATGTCCTCGTCCCGCTCCGACAGCGCCAATCGGCTCATGGACTGCGCGGTCAGCAGCGTAGCTCGCTTGAGACGCAGGTCACGCTCGATGGTCTCCTTCAGGGCCTCTGCGACGGGGATCTGCTTGACTGTCGCCGCATCGAGCAGCACGAGGGCTTCCGCACGCCGCTCCTCCGATTTGCCTTTCAGGAAGCCGACCAACTTCTGAGTGGGCATTGGCTTAACAGCGGAACGACCCAAGTTGCCTTGACCGAAAGCGGACTGGCCAGCCAAGAACAGCAGACTGACACACAGCAACACCCAGCGACGTGTCATAGCGGTGATCCTTATGAGAGTTGGATCGGAAAGGCGACATGACGTTATCTGTGCAAATCACAACCGTCAACGTTCTGTAGAATTTCCGCAAGGCGACGCCCCTACGATTCCCAGGCGGCTTGGAAGTCGGCAAACTTTGACGAACACACAGGGGTGGGTCGCGGGTTACACTTCGCCAGTCGCTTGGTCTTTTGGAGAGGCATCCCATCGTGAGCGTTGCGGTTCAAGAATTCTCACGTTCCCTCGCGGTTCCGTCCGACGTCCCGGCGATGTCGTTTCGCCCCGCCGTGATCGAATCACGTCCATCGCTCGACGATGTCATCTTGCTGGAGTTGGCCGACGACGACCTCCCAGGCCCGGCGAGCACTCGCACCGCGCTGGGCGGCTTGCTCGTCAGCCTGCTGCTGCATGTCTGGCTGATGATGAACCTCGGCGGTTGGCTGTTGCCCGAATCGGTCGAAGCGCTCGAACCGGTGCTCGAAACCACGTTCGCTGAGAAAGTGATTCATCAGGAGATCGAGGACGCGATCCCCTTCGAGCTGGCGAATCCCGATGATCGCGAACTCGAAGTCCGCGAGGTCACGAACGCGATGAGCCTCGGCTTGGCCGTCGTGCAAAATGTCCCGAAGGTCGCCGCCCCGGCGAAGCAGTTGCTCGACGAGGCTCGCGTCGAACTTGCCAAGTTGCCGGCCTACGACGTGCCGGAAGGTCTGAAGTTCGACGACCGGCTCGTCGTCAAAGGCTCGACCGGCGAGCAAATGGTGCAGATCGAATCGGCCCTCGACCGCGTGACTTGGGAGATCGCTCAGAATCTGCAAGAGAGCAAGTTGTTGGTCGTCTGGTTGCTCGACGGATCAGGCAGCTTGAAGACACAGCGTGACGCGGTCGCCAAGCGACTGCGACGCATCTATGGGGAACTCGGCGCGTTGGACAACACCAGCACGATTCCACGACACGACAAGGGACTGCTCTCCAGCGTCGTGATGTTCGGCGAGAAGACGAACTTCGTCGTTAAACCCACCGACAAGTTCGATGAGATTCAAGAAGGCTTCGAGAAACTGCCAACTGATTCATCCGGCGTGGAGAACGTCTTCACGGCGGTCAAGCAGACCGTGAATCTGTGGTCCAGCTACCGCAGCGAGCAGCACCGCCGCATCATGCTGATCACAATCACCGACGAAGCGGGTGACGATTTCGGCAAGCCTCATCTCGACGCAATCGCGATTTGCCGCCGCTTCGGAGCGAAAGCGTACGTCATCGGCCCGACCGCACCGTTCGGCCAGCGGCGCGGGTTCGTCCCGTATGTCGCTCCGGAGAATGGCAAGACGTACCAAATCCCGATCGACCTCGGCCCGGAAGCCCCGATGGCGGAAAACGTCAGCCTGCCGTTCTGGTTCAACGGCCCGCAGTACGATTACCTCTCGTCGGGATTCGCGCCGTTTGGACTGGCTCGATTGGTCAGCGAAACGGGCGGCGTTTATTTCCTGACGAACATGACCACGATGGCCGGCCTCGCCCCCATCGGCAGTTTTGACGAAGCCACGCTGCGAACGTTCGCTCCCGACTACAGCTTCGGCGAGATCAACGAATTCGCGAAGGACGTTCGCAAACATCCGCTACGAGCCTGCGTGCTCAACGCCGCGCAGATGAGCCAGAAATTCAAAATCAAAGGAGCACCGCGACTCGACATCCGAGTGACCGCGAACAACTTTCGCCAGACGGCCGCCGACGCCCAGAAAGATGTCGCCGAAAGCCAGTACATGCTCGACACGATGCTGCAAGCATTTCCCCCCGGCATCGAAAAACAACTCGATCGCGAACAGTCGCTGCGTTGGCGCATGGCCTTCTGTTTGAACTACGGGCGACTCCTCGCGAATCGTACGCGCAACTTGGAATACAACTCGGTGCTGGCCCTGATGAAAACCTCGCTGTCCGAAGGGGACATCAACACGCGTTCCAATCATTGGATCTTCCATCCGTCGCCCGACGTGAAGAACTCCGGCGTCGCCAGCAAAAAGGGAGCACAACTCGCGGTCGATTTGCTCAACCGTGTTGTCACCGAAGCTCCCGGTACCCCCTGGGCGATCATGGCCGCTCGCGAATTGCAGTATCCGGTGGGCATCCGCGTCGAGGAGCGTTTCATTCAGCCACCACCCCCCGCTTCGCAAAGCAAAGCTCAGGCGGCTCCACAAAAGCCGCGTCCCCTGTTCGTTCCAGATCCAAAAAAGCAGGCACCTCCCACGCCGCCCCCCAAGCCCCCGGTCTTGCCGAAGCTTTAGCAGCCGTTACAAAACTTCGTCACCCGACTCAGAGAGTTGGGCGACGAATTGAAATTCAATCCTCAGCCAGGAGCTTGTCATGTTTCGAACTGGAAATCCCGCCTTGAATTCGTCGACGTTTGAAACCTTCGACAGCTTCGCCGTCGAACGCTCCAACGTGATGACGCTGCAAGGGACCGCGACTAAAACCGGCATGTTGCTGGTATTGCTCTCCGCTTCGGCTGGCTACTCGTGGATCGAGTTGCGAAGTGCCGGCGGGATTCAGGGAGTGATTCCGCACATGGTCGGCGGGTTGATCGTCTCGTTGCTCGCCGGCGTCATTCTGTGGTTCAAGCGCGAATGGGCGGCGATCCTCGCCCCGATCTACGCCGTCGCCGAGGGCTTGGTGTTGGGAGTCCTCTCGGCCGCCTACGAGGCGAAGTTTCATGGCATCGTCTTTCAAGCCGTCTGTCTGACCGCCGGCACGCTCTTCAGCCTGCTGACCGCATACCGCACCGGGCTCATCAAGCCGACCGAGAACTTCAAACTCGGAGTCTTCGCCGCCACGGGCGCGGTCGCGCTGCTGTACCTCGTCAACATGATCATGTCCTTGTGCGGAGTGGGCGGCATTGGCTTCCTGCACAACTCCAGTTGGCTGTCCATCGGCATCAGCGGAGTGATCGTCATCATCGCCGCGCTGAATCTGGTGCTCGACTTTGACTTCATCGAGCAAGGGGTCAACCACGGAGCCCCCAAATACATGGAGTGGTACGCCGGCTATGGCCTGCTAGTCACACTCGTCTGGCTGTACATCGAGATCCTGCGACTGCTCTCCAAACTCAACAGCCGCGACTAGCACGACGCGCCAGCGAGTGGTTGAGGATTCGGCCTCGTGCAAGCCCCTCGCTGGCGCTTCGGGCTAGAGGCTGATTGCCGTCGTTTCAAATCCCAGCCCGGTCTCCCAAGAGACCGGGCTTTTTCGTCAGGGACGCCAGCATGACGATGATCGCTCGGTGCCATTTCTCGATGCTGCTTGTCGGATGCTCGGTGGTTTCGGCCGCCGAACCACTCCCGCGCATCCCGCCGAAAGAACCAGCCGAGGCCCTGAAGACCTTCGTCGTCCGAGACGGCTTCGAGATGCAGTTGCTCGCCGCCGAACCGCTCGTCGCGTCCCCCGTCGCGATGGAGTACGACGAGAACGGCCGAGCGTTCGTCGCCGAGATGCGCGACTATCCCTACACCGACAAGGCCAGTGACAAGCCGTTCGTCGAACGGACGAAGGACGAACCGCTCGGCCGCATCCGGTTGCTCGAAGACACCGACGGCGACAGCCGTTTTGACAAGAGCACGATCTTCGCCGAAGGACTCTCCTGGCCGACGGGTCTCGCGCTCTGGAAGGGAGGCGTGTACGTCGTCGCGACTCCGGACCTGTGGTACTTGAAGGACACCGACGGCGACGGCAAAGCAGACGAGCGTCGCAAAGTGCTGACCGGCTTTCGCAAATTCAACGTTCAAGCGGTCATCAACAATTTGAAATGGGGCATCGACGGCAAACTCTACGGAGCCGGTTCCTCGAACGGCGGTCAGATTCGACGCGGCGATGCTCCGGACTCGAAACCGATCGCCATGACGACCGCCGACTTCCGCTTCGATCCGCGCGACGAAGCCGGTTCGTTTGAAGTGCTCTCCGGCGGAGCACGTTTCGGCAACTCGTTCGACGACTGGGGCAACCGCTTCATCTGCAACATCCGCAATCCAATTCAACACGTCGTGCTGCCGAGGCATTACCTCGCTCGCAACCCGCACCTCGCGGCACGCTCGCCGCTCAACGATGTTGCCGAATCAGGCGACACCGTCCCCGTCTTTCGTCGCAGCCCACCAGAACCGTGGCGCGTGATGAACGCTCGGCGGTTGGCAAACGACGCCACGCTCGCCTCGCCTCGCAGCGAAACCGTCGCCGCCGGCTACATGACCTCCGCCGCCGGCCTGACCGTCTATCGCGGCTCGGCCTACCCGAATGAGCTGTACGGCACGATCTTCCTCGGCGAAGTCGCCGGCAACTTGATTCATCATCAAGTGCTCAAGCCTAACGGCGTGACGTTCACGTCGCAGCGTTCCGTGGGGCAGGCTTCCAGCCTGCCATCCGATCCCACCGGAGACAAACGGCAGGCTGGAAGCCTACCCCACGAGTTCCTCGCCTCGACCGACAATTGGTTCCGGCCGGTCAACTTCGTCAACGCTCCCGACGGCACGCTGCACGTCGTCGACATGTACCGCGAGACCATCGAGCACCCCTGGTCGATCCCCGACGACATCAAAGCCCAACTCGACCTCGAAAGCGGCCGAGACCGAGGCCGCATCTATCGGCTCGCGCCGGTTGGCTTCCAATCCCCTCAGCCGTCACCACTCGGCCAAGCGACGACCGAAACGCTCGTCGAAATGTTGTATGAACCCGACGTCTGGTGGCGAGACACGGCTCATCGACTTTTCCTGGAACGTCCAGACCCATTGGGCGTACCGCTGTTGCGAGAACTCCTGCATCGCAAGAACCACAAGTTGCGAGCAACCTCGCAACAATCCGATTCGCACAACGTGGCGAGACTGCACGCCCTCTGGCTGCTCGCTTCTTGGCGACACTTGAACGATGCCGATTTGCAGGCCGCTTTGGCCGATCCGCTGCCGGGCCTGCGCGAACATGCCGTGCTTCTCAGCGAGCCGCGATTGGCCGCGACACCAAAACTGCTCGACAGAGTCTTGAAGCTCGCACAAGACGACTCGGATCGCGTGCGATTGCAAGTCGCGTTCTCGCTCGGCGTGGTCGTGCGTGATTCCACAGGCAAGGCCGACGAATCGGTCGTGACCGCGCTCGCCAACATTGCCGACCGTGGCGCTGCGGATGACTGGCTGCGAACCGCCGTGCTCAGTTCCAGCGGCGAAGTTCTGCCGCAGTTGTTCGCCGAGATGATTCGACGGCCGCGCTTCGGCGAGACAGCACCGCAGCGGCAACTGGCTCGTCAGATCACCACGATGATCGGCAGCCGGGCACGCTCCGAAGAACTCGCGGCGCTGTTTGCCACTGTCGAATTTTGGGCCACGCCGGCTCGCAACGAATCGTCGTCGTTCGTCGAAGAAGTCACGCTGGGACTCGGCGAAGGTTTGAAGCGTTCAAAGAAGGTGCTCTCCGCCGAACTGTCGGCATCGGAGTCGGCCGGCGCTCGGCGAATGTTCAAGCGGCTTGAAGATTCGCTCGCGACACTCAAGAACAACGACACGCCGTTGACCGCTCGGCAAACCGCCGTGCCGCTGTTGGCGTTCATCGACTTCGAGCGTGCTCGAGAAACGCTGATCGTACTGCTGCAGCCAAGACAACCCGCCGAGTTGCAAGCCGCCGCCGTCCGGGCTCTCGCCGAGCATCGGCACGAGACCATTCCGAAGATTCTGTTGTCGTCGTATCGGCAGCTTGCCGCAGCCGCGCGCGGCGAGGCGGTCGAGGCGTTGCTCTCTCGCCCCGAATGGCATGTCGCGCTGCTCGACGCGATCGACGCCGGCACGATCAAGCCGGCCGAGATTCCGCACGTTCGACGCAACGCCTTGGTCCGCAGTGCGAATGCTGCGGTGAAGCAACGCTCGGTCGCGATGTTTCGATCGCTGATCGAGTCCCGGCAGAAAGTCGTCGACAAGTACCGCGATGCTCTGCCGAATCTGAAGTCCGACTTTGCGAAGGGCGAAGCGGTCTTTCGACGCGAATGCCAAGCCTGCCATAGAGTCAACAACATCGGCACCGAGATTGGTCCGAACCTCGCCACGATCCGCCATCGTGCTCCCGAAGAGGTCTTGCTGCACATCCTCGACCCGAACCGCGAGGTCGGCCCGAACTTCGTGGCCTACGCCGTCGAGACCAACGACGGCCGAGTCCTCACCGGCCTGATCGTCGAAGACACCGCATCGAGCATCACGCTCATCCGCACCACGGGAACTCGCGAGACGGTCCTGCGTTCCAACATCGAAGAGATCGCCGCCACCGGCCAATCCCTGATGCCCCCCGGCCTCGAAGACCGAGTCACCCCGCAAGAGATGGCCGATCTGCTGGCGTTTATGTTGCCCAAGTAGCCGCGCTGGCTGCTTGCGCTCGGTGCGGGTCTCCCGACCCCGCCGCCGGTTCCGACCGAAGGTCTCCAGCAAGCGACATAAACCGATGGCTCCGCAAACAAATCAGGGAGACCTGCGGTCCAACTCAGCAGCGGGGTCAGGAAACCAGCGCCGAGCGCAGCAGTTGTCAGACACGAAAGACCGACCAGACATCGACCGTGCGATCGTCTTCGTGAACATCGAAGTAAACGGCTAATGGAGCCACCGAAAGGAAGCGAGCCTCGTCGCCACGCGACTCGCCAGCCGTTGCGGCGCGGGATCGGAGTTCGGACTCAATGGCGTCGGCAGCCTGTGACACGGCGGCTTTGTCGGCCGCTTCGTTCCAAATTTCGTTGAGCTTTCGTTCGGCCGTCGGACGCCAGCAGACGGTGAACCTCATGCGCCGACCCATTCCTGCTTGATCTCGCCCAGCGTGCGGCCACCATTTTCGTTGCGCATCGCATCGAGTTCGTCGTCCGAGTACGGGCAGTTGTCGGACGCTCGGCGAACCTGTCGCCCCGACAGCACGGGGCTGAATCGGCCAAGCAACCGACCTTGGCGATCCCGCAATTCCACGGGAGACGTCAGCAATTCGAGTTCGTGCTGCAACGGTTCATCGACAACAACTACAGACATGATTCACTCCACTTGAAATCACCAAAACGAGATGCTATCGCGATGTTCAACGATTGTATTTGAAAATCACATAGTCACCGTCGTATTCCCTTTCGATTTCGCCGACGATCAGTCGAGGTATTGCCGTGCGGAGTTTCTGAATTCCAGCACTACTTAGTCCGCAGTTTGTCGCGTCGATCCTGGAGAGTGAATGCAGTTGCGAGAGGATCGGTACTGCGCGGTCTGTGATCTTCGGGCCAAGGACAATGAAAAGGCCACAACCTCCATCTGCTTCTGCTTTCACTCCAAACAAATTGAGTTTCTTGAGGTCAGTGAGTTGCGAGTCGGTTCCGTGCCAGTTCGTGAGATCAAGACGTGAGTAGTCCTGACTACCTTTGCCATACGGGAAGCGAGCGCCCTGTTTCTCCAAACGTTGGCCCGCATAATAGACTTGCCACCATTTCTGTTCGCTATCGCGCTTCTCGGCTTCGAGAGCTCTGCGTGGTGCCTGAGTCTGCCAGTCCTGGTACAGGAGCCCTGACTCATACCCGATCGCAGAAATCGCGACGAGTGTGATACCGATCAGAGCGATGATGCGAAGTTGAGCCATTGAATTGGCCCCCAACGAGAACGACTAAGTTGACGGAATTCTAATTGCCAAACTCAGAGAAGGGGATGCGGACTTTCTCAAACTCCGAAATTCGGATGACCTAATCAACCAAGACTGAGCGTTCCCGTGCTGTCGCCCAGCCGGTCGAGGTTGACCTCCATGCGGTTGAGCATGGAGACCCAGAGATTGTTCAGCGGGGTTTCCTTCGGGTAGATGATGTGGCGGCCGGGTTTGAGCGTGCCGCAGCCGCCGCCGGCGAGGACCAGCGGCAGGTTGTCGTGGTTGTGGGCGTTGCCGTCGGAGTTGCCGCTGCCGTAGGCGATCATGCAGTGGTCCAGCAGCGTGCCGTCTCCCTCTTTGACCGAGTTCAGCTTCTCCAACAGGTAGGCCAGTTGCTTGACGTGGAACGTGTTGATGTCGCGAATCTTTTCCATCTTGGCTTTGTCGTTGCCGTGGTGCGAAAGCTCGTGATGCCCCTCGGACACGTTGATGAACGGGTACGATTTGTTGCTCCCCTCGTTGGCCAGGACGAACGTGCTGACGCGCGTGCTGTCGGTTTGAAACGCCAGCACCAGCAGGTCGCACATCAGGCGAATGTGCTCTTGGAAGTCGCTGGGGATGCCGGTCGGCTTCGGGCCTTCCGGAGCTTGCACGGGCGGCATTTTCGCCGCGCGTTCGATGCGGAGTTCGATGTCCCGCACGGAAGAAAAATACTCGTCGAGCTTTCGCACGTCGTTGACTCCCAGCTTGCCGCTGAGGTCTTTCGAGTCCTCACGCACGAAGTCGAGCACGCTCTTGCGGCGAACGTCCCGCTTGATCCGATCCGCATCCGGCACCGAACTGAAGAGCCGCTCGAAGACCAGCTTTGGATTGACCTCCTTCGGCAGCGGCTGCGTCGCCGAACGCCACGCCATCGTGGACGAGTACACGCACGAGTATCCCGAATCGCAGTTGCCGGCCATCGCTCCCGCCTCGGTGCCGATTTCCAGAGACGGCAATCGAGTCTTGTCGCCAATGCGCGACGCGGCAACTTGATCGACCGACGTGCCGGCCTTGATATCCGTGCCGTCCGTCTTGCGCGGCTGCGCCCCAGTGAGGAATGCTCCCAGCGCTCGCGCGTGATCGCCGCCGCCATCGCCATGCGGCCGAGCCTTGTCGGCAGTCAGTCCCGTCAGCACCGAGAACTTCGACCGCACCGCTACGAGCGGCTTCAAGATCGCCGGCAACTCGTAGTCCGCGCCCTCGGCAGACGGCGTCCAATCGGCCATGTTCTTGCCGTTGGGCACATACAAAAACGCCATGCGATTCGGAGCCGCCTGCTCCGCCTTCGTCGCTCCGTCGGCCCACGCGGTCAGCGGCCCCATCGCCTCCAACCACGGGAGAGCGACAGAAGCACCAAGACCTCGAAGAATCGTTCGTCGTGAGAGTTGAGTGGGCATGGTGGGCCTTTCGGAGTGGGCTGCAATCGTAGGGTGGGTCGAGGTACGAGACCCACCAATCTTGGATGGAGTGTTTCGGATGGTGGGTCTCGTGCCTCGACCCACCCTACGGTTATTCGTCCGCAGATTTCCCGCGGCGCAATCGGAACGGTTCGCTCTTCACTGTTTCGACGATGAGGGTTGAGAACCGATAGCCGTTTTGGCTCAGAGCGGTCGCGATCCGGTCCACGGCTGGCCGGTCATAATACTCTAGCCCTCGGCCGAGGGCATACGTGAGCAGTTTCTCGGTGATGCACCGAGCGAACAGATTCTGACGGGTCTTCAAGATTTCCTTGAGTTCGGTTGGTCCCGCGATCTTTTCACCGGTCGGCAACTCGCCGGATGGGTCGATGGGAAACTCGCCATCCTTCTCGCGGAAGCGGCCGATGGCGTCGAAGTTCTCGAACGCGAAGCCCAGCGGGTCCATGCGCGCGTGGCAGTTCGCGCAACTTGGGTTCGCGCGATGCTGTTCCATGCGTTGCCGCAGCGAGCCAGTCAGCTTCTCGCCTTGTTCAAGTTCCGGCACGTTCGGCGGCGGAGGTGGCGGCGGGGTGCCGAGCAATTGTTCCAAGACCCAACGTCCGCGTTTGACCGGTGAGGTGCGTGTCGGATTCGATGTGACCGTCAGCACGCTGGCTTGCGTGAGCAGTCCGCCTCGGCCGGTGTTTGTGAGGTTGACGCGGACGAAATCGTCGCCGCGAATCGGTTGCCCGCCCTCTCTCTCGACCTTCTTGCCGGCGAGATTGCCGTTCGTGTCGGCGATGCCGTAGTGCTTCGCGAGCGGCTCATTCAAAAACGTAAAGTCAGCAGCAAGCAAATCGAGCAGGCTGCGATCTTCTTTCATGATCGCTTCGAGGAACAATCGCGTCTCTTTGAGCATCGAGCGACGCAGACCTTCGTTGAAGTCCGGGAAGAGTTTCGAGTCCGGGGCGATCAACTCCAGTCGCTTGAGTTGCAGCCACTGCATCGCGAACTGATCGACCAGCGCGGCGGAGGCTCGCGGGTCTTTCAACATGCGTAGCACCTGCGGTTCGAGGTTCTTGGACAGCTCGCCGCGTCGGGCGAGGTCGAACAGTTCGTCGTCCGGCATCGTGTTCCACAGGAAGTACGACAGCCGCGACGCGAGATGAAACTCGTCGATCGGCCGAGCCTCCGGGCTGTCGGGACGGTCGTCGAGTTCCACTCGAAACAAAAACTTCGGCGAGCAGAGCAACGCTTGCACGGCCCACTGCATTCCGGCTTCCCACTTCTCTCCGCTGGCCACCGCCTGATCGACGACCTTCGCCATCGACTCGACTTCTGGCGGTGTCGCCGTTCGGCGGTAGCCGCGAGACAACAATCGCGTGAGCACTTCGCGCGTCTGTTCGGCCTGCGGCTTGTCGGGCGAACACTTCAGCAGCATCAACTGCGAAGCTGGCCGAGTTTCGAACGGACCTTCGGTCCAAATGTGTTCGATGAAAAGCCGCGGCGGCTCTTCACCCTCTGGCGGTTTGACGACGGCGAGGCCGGCGTTCTGAATGTCTCCGCGGCGGTTGATGGGGAATTCGATCTGCTGCGGTTGCTTGGACTCGCGAGCGGTGATCTCAAACGTCTGCAAAATCTTCAGCCGCTTGATGGACTTCAACGCCGCGCCCATCAGTTGATCGCGCTCTTCGTCGGTTGACACTTCTTGGAGATTCGCACCGGCCAAGAACAACGCCACTTTGACCGACGACGAGCCTTTCGTTTTCGCATACAGATTGGCACGCAGAATCAAATCGGCATCGGCGGAGAATTTCAGATAATCGCCCGGAGCTGTGAACGGACCCGAATTGACCGACTCCGCCGCAGTAGGATCGAGTTCACGAAAGCGGCCCTGCGGCGTCTGCGCGTTGTTCGGCTGCAAGAACCGGCCCGACAAATAACGACGTGCCGGTGGCGGAGGATTCGCGAGGATGACACGCTGCGAGACCGTCTCGGCCGCCGCGAGGTATTGCTCCATCAGGATCGGTGAGAGCGTCAGCACGTCGCCGATGTTGTCAAAGCCGTGGCCGATGTCGTCCGATGGAAAATCGGTCGCCGGGTTGAAGTCCGTTCCGACGAGATCGCGCAGGGTATTGGCGTACTCAACGCGATTGAGCCGCCGCATGGTGACTCGGCCAGGATCAGACTTCGCGTTTTTGTCGTGATGCTCGAAGACGGCTCGCGCGAGTGCGGTGAAGACTTCGATCTCTTTGACGTCAGGCTTCGGTTTTTTATCCGGCGGCATCTCGCCGGATTCGACCATTTTCAGCACCGACTCCCACGCCTTGCGTTTCTTGACGACCGAGACGTTGTCCTCGAAGCCAGCCAGCGACAGCTCGGCCTTCGGCTTGTCGCCGCTGTGACATTCGACGCAGTGCTTCTTGAGAAACGCGACGCCCGCCTGACTGAAGTTGGGCGGGGCTTCTTGCGACTGGCTTCGGGTCGGGACAAGCAACACGAGTCCGCACAGCAAACACGGCAACAATCGGTTCATGGGCGTACTTGTGGGATGGAAGGCGGGGTGTTCGGTGGGCAAATCAACGGAGGGTGCGTATCGTCGTGATCCAAGCTGGCCGATTTCAAGGGGCAGTTGGACGATTTGGTGAACGACGAAAAACGGTATCACGGCCATCGGCTTTCGGCTCACGGCTTTCGGCCGGTCGCCGTTGGCCGAAAGCCGATGGCCGTGATACCGTTTTTGTTCTCAATGCGAGGAAAACCATGCCGCAATATCGCATCTGGGATTTGCACTGCCATCTGCTCGGAGTCGCCGGTCGCACGCCGGAAGAGAAAATGGCGACGCTGTTGGAAATCGCCGACCGGCACGGCATCGAGCGGTTGTGTCTGTTCTTCAGCAGCACTTGGTCGAAGACGCCGACGCCCGAAGAACTCAAGACCGACAACGATGTCGTCATGCAGGCAATGTCGCACTGGGCGAATCGGACGCACGGCTTCTGCTACGTCAGCGGCGAGCATGTCGAGTTCAGCCTCGCCGAGATGGACCGCTGCATCAAGCGCGGCCCGATGGTCGGCATCAAGCTGTGGGTCGCGAAGCGGGCTTCCGAACGCAACCTCGACGCGATCATCCGCAAGGCGAGCGAACTCAAGGCCGTCATCTTTCAGCACACTTGGTTCAAGCAAGATGGCACGCAGTACCCCGGCGAGTCGACGCCGCTGGATCTCGTGGAGCTCGCGAGGCGACATCCGCAAACACATTTCATTTGCGGCCACGCCGGAGGCCAGTGGGAAATGGGCATCCGCGCGATTCGAGCGTTGAAGAACGTGTCGATCGAGCTGGCCGGTTCCGATCCAACCGCCGGCTTCACCGAGATGGCCGTGCGCGAACTCGGGCCCGAACGGATCATCTACGGCAGCGACAGCGCGGGACGCAGCTTCGCCTCACAACTGGCGAAGGTCTTCGGGGCCGACATTTCCGAAGACGCGAAGCGAATGATCTTTTCAGAGAACTTGCGGCGGCTGATCGAGGCGGCACAACGTGCCAAGAAGTAGCTGTCTCAACGCAGTGCAAAGTGCAGAGTGAAGAATGCAAAGTGCAAAATCAAAACGAATGAGTCGTGCTTGCCTCCCTTCCATTTTTCAATTTGCACTCGGCACTCTGCACTTTGCACTCATCAATTCGCGAGGCCAACATGATCGACACCAACATCAACCTCGAACGCTGGCCGTTTCGGCGATTCGTGGACGACGCACCGGATCGGCTGGTTGCCAAGCTCAAGGCTCGCGGAGTGACGCAGGCGTGGGCCGGGAGCTTTGACGGGCTGTTCCATCGCGACATCGCGGCGGTGAATCAGCGGCTGGCTGAGACTTGCCAGCAGTTCGGCCGCGACTTTTTGAAACCATTCGGGACCGTCAATCCTGTGCTGCCCGATTGGCACGACGACCTGCGGCGTTGCCACGAAGCTCACAAGATGCCGGGCCTTCGCCTGCATCCAAACTATCACGGCTACACGCTCGACGATCCGCGCTTCGCCGAGTTGTTGTCGCTCGCGGCAGATCGCGGCTTGATCGTGCAACTGGTGTTGTCGATGGAAGACGAACGGACTCAGCACGCTCTGCATCTTGTTCCACACGTCGATCCGAAGCCGCTGGCCGGAGTCATCGCGAAGCTGCCGAAGCTGCGACTCGTCTTGCTGAATGCGTTTCGCTCGTTGCCGGTCCTGAAGGCTGCGGAAGTGGCCAAGGCCGGACAAGTCTGGTTCGACATCGCGATGCTCGAAAGCGTGGCCGGAATCGCGAAGCTCATCGAACAAGTCTCACCGGAGCGTGTGCTGTTCGGCTCGCATTCGCCGCTGTTTTACTTTGAGTCGGCGGAACTCAAGCTGGTCGAAAGCGGCTTGCCGGAACCGATCCTCAAACAGATTCGAAGCTCGAACGCGGAAAGGCTGATGTTGTGACACGACCCGCCGAACCGCTGACTTGTCCCACCGAGCAAGAGCTTTCGGCCTTCCTGGTCGGCAAGCTCTCGACGCCGTCGCTCGCGCGGATCGAACGGCATGTCGAGGATTGCTCGCACTGCCAAGCGTCGTTCGATCAACTCGACGGGCACGACGACGAACTGCTCACGAAGTTGGCTCACAGGTCTGCAACGCAGACCGGCGATCTTGAACAAACTCCGGAGCCAGTCCTCGCCAGTGCGCGAACCGCAGTGACCAGTTTGCCGCTCGGCGAGCGACCGGAAGTGTCGCTCGATTCGGGGCGGCATTTCGCGCGGCTGTTGAAAGAAGGTCCGTGTCGGCTGGGACGGTTTGAATTGCTCAGCGAGTTGGGCGTCGGTTCGTTCGGATATGTGTTTCGCGCGAGAGATGTGGAGCTCGACCGCATCGTGGCGATCAAAGTGCAGCGAGCCGGTGCATTCGCCAGCGAAGAAGAAGTTGGCCGCTTTTTGCGCGAAGCTCGCAGCGCGGCGGCACTCACGCATCCGGCGATTGTGTCGCTGTTCGACACGGGGCACTCCGAAGACGGCGTCTGTTTTCTGGTGACTGAGTACGTCGAGGGGGACACGCTGCAAGAGCGGCTCAAACAACGCCGCTTGGAATTCCGCGAGTCAGCGGCGCTCGTCGCCGAGTTGGCTGACGCCGTCAATTACGCTCATGAACACGGCATTGTGCATCGTGATCTCAAGCCGTCGAACATTATTCTCGACAAGTCCGGCCGACCACACATCACCGACTTCGGTTTGGCCAAAAGAGATGATTCCGGTGACCCGTCGATCACGTCGGACGGCCGAGTCATGGGCACGCCGGCCTACATGTCTCCCGAACAGGCGGCTGGAGATTTGCACGCGGTTGATGCTCGCACCGATGTCTACAGCCTCGGCGTGATGTTGTACGAAGCGCTGACCGGCGAGCGGCCGTTTCAAGGGACGCACCGGCTGCTGTTGCTGCAAGTGCTCGAAGACGATCCGCGTCCGCCTCGGCAATTGGAACGGCACGTCCCCAAAAACCTGGAGACGATTTGTCTGAAGGCGATGTCGAAGTCTCCCGCTCGGCGCTACCAGACAGCGTCGCAACTTGCGGCCGACCTGCGTCGCTTTCTGGCGGGCGAACCGATCACCGCTCGGCCCATCGGTCCGGCCGAACGGCTGTGGCATTGGTGTCGGCGATATCCGGTCGCGGCGGCGCTGTTCGCAGCCGTGTCGATTGGCTCGGCGGCGGGGTTCGTCTATCTCGCGAATCTCTCGTCGTACTTCGTGCGAGAGACGGCGCTCGACAGCGCTCGCATGGAAGCCGACATGATGGAACAGACCAACGAGTACTACAGCGACTTGCTGACTCGACTCGACACGCGCGACATCGCGGTCACGCACGAGTACGCGATGAAGCGAAACGCTCTGCCGCTGCCGGCGACGTTCACGATCGATTCGGCTCAACGCATGAGCCAGGGAGACTCCGGCTTGCAGTTCCGGCTTTACAGCCAATATCCCTTCCGAGCCAACGGCGGCCCGAAGGACGACTTTCAACGCGAGGCTTTGAAAATCCTCACCGACCGCTCCCGGCAGCCGCCGTTGCCGAAGCAACTGGAATATCATCGGTTCGTGACCATCGACGGCCGCCCGTCGCTGAAATACGCGCGAGGCCAATTGATGAAAGAAAGCTGCGTGAAGTGCCACAACGCACACAAACAAAGCCCCAAGAAGGACTGGAAGGAAAACGAACTCGTGGGAGTGTTGCTCATCACGCGACCGCTGGATCGGGACGTCGAGCGCACTCAAGCCGGCCTGCAAAGCGCGTTCGTCGTGATGGGCAGCGCGGTGCTCTTGCTGACCGGCTTCGCGATCATCGCGGCCATGCGATCTCGCTCGCGTTCAACGTAGCCCTCTCGCTCCGCGAGAGGAAAGCCGGTTGGAAAATCAGGTCGGAATGGTTCCTCGAAGTCCGCCGCGCAATGTGCGCCGCATCCCATTCGGCTATCCTCTCGCGGAGCGAGAGGGCTACTTTCGTGAGTAAGCCAATGGCACAGCCTCAACAACTCGACTCTTCGGAAGCGTCCGGCGACAAGCTGCCGACGTCCGCGAGCTTGTTGGATCGGGCACGCCATCGGGACGACCTTGCCTGGAACGAATTGGTCGAGCTGTACGCCCCGCTGGTCTACTTCTGGTGCCGCAAGACCAACATCGTCGAGCAAGACATCCCTGACGTCGTGCAAGAAGTCTTCCGTGCGGTCGTGACTGGCATCAACGGCTTCCGCAAAGATCGTTCCGGTGACACGTTTCGCGGTTGGCTACGAACTGTCACGCGCAGCAAGCTGGCTGACCACTTCCGTCGGTTGAATCGCAACCCTGTCGCCATCGGCGGCTCTGGCAATCAATTGCAGATGGAGCACATCTCCGAAGAATCGAGCGACGGCGAACCAACTGACGGCGAAGACGACGAGCGGCTAGCGGAGTTCGCGCTGTTCCATCGCGGCCTGGAAAAAATCCGCCACGACTTCGATCCCAAAACCTGGCAAGCCTTCTGGCGAGTGACCGTCGATGGCCTCTCCGCCACCGAAGCCGCCAACGAACTCGGCATGAAATCCGGCACCATCCGAGTCGCCAAATCGCGCGTGCTGCAACGCCTGCGAAGGCAATTGGGGGATGTGGAATAGCTCAGTTTTCCCAAACCTGTAACGCCCCCGCGTTACTTGGACGGTGGGCAGAATCGCTCAAAACTCTCTTTCGCGTCCGAACCGCACTCTTTCGACCAGGAGACAAACCATGAATCAGACCAGCCGTCGTAATTTTATGGCCGATGTGGGCAAGGGCATGTTGCTCGCCAGCGTGGGATCGTCGCTGGCTTCCGAAATGGGGCTGGCGACCGGAATGGCCGCCGAGGCCACGAAGGGGCTGGATTTTGGCAGTTTGGAGCCGCTCGTGTCGCTGATGCAGCAGACTCCGTCGGACAAGCTGTTGCCGGTGGTCGTCAAGGAGATTCAGAAAGGGACCGAACTGAAGACGTTGGTCGCGGCGGCGGCTTTGGCGAATGCTCGCGCGTTCGGCGGCCAGGATTACATCGGGTTTCACACCTTCATGGCGCTCGTTCCGGCGTGGCACATGTCGAAGGAACTGCCGGAGGCTCAGCGGCCGTTGCCGGTGCTCAAGGTGCTGTACCGCAATACGTGGCGGATTCAGGATTCGGGCCATCAGGACCACGAACACGAAACTCTGCATCAGATCGCCGCTGCTGAGGCGGCCGGTGCGGCTCCGACCGGCGAAACGGTTCGCGAATGCTCTCGCAAGGTCGATTTCGATGCGGCCGAGCAAGCCTTTGCGGCGATCAGCGCCAAGGGTCAACCGGGTGAGGCGTTCAATCATCTGCAATACGCGATGCAGGACGAGGTCGATGTGCATCGTGTCGTGCTGGCGTGGCGAGCCTGGGACACGCTCAACGTGACCGGCATAGAGCACGCTCACACCTTGCTGCGGCAGTCGGTGCGGTATTGCGTCCAAAGCGAGAAGTACCAGTGCGACCGAGACAAGCCGGCGCACGAGGCTCGCGTCAGCAGCATCTCGCACATCCGCAACGTGCTGCCGAAGCTGTTGGATCAGTATCAACTCGTCTCGAAGCCGATCGGCACTCGCCGCATGGATGACGCTTGGGTCGAATCCATGAGCAACACGATCGTCACCTCAAACCGCGAACGAGCCGCCGATGCCGTCGCCGCCGCTCTCGCCGAAGGCGTTTCTCCGGATGACGTGGGTGAAGCGATCTCGCTGGCCGCGAATTCGCTGCTCTTGCGAGATTCTGCCGCTCGTACGCACGGCGATTCGAAGGGCGTGCATGCGTCCGACTCGGCAAATGCGTGGCGGCATATTGCGAAGGCGAGCAACCATCGCAACGCAGTCGCGAGCCTGATCGTCGGCGCTTATCACACGGCCGGGCAAGGGAGCGACTTGCACAAGCAACCGCTGCCGTTCGCTGACCACCTCGAAAAGATCACCACCGAAGATCCCGCCGCAATCCTCAAGCAAGCCGAGGGTGCGATCCGCGAGAACAACCAAACGCTCGCCTGCGCGGCGGTCCATCGCTACGGCCAACTCGGCCACGCCCCGCGAGGCGTCTTCGATCTGATGCTCAAGTACGCCATCAGCGAAGACGGCCGCCTGCACGCCGAGAAGTACTACCGCACGGTCAGCGAAGAATTCGCCACGATGCGTTCGGCATTCAAGTGGCGTGAGCTGACGGCTCTCGCTCGCGTGACGGCCAGTTCCTTCGCCTACGACCGCTTGGACAAGCACGGCTTCCGCGCTCCGGGCTACGACGAAGCGTGCAAGTTGCTGGGCATCGGGTAAAGCGAACCCCTTCAGCGATCTTCACGAACGCAACAAGGAGGACGGGCACTCTTGCCCGTCCTTTTTTTGTGCCGTCAATTCCGACTGAACGCCGGCGGAAAACCGGTCGAGATTCCCGCCGCAGCTTTTCGCTGTCGTTGCCGCAGGTGATTCAAGACGAGATCACTGCGGAGATCGACATCCGCTTCCTCCAGCAGCAATTGAGCGTCGATCGTGCTCAAACCCAGCGAGTGGCCGAGCACATCGCACAGCACTCCGAGCGGCAGTTCGGCGTCGAGCAACTGGTGCAACAGCGGATCGGATTGCAATTCCGGCAGGATTTCGGTGGCTCCGGACAGAAGTTCTCGCTGGCGATGCCGACGATCAATAGTCGGCTCGGACGGGTAGACGTCGGGGAGCAAAGTCAGCTTGGCCGTGCGGTACGGTTGGTCGTTGTCGAGTTCTGCCTCGATGCGTGCTCGGCACACTCCGCGGACCGCGAGATTGAAGCGGCCATCGGGCAATTTCTCTTCGACAGCAATGCTGCCGAGACAAACGACTGGATGAATCTTGGCAGACTTAGTCTCGTAGATCAGCTCCTGATTCGGACGCAGCAGAGCCATCGCAATCAATCGTTCGCCGTCCAAAGCATCGGCGATCATCGCTCGGTAACGCGGCTCAAAGATGTGCAGCGGCAGCCATGTGTGCGGGAGATGCACCACGTTTGGCAGCGGAAACAACGGAGCCTGCCCAGTAAACAGCTTCAGTTCGTCTTGAACGTCAAACGTGTCGCTCATGTCGCGGCGTCCTCGGGGAAGGCGATCTTCGGGACCAGTTCGTCCCGAAGCTGAATGTCGGTGGGATACTTTTCTTTGTGGTCGAGCAGCTCTTGGAAGCAGCGTTGGTAGTCCGTCAAGAACGTGGCGAGGTCAATGCCCATGAAGCTCGGCCGATACGGGTCGAGCTTCTGTCGGCACGAGTCGTACAGCTTCCTCGCCCCGCCGAAGTTCTCATTGCCGAAGTGGAACAGCGAAACGGATGCCTGAATCAACCCTTGCAGGAATTTCTTTTCGTCGCCGAGCGACTCGGACCACAACTCTTCCCAGACATCGTGGGCTTCAAAGAATTCCTCCTCGTTGAATAACCGCAGTCCTTCGAGGTACTGCGGTGCGTATCCATCCGACATGGGTTTGGTCCTTCGTAGTTGGTCCTTGCAATCGCCATTCGTGGGCGGGATTCTAGCGCCGCCGGAAACCGCCAGTCCACGAGCAACTTTCCAAACCCGACAACTTCATCATGCCTCAGACCAAACTTGCCTCGCGTGGCGATGACCGAAAGCAACGTGCCCTCAAAATCGCTCGCCAATTAGCCAAGACCTACGCCGATGCCGAGTGCGCTTTGAAGCACGACAACCCGTTTCAATTGCTCGCGGCAACGATCCTGTCGGCTCAATGCACCGACGAGCGGGTCAACATGGTCACGCCGGACCTGTTCGCGAAGTATCCGACTCCTGCCGCGTTGGCCGTATCAAAGCAGGCTGACGTCGAAAAGATCATCCAATCGACCGGCTTCTTCCGAGCGAAGGCGACCAACCTCCGCGGCATGGCTCAAGCGTTGGTCGAGCAATTCAGCGGCGAGTTGCCGCGCACGCTCGACGAGATGGTCTTGCTGCCGGGAGTTGGCCGAAAGACTGCCAACGTGGTACTCGGCACGGCGTTCGGCCTGCCGACCGGCGTGGTCGTCGATACGCACGTCAAACGCCTCACGCGACTTTTGGGGCTGACGAAAAACCTCGACCCGGTGAAGATTGAGCACGACTTGGCGGCGTTGCTGCCGAAGTCCGAATGGATCAACTTCTCACACCGCCTGATTCACCACGGTCGGCGAATCTGCAACGCTCGCAAACCCAATTGTCCTGAGTGTCCGCTTCTAAAATTCTGTCCGCGCGTCGGTTTGCCGCCGCTGTCAACGTAGCCACCTCGTTCCGCAAGGCGGAGTAAACGCCAAAAGACTGACTGATGCTCACCAAACTCGGAATGCTGTTGGATGTTCGCCCTCGCTGGCGCTTCGGGTTCGTGTGTTTTCTGCTGTTTCACTCGGTGAGAGTTCTCGCCGCCGAACCGCTCGCCGGCAAGCCGTTCGAGTCGGCCTTGGATCAACGGATTGGACGTTCTTGGACCGGCCAAGATGGTCACACACTGCGGGACGTCGTGCGACAACTCACAGACTCGCAACGCATCTCGATCGTGCTGGATCGGCGAGTTGATCCAACTCAGTCGATCGAGCTGACGCTGCCGCAGACACCGTTGCGGGACATCCTGGCCGCGCTTGCTCGCAAAGTGGACGCCGAGGTCTCCGTCGTCGGAAATGTCGTTTATGTGGGGCCGACTGACTCCGCTAAGAAACTCCGCACTCTGGTTGAGCTTCGCACTACTGAGCTGTCAAAGCTAATCGGCGGTGCGCCGCCGTGGCGGAATCGACCCGTGTCGCTGACAAAAAAAATAACCTTCGTCTGGCAAGACTTTGACCGTCCGCGTGACATCCTCAAGCAAGTTGCCGTCAAGTTTCAGATCGAGATCGACGGACTCGACAAACTGCCGCACGACTTGTGGGCCACAGCATCACTGCCGCAGGTGACAGCCACCGAAGCACTGTCGCTGCTGCTGGTGCAATTCGGCTCGACGTTCGAGTTCGTCCCCGGCCGCGCGGCGATCCGCATCGTGCCGATTCCGCAACGCGTGTTGATCGAGCGGCCCCACGCAGTTCCCGCAAACTCGACGGTGACAGTTCAGGCTGCACGCGAACAATTCGCCGACGCCGAGATTGACCAATCCGGAGCAAAGTGGGTCGTTCGTGGCACCGTTGAACAACAAGCGGAGATCGCCGCGTGGTTGAAATCCGGAGGGCAGAAGCCACTCAAGCCTGCCGAGAACAAGCCGAACGAACCACTCAGCAAAAGACGCTTCACGCTGCTCAAGCAGCAGAATGTCGCACTCGGTGACGTCATCAAGACCTTCACCGCGTTCGGAGTGCAGATCGATTACGACCTGGCGGAGTTCGCCGATGCGGAGATCTCGCTCGACAAAAAGATCGACATTAAGAGCGTCAAAGACGTATCCGCCGAGAAGCTATTCCGTGATCTCTTCGAGCCACTGGGGATCGAGGTCACAATCGCCGGTGAAACATTGCGGCTGAAGCCCAAGCCGAAGTCGCCATGACGGCAGATGAAAAATCGGCTCCACGAAACGGCAACAGCCCGGCGGCGATGAGCTGTCGGGCTGTGGTGGCGGCTGATTGAAACCAGCACGCGTTACTTCGCCGCAGTTTCCAATGTGGCGAACGCGCTGATGCGGAAAGCCTTTGCGGTGAGGAGCTCTTTGTCTCCTTGAGATTTCGCCTTGGCATATTTCACGCGGAGCTTCTTCAACTGTTCTCCACGCTTGCGTCGCCGAGCCAATTCACGCTGACGTTCACATCGTCCCATGATTCGTTGTGACCTCACACCCTGAAATCGTTGACCAAATTCGTTTTTGCCCCAAAGCAGGGCGAGACTTGTAGCGAGCCGGTGGATGATGGTCAACCAGCCCGGCGAAAACCCTTCCCGGCGCGAACGCCATCCTTCATGCTGCTCCCATGTCCGCACCGTACTTCGCCGAGCTGATTGTCGAGCCGTTTCTCAGCGGCAAGCGAATCGACACGTTTCTGGTGAAGCACTTTCGCAATTATTCGAGTTACCGGCTGCAGCGAATTGTGCGAGCCGGTGAGGTCCGCATCAACGACGTCGTGTGCGACAACGATTCGCGAGTCTATCGTGGCCAACGGGTCTCGGTTCGTCTGATCGAGCCGCCCGATCGGCTGCTGCCGCCGACTCCGGGGCCGCTGCACATTCTCTACGAAGATCCGTGGCTGTTGGTCGTCGTCAAGCCGGCCGGCCAACTTGCTCACCCCGCTGGCGATTACAAAACCGACTCGCTGGCCAATGTCGTCCAACATCATCTCGATCAACAGACTCGCTGGCGCGGGTTGCTGCGGCCGGGCATCGTCCATCGGCTCGACCGGCTGACCAGCGGCGTGATGGTCGTCTCGAAGGAACACCTCTCGCACGGTCTGCTCACCGAAGCCTTCATGCGCCGCCAGGTTCACAAGACCTACGTCGCGCTGGTGATCGGGGTCGTCGAAGCGGACAGCGGAACGATCGACAAACCAATCGGCGAGTCGCTCGATCCCGAAAGTTGTTTGGTGACGACGCACGCCGACGCCGTGAACCCGCGATCGGCGATCACGCACTTCCGAGTCCTCGAACGCTTCACCCAGCACACGCTCGTCGAAGCGAAGCCGGTCACCGGCCGGCACCACCAGATTCGAGTCCACTTCGCCGACCTCGGCCACCCCGTCGTCGATGACGAGTTCTACGGCCCGTACGGATGGATCAAGAAAGCTCCCGATGGTCAACCAATCCAACTTCCGGCCGACAGCCGAAAGCCGACAGCCGACAGCCGTGATACCGTTTTCACCGGCAATGAAGACGAAGCCGCAACCGACATTCCACCAGAAAATCTATTGATCGGCCGCCACGCACTGCATGCGCATCGGCTTGAGTTCCGGCACCCCATCACCTGGGA
Organism: Candidatus Kuenenia stuttgartensis; assembly: GCA_945904015.1. GTDB lineage: Bacteria > Planctomycetota > Planctomycetia > Planctomycetales > Planctomycetaceae > SXKJ01. The sequence continues at coordinate 25,436 of CAMDPK010000014.1, read as the reverse complement.
GCCGCTCGCGTTCGAGGCCCCGCTGACGGAGGACATCGCACGCGCGATCGAGCGGCTACGCGAATAATTCCCGAATCGGCTCGCCGTCGTCGGTGATCGGGACCGGTCGGTTGCCGGCAAAAATCTCTTCACGCGGGTTGATGCCGAGGGCACAGTGAATCGTCGCGTGCAGATCGGGCACCGACACGGGCCGTGAGACGATCTTCATGCCGAGTTCGTCGGTCTCGCCAATCGTGATGCCGTTCTTCATCCCGCCGCCAGCGAGCACGATGCTGAAGCATTTCCCGTGATGTCCACGTCCACCCCCGCCGTCGAATTGCGCGGGCCGGCCGAACTCGGTTGCCACGACAATCAACGTCTTGTCGAGCATCTTTTTATTTTCCAGATCGAGCACCAGCGCCGCCAATGCCTGATCGAGTTCGGTGATCAGCTTGTGCTGGTTCACGATCCCGTCGTTGTGGACGTCCCAGCCGGTGCCGTTGAGAAAATTGAGGTTGTGCGAAACCTCGATGAACCGCACCCCACCCTCGATCAATCGTCGAGCCAGCAAGCAACGTTGGCCGAACTCGCCACCGAATTCGTTGCGCAAGTCAGCCGGCTCGCGGTCGAGATCGAACAGTCGCATGAATTCCGGCCCCGCCAATTTCTGAGCCGCCGCAATCGCCGCATCGTACTCTGCCGCGAAACCCTCACTGCCGTTTCGTGCTCGCAGATCGTCGCGCACCGCATTGAGCAGTTTCTCTCGCCGAGCCTGCCGTTCATCGGTGATCCCGACCGACCGTTTCAGCGCCGGCGGCCCAGACTTCGTGTCGGTTAAATGCACATAGCCGTATTTCGGGCCAAGAAATCCTGGCCCTCGAGTCACGTTCGGATACCCCATCAACACATAAGCCGGCACACCTTCCGTGATTGTGCCGCGTTGCTGAGCGACGATCGACCCGATCGACGGATACTGTTCCGTGCCACTCGTCGGCCGCCCGGTGTGCATCCGATTGGTCGCCGCCGCGTGCTCGTCGATCACGTCGTGATTGACCGTTCGCAGAATGTTGAACCGATCCAAAATTTTCGCACACCGCGGCAAGTGCTCGCACACACGCGTTCCCGGAATCGCCGTCTCAATCGAGTCGTAATACGACCCCGGCTTCTTCTCCTTCGGGTCGCCTTTGGCCTTCGGATCCCACGTATCGAGATGCCCCTGCCCTCCGCCGAGCCAGACGAAAACGCAGTGCTCGGCCTTGCCCTGCAGAAGTTCGGATCGTTTTTCGTCACCGAGGAGGGAGGACAACGGGATACCGGCGGCGACGGCCAAGGCGGTCGAGCCAGCCAAAAAATCACGTCGGGTGGGCATGTTTGTTCCTTCGGAGGATGGGCACTCTTGCCCGTCTTGTCTTCGTTCGGTTGTGGACGGGCAAGAGTGCCCATCCTACGACTCTCGCGTGCGAATCACGAGATTACGAAACGTTGCTCGAATAGATTTGTGGAGGAATCGGGCAAACCCGGAGCCGAGCCGATTCGCGACGATCAACTCCACGACGTCGGCAAAATCCTTGTGAGTCCGACGCAAGCTGCCCGAACCGCACGCGAGTTTGGCTTCGATCAATCGAGACAGCGACAAGACGGGCAACCCCTCTTTGATTGTGACACTCTTGGCCGAGTCGGGATCGGGCAATCGGATTTCGCTCCCCTTACCGGCCCGTTCACCGGCAATCAAGAACTGCACTGGAATGCCGGACTCGGATCGAAACTCCGCTGCGCGTGCGATCCACTCGTAGCCGGCCAGTGTGAGCACTTCACGCAGTCGTTGGCAATCTGCACCGCGCACCAGCAAGTCCACATCGACGGTATTCCGCTGATAGCCATGCAGGCAAACCGCCACTCCGCCCACAATCGCGTGAGGAATCTCCGCCTCTTCCAGCAATTGATGGCAGTTCTGCGCGACCTCCCACAGGGTTTCGTTTCCGAGCATGGCGTAAGTTCGGCTGGCAAGCATCATGACCAAGTCACTCAAGTCACAAGAGTCGTCGTTGCACGCGGCAGCATACCCAATGACACCCTACGGGACGATCAAAAACTCCGGAGAATTGATGAGCGACCAGATCATGTCTTCGGCGCGTTCGCGCCAGTCGGCATTGAGTCGCGAGGTGGTTGGATCGCCGAAGGCGAGTTCTTCGGCGAGGCGTTGTTTGCGGAGATTGGCTTCGGGTTTGAGGTGGTTAGACCACGAGACGCCGGTTTGTCTTGGTGGCTGTGAGCGGCGGACAAGGTGATCGCCGGGGACGATACGGGACTCGAAGTCGTCTCGCAGCAGTTCGCCGAAGAGTTTTTGTTCGGCGGCGGTCGCGTGACGAGTGAGGATGCGCTGAATCACCGAGTCGATGAATTCTGCGGGAGACTTCGCGGTCAGCGCGAGTTCCGTGAACGCGCTGTCGTCGGAGAGTTGCGAGATGCGTTTCGCAACGATGCCGTTGGCGATCATGGCGGGCTGAAGAACCATCGTCTCGTTCGAGCGGACTGTGACCGGATCAGGGCGAGAGGCTCGCCAGCCGAACGATTCGAGCACATCGACAATCGTCTGTGCGGCAGGCAGCGTGAGGCTTGGCCGGTCGCGTTCGTTGGACATCGACGTGAATTGCCAGGCTCGCCGCGCATGACCGAGGCTGATCGAGACGTCTTGTTTGCGTCCGCCATCGACATCGATGTTGATCTCTTCGACGTTGAACGGCTTGCCTGCCGCGACGAACAGCGAGTCGATGAGTTGCTCGGCCGTCAGGCGTCGTTTCGTAGCCACACGCGGCTCGCGTGTGGTGCTTTCTGTATCGGACAAACGCGAGCCGCGTGTGGCTACGGAGTACGCCCGCGAATTCAGGATCAAACGCGTGAGATGCTTCACGTCGTAGTCGTGAGTCACGAACTCGCGTTCGAGCCAGTCCAGCAATTCGGGCTGCGAAGGTTTTGCGTTTTCCCAATCATCGACCGGCTCGACGAATCCCGTGCCGAGCAGCCGCGCCCAGACGCGGTTGACGATGACCCGTGCGAACCGATGGTTCGCCGGCGAGGTGATGAACGCCGCCAGCCGCTCGCGCGAGTCCTTTGGATTTCTCAGCAACTCATCCGGGACGGCAGCAACAAGTTTCTCGAACGGCCACGTCGGCACGACGGACTCGCCCGGCTTGAGCGTGACTTTCACGAGCGGCTCGCGGCCACGCACCGCAAAGGCCTCCAGGTTCAAGCTGCTCGTCTTCGGGACTTTCTCCGGCTCGCGTTTCAGCAGCGCGGCGAGCGAGAATAAATCGCGTTGCAGGAAGTCGTGATACGGAGCGTCGTGGCAGCGAGCACACTTCATCTCCAAACCGAGAAACGCCTGACCGATGACATGCGCCTTCGCAGCCATCGGCACATCGTTCTGACTGGCAACCGAGAACCCGCCGGGGCCGCCGTAGCGGACGCTCCCTTCCATCAGAATCAGCTCGGTCACAAATTGATCGAACGGCTTGTTGTCGAGAAAGCTCTCGTGAATCCACCAGCGGAACGGGCCGGTGTTGTTGAGCGTCGGATTCAGAATGTTCGGGTTCTCTGCGAGCACGTCCTGCCAATAGCTGACCCAATGGTCGGCGTAGCCCGGCTCGGCCAGCAGCTTGTCGATGATCGCTTGGCGTCGTTTTGCTTCCGGCTGAGCGAAGAAGAATTGGATGTGCTCGGCAGTCGGAATCGTCCCGATCGTGTCGAGGCAGACTCGGCGGAGGAAGGACCAGTCGTCAATGAGCGGTACGGTGCTAGCCGCCGGTGATCCCCCGATGTCGGCACCGGCGGCTAGCGCCGTGCCGCTCACTGCGTCCGAACGAATCGCTTTTCGAGCGTACTCATGCCGCCGGTTCCAAAACGCGGTCCATTCGCGGCTCGCTTCGCGGCGGCGTTGTTGATTGAGCGTGGTCAATTCGTCGCGGCGGCGTGCAACGAAATCCGTCCAGGCATCATCGGTCAGCATGAACGGATTCGTTTGATGCAGCACGTCGAACGAATCGCTGTCGGGACCAGCCAGCGCGACGAATGTTTCGCCCAATTCCGGTCGCACGCTCTTGCCGCCGAGGAAGATTTCCCAGGTCAGTCGCTGGCGGCCACCGTCGGACTTGAACGAGGCTATCGTATCTTGATCTCCGGGCCGCAACGCTCGATGTCCGGGAGCAGGCCTGCGGTCGATGCCCCAAACCTCTTCGTGTCCGTCACCGCGAAACTTCGGGAACGGATTCTCGACGACCAGTTTTCCGTCGATGAACAATCGAGACGCACTGCGGCTGCGGATCAGGAAGCGGCTCTCGCCGTTCGGCAATTCGACGTTGCCGGTCACGCGTACAACAAACGGGTTCGAGCGGTCGGCTCGCACACCCATCGGCGAATACTTGTGAGCGATCTCAGCCAGCGCGAACGCCGGTTCAGTGTATCGCTCGGTCGGTTCCGGCGCGATGAAGTCCCAACTCAGTTTGTCAGGGATGCCCTCGAACACTTCGACGAGCACACCGTCTTTCGGCGGGTCGAGCGTCGTGATGTACGGCTTCGGTTGCAGCACTTGATAGCGGACCGCGATCCGCTCGGCCGGGAGCGCGGTGCGATAGATTGCGACCTCGTCGATCGAGCCATGAAAACTGTTGCCCGCACTCAGCGCAACGGCCGAGCCGATCCAGAGTTCGTCGTCGTCGACGACCGGAGCTTCGGTCGTCGCGCCGCCGAAGTCCCATTCGCCGTCCAGCGACTTGCCATCGATGTAACCGTGAATCGACTCCGGCTTGCCGAACGTGTAGCTGGTGGCGATGTGATGCCAACCGGTGTCGATGTCGAAGCCGGTCTTCGTGGTCCAGCGATGATAGTCCTCGGACTTTCCTTTCCGGTTGTCTTCGCTGCGGAACAGGAACGTGACGCAGGCGTCAACCTTTTTGCCAGCCAATCGCAAGGCGTAATTCTGATTGTCCTCAGCGACACCCGCGTTCTTCGTGCGACCTTTGCCGACGACGTACATCTGCTGTCCGTCGCCGAGCTTCTTCACCAGCACCCAGGCTTCGAGCGTGATCGAATCTCCCAGCCCAAAATCGAGCAGACTCTGCTCACCCGGATCAGCGATCTTGATGACCGCCGGCGACTCGAACACCGCCGCCTGATTGTCGGCCTCGAAGTTCAAAACCTTCGGCGGCCTTGGCCCGACTTGATCCGCGCGGACGTAGCCCTTCGACACGGCGCTGGCATCATTCAAATTGTCTTCATCGAACAACCGCGACGGCACGCCACGAGCTATCAGGCCGTGACCTTGCGACTTCGGATGCACCTCAAAAAGTTTGTCGTCGAGCCGCCAATAGGCAACCGGACGATCCTGCAAAACGGATTCGGCATAGGGTGGAGGAGTCGGAGACTCGGCGGAACAGAACTCCGACCAAACCAACATCGCCAGCGTGCAACCCAAGAGCCAACATTGTCGCATTTGAAAACCTCTTTGTGCGATCTTTCACGCGCCCACTGCATGATGGCTACCGAGCGGCCTCGACCGCAACCTCGCCCGTTGCCCGAGACACTTGATGAGCAGCGACAAGGACTATCACGCCAGATTACCTTGTGAGACCACATCGACGAGCCGACAGCACCAGTCCTCGCCCAACTTAAGGACATCTCGTGGCCACTCGCGTTCGCTCAGTGATTCGGACCACAGTCATCGCCGTTCTGGCTGTCGGGGGAATGATCTGGCTCCTTGACGTTGGCACGAGACCCGATCGTTTGCGCAACGCGTGCAAGGCGAACCTCAAACAGATTGCGCAAGCTCTGCATCAATATCACGACACGCACGGCTCGTTCCCTCCGGCTTATGTCTTGGGCGAGGACGGTCAGCGTTGGCACAGTTGGCGAGTCTTGGTTCTGCCGCAGTTGGGTCACGATCAACTCTATCAGCAGTACCACTTCGACGAGCCGTGGAACGGGCCACGCAATCGGCTGTTGCTCGGCAAGATGCCCTTAGTCTTTCGATGTCCTGTGGTGAAATCGAAAGAACTCACGAACTACGTCGCTGTCGTCGGACCGCAGACCGTTTGGCCGGAACAGTACGCCTGCAAGATCAGTGACTTGATCGACGGGCCAGATGACACGATCCAACTTGTGGAACTTCCGAAGTCAGACATTGCTTGGCTGGAACCGCGCGACCTGACCTTCGCCCAGACCAAAAGTCAACTCCCTGCCACTCCCGCCGAATGCGGTCATGATGAAGGATTTCACGTCGCGTTGCCGGATCTCGGCGTGAGGCTTATCAAAGCGCAGCTTCATCACGAAATCTGGAGAACTCTTTTGACTCGTAACAACGGAGGTTTCTTTCCCGGAGTCGACTGGCCTCTCCAAAACTTTCAATTTGCGGCCGACGAAGCGGCAACTGTCTCACACTCGTCACTGACGCGCACGGATATGCTGCCGCACGCCACGGCTCGGATAGCGCCCGAACGCAATCTCGTCTATTGCGCAACCTTCCAAATTGCTTGGGACGGAATGCGGAATGAGACCATTAAAGCTCCCATCGACTTGGAAGGCTCGTCGGAGATGGCTGTCGAACTGAATCGCGTGCAATTCGATCAAGCAAATTTGGATGATGCCAGCTATGTCGCGTTGGCGGGTCCGGTCAAGGACGGCATCTTCGATCGTATCGACCAAGAGATGAGCCGGAAGTTTCCCGGCAAACAGCGGCAACTCGGCAAACCAACTCGCGACGGTGCCTTTTGGGCCTACTGCTATTTGTTCAAGCGGCTTCCCTTCGCAACGAAGTTCGACAAGCTCGACCAGCCGCTACCGTTTCAAACTTCGAGTGACTCCGTTTTGGTCGAATCGTTCGGAATTCATGGTGGTCCGCAGGCCGAAATGATGCGCGGCCAAGTCGAGGTACTCGACTACGTCACCGACGATGACTTTGTTTTGCGATTGAAAACGCGCACAGACGACATCGTGCTGGCGAAGATTGCTCCGTTGGCAACGGTCGCCGAAATGATCGAAGTCGTCAAACAACGCCGTCTGCCTGGAACCGGTCGCCGACGTAGTGAGAGTTTGCAACCGCACGAGCCGCTCATCATTCCTCGGCTCTCTGCCAACATTGAGCGCGAGTTTCCCGAACTCCTCGGCCGGCATCTGGTCAACCCAGGCTGGGCTGGATTTTACATTGCTGGCGCACGGCAGATTGTGAAGTTTCAACTCGATGAGTCCGGCGCGATCCTCGAATCCGAGGCGGATGTGATCCTTATGGAAGCCGGCGATCCAAAGCCGACTCCTCAGCCGCGCCGTTTCATTTTCGACAAGCCCTTTCTGGTGATCCTTCAGCAGCGAAATGCGACTCAGCCTTACTTCGCGGCTTGGATCGCCAACAAAGAACTCCTCAGTCCGGTCAGCGGAGCAGCGAAGTAATCTCCATCGTCTCATAACTTCGCGTCGATGTTGACCCAGGTCTTCTTCTCAAAAGATTCGAGCGTGGCGTCAGCGACCGCTTGGGCGAGTGCTCCGTGGTCGAAGCCGGGGACGCAGTCGCGGCCTTCGGTGATCGCGCTGACGAATTCCCAGACGAGGTCGTAACGGAAGACCGTGCTGGGGACACCGTCATTCGGATTGCGTGGGCTGCCAGGGATGACCAGGAACTCGCGCGGGACCGCTTGCTTCTGCATCGTGCCGCCGTGCTTGCCGACGACGATGTTGTTCGGATCGGTGAGCTGATACGCGGCCGAGCCTTCGCTGCCGTTGACCTCGGCCCATTCGTAGCCGAAGCCGTTGTTGTGATGCCCCTTCATCAGCGTGCTCCCTTCCCAGACGCCGGTCGCACCGTTCTCGAACAGGCCGATCAGCGAAGACCAGTCATCAACCTCCGACGGAGCACACGCCTGGCCGTCGTTCGTTTTCTCTCGCGTGGCGAACTGAGCGACCGCGCCGCAGATCGTCTTGATCGGCCCCATCAGGTCCATCGAAAAGTCGATCCGGTGAATCGTCATGTCAAACAGGTCGCCGGCTCCCGCGAGTTTCTTGTACTGCCGCCAGCCCCAACTGGTCTCCGGCCAGTCGAGAAACCGCTGACTGCGAAAGTGTCGCGGCTGGCCGAGCGCTCCGCTCTTCACGAGATGCCGGACGTAGCGCATCGACGGTGCGAACCGATAGGTGAACGCCGTCATGTGCCGCAGGTTCTTGTCTCGAGCCGCTCGGAACATTTCGGCCGACTCAGAGAAGTTCAGTCCCAGCGGCTTTTCGCACATGACATGCTTGCCTCCGGCGATGCAGGCCAGCGCGATCGGTTTGTGTGTGAAGTTCGGCGTCGCGATAATTACCGCGTCGATGTCCGGATCGGCGGCGATCTCCTCGAACTGAGTCGTCTTCTTCGTCGGTCCCCAATCCTTCTGCCGCTGATTGAGCAGTTGCTCGTTCGGATCACAGACAGCGACCAACTCGCAGCGCTGGTCGATCCGAATTCCAGGGACGTGGTGATAATCGGAAACTGCGCCGGCTCCGATGATGGCGATGCGAACTTTGTTGGGCATAGTGATTTGAGATTCGAGATTTCATATTTGAAGTTGAAACGGCCAATGAAACGAGGCGGAAGAATGAGGAAAAGCCTGTGCGATGGGAAGAGCTAATCGGCCAACCAAGTTCGCCAGAATTGGTACAGATCGGCGAGCGGGGGATGTGAATCCCCTAAGTCAGCCTCGCGAATTCTCGGAGGACTGACGTCCCCCGCTCTCCAATCTGCACCACGACCAGTCCACCACGTTTCCAAGTCACGTCGGCGGTCAATAAAGTGGCCGTCCATCGGGAGCCGCGCTCTTCCGACTCGCCTGTGATTTCGCCCGCCTCTTTCCGCTCAGGAGTCTGTGATGTTGCGATCCGTTGGATTTTTGATCGTTGCCGGTTTTGTCTTGGGGATCGCCGTCCGAGCGGCGGACCCGACGCCAACGGCAGCCGACTACAAAACCGCGTGGCACAAGCTGACCGTGCCGGGGACGTGGGACGATCAGTCGAACGGTGTGCTCGCCAAGTTTGATGGCATCGCGTGGTATCGAGCCGAAGCCAAAATTCCGGCCGAATGGCAAGCCTCTCAAATCACGATCGCGACCGAGCAGATTGATAACGCTCACGAGGCGTACTTCAACGGCGTGAAGCTGGGAGGCGCGGGAGCGTTTCCGCCAAAGTACGAAAGCGGTTTGAAAGAACTCAAAAAATACGTCGTCCCTTCCGAACACATCCGCTACGGCGAGGCGAACGTCATCGCGATTCGCGTCTACGACCACGACGGCAAGGGAGGCTTCAAGGGAGCCGCTCCCAGCCTCAGTGCCGGCGGGCAGACGATTCGCATGGAGGGGAAGTGGGACTTCCGACTCGGTGACGACGCGGTCTTCGCCGCTCGCGTCGATGACAAAAACGCGGCCAAGTTGCCGACGGCTCCGGCGTTGTTCAGCAAGATCCTGGTGTCGCCGTCGAGTGCTCCGATCGGAAAGGCTCCGGCCGATTACTCGCCGATCGTGCCGCCGAACCAGGCGCTCAAGACATTCACGGTGCCGGACGATCTCAAGCTGGAACTCGTGCTCGCCGAGCCGCACGTCAAGCAGCCGCTGCACATGACCTGGGACGAGCGCGGTCGGCTGTGGGTCGTGCAGTATTTGCAGTATCCGTATCCGGCCGGGTTGAAGATGGTCAGCAAGGACGTCTTCTGGCGAGCGGTCTACGACAAAGTCCCGCCGCCGCCGCCGCAGGGGGAGCCGGGACTCGACAAGATCACGATTCACGAAGACACCGACGGCGACGGAGTGCTCGACAAACACAAGACGTTCGTCGATGGCCTGAACATCGCCACGTCATGTGCCCTCGACCGCGACGGCGTGTGGGTGATGAACCCGCCGTACTTGCTCTACTACGCCGACAAGAATCACGACGACGTCCCCGACGGCGATCCCGAAGTTCATCTGCAAGGTTTTGGGCTTGAGGACACGCACTCGGTTGCGAACTCGCTGCGCTGGGGACCGGATGGTTGGCTCTACGGCTGCCAAGGGAGCACAACCAGCAGCGCGGTCATGCGACCCGGCCTCGACAAGCTGCCGGTCCATTCGATGGGACAGCTCATCTGGCGCTATCACCCGGCAACGCGCCGCTTTGAAATCTATTCCGAAGGTGGCGGCAACAGCTTCGGCTGCGAGATCGACGCCGAAGGCCGCGTCTTCTCCGGCCACAACGGCGGCGACACGCGCGGCTTTCACTACACGCAGGGAGGCTACTACCAGAAGGGTTTCAACAAGCACGGGCCGCTGTCGAACCCGTATGCCAACGGCTACTTCAACGCGATGGGCCACACGAACGTGCCCCGGTTCACGCACAACTTCGTGATCGACGCCGGAGCGGCGCTGCCGGACAAATATCGCGGCCACCTGTTCGGCATCGAGCCGCTGCAAGGCCGCGTCGTCGAGGCCGATCTCACGAACGACCGCTCGTCATTCAAGACGAAGGATCTGGGCTACACGATCACCTCGACCGATCCGCGTTTCCGTCCGGTCGAAATCAAAGCCGGCCCCGACGGAGCGATCTACGTCGCTGACATGTACGAGCCGCAGATCGCACACCGGCAACATTTCCAAGGCTTGATCGACAAAGACAACGGCCGCATCTACCGCCTGTCGGCGAAAGTAGCTCGGACGCCTACGTCCGAGAGACCGGACGTAGGCGTCCGGTCTACGGATCTTGGGAAGAAATCAACTCCAGAACTGGTCGAGCACCTCCGCGATCCCAACAAGTGGCAGCGTCAAACCGCTCTGCGACTCATCAGTCAACGCCGCGATCGAACCGTGTTGCCGCTGCTGAAAAAGAACATCGAATCAAGCACCGGCCAGTTCGCGTTGGAGTGTCTGTGGGCGACATACCAGCTCGGAGGACTCGACGATGCGTTCGCGCAGAAGTGCCTCGCCCACAAGGAACCGCTCGTCCGTGAATGGACGGTGCGTCTGAGCGGCGACATGCCGCTCGATCTGGCCGCCGCCGCGAATGCCACGGGCCGCGCCGTGCCGGGGCCGCGAGAAGTTCAGGACGCGCATTTGATGGGACATCGTTTCGCCGAGACGCGCACGTCAATCCCGCTGGCTCGCAAGTTGGTCGAGGCCGCAAAGTCAGAGACCTACGTCCGCGTCCGCAGCCAACTCGCTTCGACCGCCAAGCGTCTGCCGGCCGATCAAGCGTTGCCGTTGATCGACGCTTTGACGATGCACCACGAAGACGCCGACGACATTCACATCCCGCTGCTGCTGTGGTGGGCGTTGGAATCGAAGGCCACGAAAGGCTCAGCCGCAATCGTCGGGCTATTCAAGAACCCGGACGTCTGGAATCGTCCGCTGGTCGAGAAGCATCTCGTCTCACGGACGATGCAGCGGTTCGCTCAGTCCGGCACGCGAAACGATCTGCTCGTCGCGGCCGAATTGCTGGCGAAGGCACCGACGGCCGAGCACAAGCAGGAACTCCTGATTGGCTTCGAGGCCGCGTTCAAAGGGCGACCGCTCAGCGGCCTGCCGGATGAACTGGTGAAACAGATCACCGAGTCCGGCGGTGGATCGCTCGCGCTGCGAGTCCGTCAGAAGGACACGGCCGCGATCGACGAGGCGCTCAAGCTCGTTGCCGTCGAACCAGCTTCCCCGCCCGATCCAAAACAAAAAGCGGCTGCTGAAGAGGCGAAAACGCGACGGATTGAACTCGTGCAGACCTTCGGCGACGTTCAGCCGAGCGGTTCGGTGACGGTGCTGGTCGCGATCGCGAAGACGTCGGCGGACAACGACGTCCGCTCGGCCGCGCTCACGTCGTTGCTCGGTTTCAAAAATGAGGCGATCGGCTCCGAAGTGCTGACCGTCTTCGCCAGCTTGCACGATGACGTGCAGTCGGTCGCGCTGACGCTGCTCACCAGCCGTCCTGTTTGGGCTCGGCAGCTTGTGGAAGCGATCGACTCAGGCAAGCTCAAGCAAGATGTGTTGCCGATGGACGTCGTTCGCAAGCTGACGTTTCTCAAGGACGACAAGCTGGCCGCTCTGGTCAAGAAGCACTGGCCGAAACTCGAAGGAGCCAGCACCGCCGAGATGCAGGAACTGATCGCGCGGTTCGCCGCCGTCGCCAAATCCGAAGGGGGCGAGCCGTTCGAGGGGAAAAAGATCTTCATGCAGTCGTGCGGCAAGTGTCACTTGCTGTTCGGCGAGGGAGGCCGCATCGGCCCCGACCTGACCGCGTTCAAACGGAACGACGTCAATCACATCCTCACGAACGTCATCAACCCCAGCGCCGAGATCCGCGAGGGCTTCGAGGCCATCGTCGTCGTCACCAACGACGGCCGCACGATCACCGGCTTCCGCGCCGATCAAGACGCCCGCGTGCTGGTCGTCCGTGGCATCGACGGCCAAAACATCTCCATCAACCGCGACGACATCGAAGAAACTGTCCCGCTCAAGAAATCGCTGATGCCAGAGGGGCTGCTCAATAATCTGACCGACGAACAGGTCCGCAATCTCTTCACCTATCTGCGCGTCGGACAGCCGCTGAACTCGCCGTAGTCCCAATCGCAAATCAAAAATCTCAAATCGAAAATCCCATCATGTGGTTCACAGAAACGCCTTGGCCGCCGATCATCGGATTGTGTGTCGTCGGCGTGTTGCTGTTTCTGGGCTGGATGTCGCAGCGGAAGGCGATGTTCTTGGCGGGAGTCGCCTTGTGTCTCGCGCTGTGCGGGATCGTGTTTGTCGTCGAGCAGCAGATCGTCACCGAACGTGAGCGCGTCGAGCAACGGCTGTTGGATTTCGCCGTGGCGTTCCAGCGAGATTCCATGCAGCAAGGCTTGGTGAACTTGTTGATCCGAGGACCGGAGCCGGCCTCGCTGAGTTACATCTCGGCATCGGCCGATGGCACGAGACGAATGGCGGAAGCCGCACTAAACTATGTCGATCTCCCCGAAGCGATGCGGATTTCGGACGTGCGGACGACGATGAGCAACAACGACTCGCGAGCAGTCACGCAGTTTCGAGCCTCCGCCACCGTCAGAGCCGGAGGCAATGCCGATGGCGTCCACTATCCGACTCGCTGGGAGCTGACGTGGCAACGCGAGAAGGGAGACTGGAAGATCCTCCGTGTCACGCGATTGAACTTCATGACCGGCGAGGCGTTGCAGAATCCGTTCACGACTCGTGAGTAGACTCGGCGAGAAGGAGATAGCCATGTCCGTGCCTCACCCACCTGGTGCCGGCGATCCGCGAACCGAGTCGCACGACGATGCGACTCAACTGGCGTCATCGACCGGCAACGAGGAGGCAACGATTGCCGATGACGTTCTGGCGAAAGGCCCCGGCACGCTTCCCGATCACACGCTGGTCGAGCCGAACGAATCGGACGAAGCGACAATCGTTGATCCGTCACCGCGAGCCGCAGAAGCCATGCTCGTGCTACGAAACGAGAACATCGAGCACGACGCAACAATTGGAGACTCTTCGCCGAGCCTGAATACACCCAGGCTCAACAATTCGGAAGCTGACGTCCACACCATCGTCGAACCATCCATTCCAGGCGCCGTTGCGATGTCTCCGGAAATCCAGGCGACCGCCGGATCCAGTTCCGTAGCGCGGGGCTGGGCTGCGACCAAAGGAGCAACCGGTGAGGCTTGGCCACAACCATTGCCGAATGCGGCGAAGAAACCGCCAACACCTCAGCGGCAGCTTCGCGGACCGCGAGCGGAGGACCGGTATCGGCTGCTCGACAACTTCGCGCACGGCGGCTTGGGCAACATCTGGCGAGCCAAAGACTCTATCATCCATCGCGAGATCGCATTCAAGGAACTGCTGCCGAAGGCACTCAAGAACCCTCGGATCGTCGAACGCTTTCTCGAAGAGGCACAGATTACCGGGCAGCTTGAGCACCCCGGGATCGTGCCGATTTACGACGTCGGCTATCAGGAAAATGGGACTCCGTTCTACGCCATGAAGCTGCTCAAGGGCGGCAACATGGAAGAGGCGATCGAGGCGCTGCACATCCTGCTGCGCGGCAGCACCGAGCGACAGTTGGCGTTCACACGACTGCTGCGACAGTTCATCGCGGTCTGCCAGGCGGTCGGCTTCGCGCACGACAAGGGAGTGCTGCACCGCGACCTCAAGCCGCTCAATGTGATGATCGGCGAGTTCGGTGAGACGCTGGTGCTCGACTGGGGCTTGGCCAAAGTGGTCGATGTGCTCGGCGAACAAGAAATCGCGACCGACTCCCACGGGCAACTTGACAACGCGAACCGTTCGGCCGATGACCACACGGTTGCGGAATCCACCACATCTGAGACAAACGTCGCCGCCACGAAAGACGGGGCCACAGGAGCCGCTGTTTCAAACACCGGCGCGACGCACGCCTCGGCGACATCGGCCGGTGGCACGCAGACCGGTCGAACCGAACCGGGAACATTCTTTCGCCGCCAAGTCACGACAGATGCTCGCACCGCCGGCAGTCAAACCATGATGGGACAGATCATGGGGACGCCGGCCTACATGCCGCCGGAACAGGCGCGCGGATTGATCAACGAACTCGACGCGCGGACCGACATCTATTCGCTGGGAGGCATCCTCTACAAACTGCTGACCAACCAACCGCCGGTTCCGAGGGGCAAAGCTCAAGACGTGCTCGTCAAAGTCGTCAGCGGGCAGATCACGTCACCGCGAGAGATCGACCCGACAATTCCGCCGCCGCTCGAAGCGATCTGCCGCAAGGCGATGGCACTGCTGCAAGCCGATCGCTACGCCAAGTCGCTGGACCTCGCCGCCGATGTCGAAGCCTGGCTGGCCGATGAGCCGGTGTCCGTCTTTCCCGATCCGTGGCACGAGCGATTTCGTCGCTGGAGAAAACGGCATCGCACACTCGTCTTCAGCTCCTCGGTGGCGGTCATCGTGATTGTGTGCGGTTCTGTCGCGTGGAATTGGCTGGAATCGAGCCGCGTCGAAAGTCTGCGACTCGCCGCGCAATCGAAAGTGGACGCTGCTCGCATCGCGACCAAGGATTCGGAACTTGCGAAAGCCACGACGCTGCTGACCGAGGCGCTCGGCCAAGTCCGAGCCGAATCGAAACTGACGCAACTTCGCGATGGCATTCAAAGCGACCTCGACAACGTCGCCCGCCTGCAAGCCGCCGCCGAACGGGCACGACTCGCCGAACTACGCACAAAAGCCGCTCGACTACTCGACGACGCCCAGCAAGCGACCGACACCGCGAAGGATTTCGCTCAAGCCCGCACGCTGCTGACCGAGGCGGTTACGCTGCTGACGAACGAAACCTCGCTCGCGGACCTGCATCGACAGGCGCAATCGCGATTGGCCGACGTCAACCAATCGCTCGCTCAGCAATCCGAAGTCGATGCCGCTAAAGCTCAGCTTGCCAAGTTCACGGCGACGGTCGAGCAAGTTCGCGTGCATGGCAGCAACCTCTCCGGACAAGATTCGATGGATGATCTCCGCGAGGCTTACAAATTGGGACTCGCTGGAATGGAAACGTTCGCCATCGACTTTGAGCAGTCGGAGACGCTCGACCCACGTCTGACGTTGCTCGGCCCCGACGCCATCGAGACGTGGCGCGGCGGCGAGTTCGAGTTGCTGTTCACGGTCGCGCAGGCCGAGATCAATCTCGCGATCAAGGACCAGCCGGCGGAAGTTCGAACGGCGGCTCAACGTGGCCTGGACCGCTTGCGCGATGCAGATCGTCTGGGACGCACTTCTCCGGCGGTCGCCGCGCTGAAGGCGGAATTGCTCGATCATCTCGGCAAGACCGAAGAGGCTCAGGCCGCGCTGAAGGAGATGGCGACGATTCCCGCCCGTACTCGTTTCGACCACTATTATCTCGGCGAGTTGGCCCGCTTGCGTCACGACTACAAGTCCGCGCTGACACACTATCGAGATGCTCTGCAAGTTGATCCCAACGACTATTGGTCGTTGAACATGATCGGCTATTGTCACCTGTATTCGGCGGACGCGGCAGCGGCGACGGCGGCCTATACCGCCTGTATCGCTCGCCGTCCGGACGTGTTCTGGCCATACGTCGTGCGCGGCTACGCCTTTGGTGAGCTGAAGCAGTACGAGCAAGCGCAACGCGATTTCGACAAGGCGCTGGAACTCGAACCACAGTCGTATCACGTCTTCTTGAATCGCGGCGTGGTCTACCTGAAGCAAAGAAACTACGCCGCCGCACGAGCCGACTTCGTCAAAGCCGCCGAGTTGCGTCCTGACCTGTCTGGCCCACACGAGGATCTGGCGGACCTGAGCCGCATCCTCGGTCGTGAACTTGCGACGTCAGACGCTCCAGATGGCGTGATCCGCGCGGCGGCCGAGTTCCAAACGTCTCTCGCCGAGTTGACTAAAGCGCTCCCGCTATCCCCTCAACAGGCGTCGCTTTATCACGCTCGCGGAATGATTCGCGTCGCCTTGAGCGATCCCGCAGCGGCGATTGACGATTTTCAACGAGCAATCCGGCAATCTCCCAATCCCCTTCTCCGCGCTGCCAGCCTTCGCGAAATTGGTTTGATTCATCAGCGAGCGAAACGCTTGCCTGAAGCCCTCGGGGCTTTCGAGCAGTCGCTGGCTCAGAATCCGCGAGACTCCAATGTCATTCGCCAACGTGCCGAGGTGCTCCTGTCGCTCAACCGATTCGCCGAAGCGATTGCGGGGTTCACCGAATTCCTCGAAAAAGAAGGACCGGTCGGCGACGTGTACCGTGCTCGCGGCTCGGCACTCGCCAAGACGGAGAAGTACCGAGAGGCGATCAACGACTACACGATGTCGCTGCAATACGAGCCTTCGCCCAACATGTTGAAACAACGAGGCAAGGCGTACTTGCTTCAAGCGACCCAGCTCGCGAAAGAAGATTTTGAAGAATCGCTGCGGCTCAACCCGATTGATCCCGACAGCCGGTGGGGGTTGGCTCACGCGATGGTGATGCTCGGCGATTATGCAGGAGCAGTCGTCGAAATCGAGAAAACCGGAATCGCCACCAAAGGTGCTGTCGGCCATTTCGGACCGCGAGAATGGCCGCTCCTCTTCAACCCCGCGACGACCTACGCGCTGGCGTTTTCCAAAGCACTGGTCGATCCAAAACTCTCCGTCGAACGCCGCGAAGAACTCGCGAAGCAGTACGTTTCCAAGGCTGTGGAACTGCTGGACCTCGCTCGTCGCACCGCCGGCGAACAGTTCGGCCCGGCGTTCAAGAAGCAACTCCGCAGCGACACGGACCTCAATCCCATCCGTCAGCGTCCGGAGTTCGTCGAGTTTCTGAAAACGATCGACGCGGGATCAAAACCGAAGTAGTTCGGACGCCTACGTCCGAACGGTTTGAACGGACGTAGGCGTCCGTTCTACGGTAGGTCATCCGGTTTCACGAAGAACTGCGACAGATCGAGGCCGCCTTTCAACTCCGCCTGCACGATCTTGAGTATTTGCTCGATCCGTTGCAGTCGTTGTTCGACCACAGGGGGAATCACCGTCTGATCGGTCTTCGATTTCAGTCGCGGCACGGCGGGATATCCGAGCTGCCGTTGCAACGCGGCGAACATGTAGAGCGGATCTTTTTTGCGGTGAGCCTTCGCGATGCGGCCCTCTCGCAAGCCAAAGAGCAACGGGTGCGGTGCGGTGAATTCGGGGTCTTGAGTCGCTCGACGGCGGTCGGCGACGAATTGTTCGGAGCGGAAATAGAGCAAGTCGGAGAACTCGGACGTGCCGAGTTCTCGGCGCAAGACCCCAAACCACTCGCGCCAGGCATCGTCGTACAACGGATCGCCGCCGAGCGCGATCAAGCCGTCGGTGTAGCCCAAGCGGTTTCGCGACAGGCACTCGAACTGAAAAATGAACAGCCCTTGCGACGAGGGATTGTTCGCGCGGAATTCCGCCTCGCGCGTCAGAATTTCGAGTGCCATGAACTGGTCGAACCGCGACTTCGTTTCCTCTTCCGCTTGCCGCATGATGAAGGCTTGGAATGGAGCGAAGTAATGCTCCAGCCGAGCCATCGCGTCGCTGATTCGGCCTTGCAGCAGAATCTCGCTCCGCAAGAAATCAATCGCCATCGGCAGCTTGGTCGTGCTGAGGATTTCCTCTTGGATGGTCGTGAGAATCTCCTGCGACGGAATGTTCTCACGCAGCCGTTCGGCGAAGACGCGGAAGAAGTGCGTCTGCTCGATGTATTCCTCGCGGTCCAGAAGCGGAGTCGGCATGTCAATCTCGGAAGTGCGAGGCCAGTGATCTCACAGGCAGCCACTCTACGCCAGAGCCGCAGTCCCGCAAAGCGATGAGGTCATACGGGGCGACGATACCGAGACAAGATTCCGCCAGGAGTGCTCATCGTCGGCGATTGTTCTTGCGCCACCGAAACCGTCGCGGTCGGCTGCAAAAACATGAACGCGAACACCAACGTCAGCGCGGAAGCCAAAAGAATCGTTCCGCGTAATCGGTTGTTGACCGCGAACGGATAAACCGCCGAACCGTACCACGGCAGCGAATCGGCGGGCATCTCGGAGACAGGATCGTTGTCGCGAATCGAAAGCTGCAAGTGCTCGTCGACCGGGATGCGTTCCTCGCCGGCGCGACGGGCTCCGAACTCGACGCTGGCCAGCTTGCGGACAAACTCCGGATCGCGAGCCAACGAATCGACAACTTGGGTCAGATCATCAACTTCATGTTCGAGACCAACCAACCGCATCTGTGTCGCGTGGTAATCGTGCCGCAGTTGGATGTAACTCAACAGCTTCGGCGAGAGCGCGACCACCGAGTACGCACTGATCGCCGCCAACAAGGTTAGCCAGAAGGCCAGCGAGATGGTCCAGGAGGCGTGAGATTCGGATTGTTCGATCGTGTCGTGCATGACTGTGTGTGAATGAAATTCAGGCGAGCCGGAGGGCGTCAGCCCCCGGACGACTCTCAACGGTCACTGAGTCCGGGGGCTGACGCCCTCCGGCTCGCCAAGTTGGGATGTCTTGATTCTGCCCGATGAAACGAATCAGGCCGGGGCTTTTTGCGGCTCCGGCCTGAGTTCGGTGAGATTCGCAACCAAGTTTCGCGATCAGATCGTTCCGCCGTATTGAGCGGCTGGGCCGAGGATTTCCTCGATCCGGAGCAATTGGTTGTACTTGCAAATTCGATCCGTTCGGCTGGCAGAGCCAGTCTTGATCTGGCCGGTGCCGAGAGCAACCGCCAAATCGGCAATGAACGTGTTCTCGGTCTCGCCGGAACGGTGGCTCATCACGGCCGTGTAGCCGCTGCCGTGAGCGAGTTGCACGGCTTCAATGGTTTCGGTGAGCGTGCCGATTTGGTTGACCTTCACGAGGATGCTGTTCGCAACGCCGGTCTCGATGCCGCGAGCCAGTCGCTTCGTGTTCGTGACAAACAGATCGTCTCCGACAATCTGGCAACGCATCCCGACGTTGTCGGTGAGCAGCTTCCAGCCGTCCCAGTCGTCCTCGGCACAGCCGTCCTCGATTGAGCAGATTGGATAGTGATCGACGAGGTCCGCCAGAAAGCTGACCATCTCGGCCGAGGACAGTTTCTTGCCTTCGATCTCGTACTTGCCGTTTTTGTAGAACTCGGTCGCGGCACAATCGAGAGCGATCTTGATCTCCTCGCCCGGCTTGTAGCCAGCCTTCTCGATCGCGCTCAGGATCGTGTCGAGTGCCTCTTTCGTGGTCTTGATGTCGGGAGCGAAGCCTCCTTCGTCGCCGACGGCGGTGCTCATGTGCTTGTCGTGCAGCACCTTCTTGAGGTGATGGAAGATCTCGACACCGGCTCGCAGCCCATCGCTGAACGTGTCGAAGCCGAGCGGGAAGATCATGAACTCTTGGAAGTCGATGCCGTTGTTGGCGTGTGCTCCACCGTTGATGATGTTCATCATCGGAGCCGGCAAGCGATTCGCTCCGACGCCACCGAGATAGCGAAACAGCGGCAGGAAGCTGACTTGAGCCGCCGCGTCCGCCGCGGCCAGCGAGCAGGCCAGCATCGCGTTCGCGCCGAGTTTGCTTTTGTTTTCGGTGCCGTCCAGTTCGAGCATCGCGTGGTCGATCAACGCCTGATCGCAGACGTCGAGACCGATCAGTTCGTTGGCAATCTTCACATTGACGTTCTCGACCGCTTGCAGCACTCCCTTGCCGAGATACCGCGTCTTGTCGTTCGTGTCGCGGAGTTCGATCGCCTCGTGCGAGCCGGTGCTGGCACCGCTGGGAACGGCCGCTCGGCCGCGATGTCCGTCTTCCGTCTCGATGTCCACTTCCACTGTCGGGTTGCCGCGGCTGTCGAGAATCTCGCGAGCACGCACGGCTGCAATTTCCACACTCATCATTCGTTGTCCTGAAAAGGAATCTGGCCGACGCCGCAACAAAAGCGGCGAATTCGGCCCGGAGTTTGTCGAAGTCTGACCGCATTCGCCACCATGAGCCGCCGGAGAATTTGCCGGATCGGAACAGACGGCGGTTTGGGGGAGTCTGAACCCGTGACGAGAACTGCGTCGCGAGCCGTCGAATACACAACTACAATCCGCCGCATGACTGCATCTGCCGAACAACCCTCTCGCCCACATCCCGCCGAGCCGTTGCCGCTGGAACCGATGGACCCGCAACTGAAATGGATTCAGCCGGGGGGCGGAGTCATTTGCCATTTGGAAATCGCCTGGGGTGGCTTCCGTCGTTGGTGGTTGAAGACATTTCGTCGCGGCTACGTTCGTCGCATGGCCGAGCTTCGCAAAGGGGACTTCAACGGCTGCCCGCATGAGGTGCTCGATCCGCGCGACTTGAAGTTTCATCGCAATCAAGGCGGCTATTTTTGGGAGCCGGCCGACGACCCGTTCCGCTGGCGCGACAAGATTCCATTTGCTCGCACCGGCTTGTGTGAGTTGTTCGTGTTTTCGCTGATTACGTTTGGTCCGGCGGTCGCGCTGATTTGCTGGCTGACCTGTCCCTGTTCGGGGTGGTTGCCGTCGGCCGCACGGATCATCGCCTGGCTGGGAGTTACAACGCTAACCGTCATCGGTTTGTTGATCGTCTGGTTCTTTCGAAATCCGCCGCGAGCCATTCCAGCGGCACCGGGCCTGATCGTGTCACCCGCTGATGGCAAGATCGTGGCGATTGACGAGATCGAGCACGACGAATTCCTGGGCGGCCCGGCCGTGCAAATCGGCATCTTCTTGTCGATCTTTAACGTTCACATCAATCGGGCCCATGTGGCTGGCCGAGTCATCGGGTTGCGTTATCGGCCCGGCAAGTATTTGAATGCTTTGCGGCCGGAGTCGGCTCGCGAGAACGAACAGCTCGCCGTGCGAATGCAGGAAACGGAGTTCCCGTTTCGGCGGTACATTGTTCGGCAAATCACGGGAGCGATCGCTCGACGAATCGTCTGCTGGCTGAAGCCGGGCGAATCGCTGGCTCGTGGCGAGCAGTTCGGCATGATCAAATTAGGCTCGCGTACCGAACTGGTCCTGCCGCGTGAAGCGGCGTTGAAGCTGCGAGTTCAAATCGGTGACAAAGTGAAAGCCGGCATTTCGATCCTGGCGGAGTTTGAATCATGAGCCGTCGCGAAAAAGTCTTCGCCGTGCTGCCGACAATGCTGACGCTGGGCAACGCGGTCTGCGGTTTCGGAGCGATCACGATCGCGGCCAAGTGGTCCGTCGGGGATTCGACGGTGTCGTTGTTTATCGCCGCGTGCCTGATTTTCTTGGCGATGGTGTTCGATGCTTTGGACGGCAGTGCCGCTCGGCTCACAAAGCAGACCAGCGAGTTCGGGGCGCAGCTCGATTCGTTGTGCGATGCGATCAGCTTCGGAGCGGCTCCTGCGTTTTTAATGCTGCAATTCTCTCAATCGCACGATCTTCTGCTCCTCCGCTTCGTCTGGCTGATTGCGGCGTTGTACGTCGTCTGCGCGGTGTTGCGACTGGCTCGATTCAATGTCGAAACCGACGAGGATGACGCTCACGATTCGTTCAGCGGCTTGCCATCACCCGCGGCGGCGGGAACGGTTGCCAGTTTTCCAATCATGGCTTTTGGATTCCGCCATTTGGAAGACTCGGCCAATGACAAGCTTTGGGAACACGTCGCGACATGGCTCGATACCTGGACTCCCAGCGTATTGCCGTTCATTACTTTGGCGGTCGCGTGCTTGATGGTTTCGCGAATTCGGTACGCGCATCTCGTCAATCGACTGATTCGTGGCCGGCGTCCTCGGCAGCATTTGATCCAGATCGTCTTCGCGCTGGCCGTGGTGTTTGTGATGCCGCAGGTGTTTGTGCCGTTGTTCTGCTGCTGGTTTGCTTTTGGTGCGCCGCTGAGAGCACTTTGGAACGAATCGGTCATGCGCTGGTGGCACCGAGGCCATCCGCAACCAATCGCGGCAACCGCCAGCCCATCGACGGGAACCGCCTGGAAGCCAGAGACTCCGACCACAACCGACGCGAATGGCGATCACGACGACATGGACGATGCCTGATGTTCACCGGATTGGTCGAGAGCTTGGGGACGGTGCGATCGCTCGCCGATGAAGGGGACGCGAAGCGCGTGGTCGTTGAGGTGCCGGCGAGCTTTCTCGAAAACGCACCGCCCAACAAACGTCTCGGCGAAAGTATTGCGATCAACGGCTGCTGTTTGACGGTTGTCGCGGCTGATGGCGTGCTGTGGAGCTTTCAAGCTGGGCACGAGACGCTCACAAAAACGAACCTCGGCCGGCTGCGAGTGGGTGACGCGGTGAACCTTGAACGAGCCATGCCAGCCGATGGCCGCTTTGGCGGGCACATCGTGCAAGGCCACGTTGACGGCGTCGGCCGAGTCGCCGCGATCGACTCGCGAATAGAATTCGCCGACTACACGTTTGAGGTGCCGACAACTCTCGCGGCTCAGATGGTCGAGAAGGGTTCGGTGGCCGTTGACGGTGTCAGCCTGACATTGGTTCGGGTCACAACCACGAGCTTTCAAGTCATGTTGATCCCACACACGCTGGCAGTCACGACGCTCGGCCGGCGACAAGTCGGCGACGAGATCAACATCGAAACCGATGTGCTGGCGAAGTACGTCGCGAAGTTGTTGGCTGTCGGAGCCTCGGCGGAGTCCGCGAAATGAACGAGGCCGAGCGGCAGACACGCACGCATTTGACGAAGCTGTTTGCTCAGCACGGGTTCTTTCCGCGCGGCGATCTCGGTCAGAACTTCCTGATCGATCTCAACATCGTGCAGTACGTCGCCGATCAAGCTTTCATCGGTCCTGACGATGTCGTGCTGGAAGTTGGCACGGGAACCGGCGGACTGACGACATTTTTGGCTCGCGAGGCCGCTGACGTCGTGACGGTCGAGTACGACGAGAAAGTGTTCGGACTCGCGCAGCAGATGCTCGATGGACTGCGGAACGTGACGCTGATCAATGCCGATGCTCTCAAGAGCAAGAACCAACTCAACCCCGACGTGATCGCCGTCGTCGAGGAAAAGTTAAAGGTTGATCCGGATCGAAAGTTGAAGCTGGTCGCGAATCTGCCGTATGACGTGGCGACACCGATCATCTCAAACCTCGTCGCCACCGAGCTGCCGTGGGTCGGCATGGTCGTGACCATTCAGCTTGAGTTGGCCCAGCGCATGGCGGCTCAGCCGAAAACGGGCAGCAATTACGGTGCGTTGTCGATCTGGTTGCAGTCGCAGTGCCAGATCAAGCTGCTCAAAAAACTCGGCCCGCAAGTCTTCTGGCCTCGGCCGAACGTCGATTCCGCAATCCTCAGCATCCGCCCCGACCGAGAACGCCGAGCCTTGATCACCGACCGAGCGTTCTTCCACGAGCTGGTCCGCGGAGTTTTCACACAGCGCCGCAAGCATCTGCGAGTCGTCCTCGGTTCGCACTTCAAAGGCCGGTTGGATCGTGAGGCGATCGACGGAGTGCTTGCGGAACTCGGCCTGAAGCCCGACGTTCGGGCCGAGACTTTGGATGTCGAGACATTCGTGTCGTTGTCGAATCGGCTGTGTCAGGAATTGGGACACGGATGAAACGGATTTCATGGAAGGTTTCAAACCACAAATCTCCATGAAGTCCGTGTCCAATATCGAAGGCTTCATCTCAGCCAAACGAACTCAATCGGCGAGTCGATGTCGGGGTGCAGGCTTTGATGCACCGGGCAGTGTCTCGCGGCGGTTTCGAGCTTCGTTCGATCGGCGGCGGAAACATTCGCGGCTTTGGCGGCGGGAATCGTCACGGTGACTGGCAGCCGGCCGATGCGGCGGATCGGTTGCTGAACCATCTCTTTCGTGACGTGGATGCGCGTGCCGGCCAGGTCGATTTGATTCCGCTCAGCGACGATGCCCATGATCGTCATCACACAAGCTCCGAGTGCTGTCGCCACGAGATCGGTGGGTGAAAAGCTCTCGCCCTTGCCGTGATTGTCCACCGGCGCGTCGGTCGCGAGCGTGGCCTGTGACGGGCCGTGCGTCGCCGCACAGCGGAGTTGTCCTTCGTAAACGATGTCGATTTCCACGCCCATGAGTTGGTTCCTTGGCGGCATTGAGCGAAGGTGTCGGTGGCGAAACCGGTCTTCGCCGAGATCGGGTTGGTGGGTATGTTACTGCCCGCTCGACTGACCGCCGATGGAGCGGAGTGATCGGAACACGATGGCGGATCGAATGGTCCGTCACAGAACATCGGTCGCGGGCTTGCCTCGCTTTGCATAGTTCGGCGGTCAGGGAAGACGCGTCTCGCGGAAGGAACCAAGGGGACCGAACATGCCGATCAGCATTCAACGTGAACTCCCGCAGGAACTCGCCGACGTCCAGAAGGTGCTGGCGAATAAGGCTCGTGAGTACGGGCTGGACTTCTACGAGACGAACTTCGAAGTCGTCGATTACGACGAGATGTCGATGCTCGCCGCGTTCGGTGGATTCCCCGTGCGTTATCCGCACTGGCGGTTCGGTGCCCAGTACGACGAACTCTCGAAGGGCTACGAGTACGGCCTGCAAAAGATCTACGAGATGGTGATCAACACCAATCCGTGCTACGCCTACTTGCTGAAGTCCAACGCGCTGATGGACCAGAAGCTGGTCATCGCTCACGTCTACGGACACTGCGACTTCTTCAAGAACAACGCCTGGTTCCAGCCGACGAATCGCAAGATGCTCGACGAAATGGCCAACCACGCCGCTCGCGTGCATCGCTACATCGACCGCTATGGCCACGAGGAAGTTGAAGCCTTCCTTGACGCCTGCCTGTCGCTGGAAGACTTGGTCGATCCGCACGCTCCGCACATTCGCCGGCGTGATGAACACGTCACCCCGTCCGCCGCCAGCCCGATCGGCAAGAGCAACGAAGAGGACGACTCGGACGACACGCCGGGCAAGCTGCCGTCCAAAGATTACATGGACGACTTCATCAACCCGCGCGCCGCCCTCGATAAAGCCGATCAGGAACAAAAGGCGAAGCAGAA